>JAUYSY010000017.1 GCA_030696155.1 Alphaproteobacteria bacterium | reverse complement strand
TTTGGATTTTCTTATTTATTGTACAAAGAAGCATTTTTTTTTTAAGTTTTTTCTGTAATTTTTTTTCTTCTGCTCTAAAAAATGCATCAGCATCAAAATTTACATCTTTTACAAAATCAACAGCTTCTTTATAAGAACGATCCTGATACATCAATGATTTTATTACTTCCAATTTTTCGCGTTCTAAAGCTAAAAGATCAGGAAGATTAAAACTTGAATCTTTCAAAATCACATCCGCCATTTGATAATCAAAGCCATGCTCCGATAACGCCCCTAATAACTCACATCTTTTTTCGATCGCCGCTTTTTTTTCATTGCGTAGTTTCAAAAACGCATCAACATCTAGATTTAGATTTTCTTCAACATATTGAGGAGCCTCTACCCAATCTATACCACCCTCTATCAAAGCATCAATTTTCCATATTCTTGCTTCTTCTGCAGCACGTTGAGCAACACGTTCCACTTCCCAACATGTATCTTCTGCACTCTCTCTTGCTACTTCTGCAGCACGCGCAGCTTCCCATCTTGCTTGTTCAGCAGCACGTTCCGCCCCCCACCTTACTTCCTCTGCAAATCGTTCCGCTTCTTCTGCAGCAAATTCCGCATCAAGTTCCGCTTTCAGTCTTACTTGTGCAGCTTCCCATCTTGCTCGTTCAGCTTCAATTTCCGCCAACTGTCTTGCTTCTTCAGCTTCACATTCCGCATTAAACTTAAAAACATCAAAATCTTCAGCTTCAACTTGCGCAATAGCATCCTTTTTAGAACAATCCGTTCGCAAATATAAATAATTAATTGCTCTCTCTTTTTGAATTTTTAAGTCACGCATTTTTTGTTCTTGTGATTTTCGTACTGCAACATCATGCAATCTTTGAGCTTCTTCCTCAATTTGACTTTGCGTGAAAACAGGAACATACATCATGTGTGGATAAGGTTCGTTCAAACTTTTTTGTGCTTGTTCAAGTTCCTCTGGTGTAAAAGCATATGCTTGCGACAACAAAAGATTAAATGCGATAAAACTTATTAATAAATGTTTCTTCATTTTAATGTATTCCCTTCAAATTATAATAAGTTAATTTTTCATTTCAAATTAAAAAAAATTCTATATTTCTTAAGTTGGCATATGTAAAAATACATTAAATTTATATTAATTTCAATATTATTTTTTGAAATTTCAACAAACAAAGTAAAAAAGTTTTTTATTTATTTACTTATTACTTTTACAATAAATTAATTCAAAACATAACAGAATTTATTAATTAATTTACTTTTTCATTCTCAATCTTATTTTCTTTTATTTTTTTAGATAGAACTGTTTTTTTAAATGGTATCACCTTTAAAACCAGACCATCACCCTCTTTTACAAATTCTGCAATACCACCTTTTTGAAGGCCGCCAAAAAGAATTTCTTCAGCCATTGGTTTTTTAACATGATCAGCAATAATACGGGCCATTGGTCGTGCGCCGTAAAGTGGATCATAGCCTTTTTGGCATAACCAGTTTTTAGCTTCCTCAGTCAAACGAATCGTAATATTTTTTTCTGAAAGCTGAACTTCAAGCTCCATAATAAATTTATCAACAACTTTTAAAACAATTTCAGCACTCAGACCTTTGAAACGAATAATTGAATCAAGACGGTTTCTAAATTCAGGTGTGAAAAGCCTTTTAATTGCTTCCTCATCATCGCCCGTTCGAATACTTTGACCAAAACCTATAGCGCGCCTTGAAAGTTCTTCAGCGCCTGCATTGGTTGTCATGACCAAAATAACATTTCTGAAATCAACATTTTTACCTGTATGATCGGTTAATTTGCCGTAATCCATGACTTGAAGCAAAATGTTAAATAAATCGGGGTGTGCTTTTTCAATTTCGTCTAATAAAACAACACAATGTGGATGTTTATCAACCGCATCTGTTAAAAGCCCACCTTGATCAAAACCTACATAACCTGGAGGCGCCCCAATAAGGCGCGAAACGGAATGTTTTTCCATATATTCGGACATGTCAAAACGGATAATTTCAATCCCTAAAAGACGTGCAAATTGACGCGCAACTTCCGTTTTACCAACGCCTGTTGGTCCCGTCAGTAAATATGAACCAATTGGTTTTTGTGGATCACGCAACCCTGCCCGCGCTAATTTATACGCATCCACCAAAACTTTAATCGCATCGTCTTGACCATAAATAACATGTTTAAGATTTTTCGACAGATCCTTCAACAGCGAGCGATCATTTTTAGTCACGCTGCGTTCAGGAATACGCGCCATTTTAGCAATGACCATTTCGATTTCTTTGACATCAATTTTTTTTGAAATGTCCCCAAAAATCTTTTGATGTGACGCTGTTTCGTCAATAACATCAATCGCTTTATCAGGCAATTTTCGATCGGATAAATGACGTTGCGATAAAAGAACGGCTGCTTCCAAAGCATCATCGGTAAATTTCACATGATGATAATCTTCGTAAGCTGATTTTAAGCCTTCCAAAATTTTAATTGTTTCAAGTACTGTAGGTTCTAAAATATCTACTTTTTGAAAGCGACGGGCAAAAGCATGATCTTTTTCAAACGAGGCTTTATAATCTTTATAAGTCGTGGACCCCATACAACGAAGCTCACCATTAGCAAGTGCTGGCTTTAAAAGATTAGAAGCGTCCATACCGCCGCCATGCGTTGCGCCAGCACCAATAATCGTATGAATTTCATCAATAAATAAAATAGGAAACTTATGCTGTTGAAGCTCTACTAAAACTTGCTTCAATCTTTCTTCAAAATCACCACGATAACGTGTACCTGCAAGTAAAGCGCCTAAATCAAGAGAAAAAATCACTGCTTCTTTTAAGGCATCAGGGACTTGACCCTCAGCAATGAGTTTTGCCAACCCATAAGCAATCGCTGTTTTACCGACACCTGGATCACCCACAAAAAGAGGATTATTCTTATTACGTCTACATAAAATTTGTATGGAACGTTCAATCTCTAGCGTGCGACCGATCAGAGGATCGATTTTACCAATTTTGGCGAGTTCATTTAGATTTCTGCAAAAATCTTCCAGCGCTGATTTTTTTTCTTTTTTTGCATCTTGTGTTGGCTTAGGTGCTTCTTTATCCGTTTTGCCTGGCAAAAAAGACTGCAATTGTTTTGAAATGCCATGCGCAATATAATTTAGCACATCTAAACGTGCAATATCATGGTCAACCAAAAATCCGACCGCATCCGATTCATGTTCTGCAAATAATGCAACAAGAACAGTGGCACCTGTCGCTTCTTTAATACCAGATGATTGAACATGAACAAGAGCGCGTTGAATAACACGCTGTAATCCCGCACTTGGCTTTGGGACTTCTTTTGGTTGATCGCTCATCGAAATGGGTAAGTCTGCTAAATAGATCGATAATTCTTCTTTGAATTTTTTGATATCAAGACTTAAGCCTTCTAAAACTTCTTTAGCATCTGGATCATCCAATAACGATAGAAGAAGATGCTCAAGCGTTGCATATTCATGTCGATATTCATTCGCATATAAAAAAGCGCGATTAATTGTTTCTTCTAAATAATGCGACAGCATCTTTCATTCCTTTTCAACAGTACAAAGCAATGGAAAATCATTTAAACGTGCCAAACGAATCACTTCTTGAGACTTTGTATCAGCAATATCCTTAGGATATATACCACAAACAGCGGATTTTTTTTGGTGAATATCAAGCATTAACTGAATAGCATCAGCGTGTGCTTTATGAAAAATTGTTTTTAAAATATAAACGACAAAATCCATCGTGGTGAAATCATCATTATGAAGAATAACCTTATATAATTTAGGTTTTCGTGTTTTAACGCGTTCTTCCACCATAACGGAAGATTGATCTTTTCGTTGTGTAACCATATTCATCCTCTTTACAGATAATGTAATGGCTTTTCATAAAATTACCAATAAAAAAAGCCTGGTTGTTATAAGCCAGGCTTTTCAAGAAGATCGTGAATTAACGATCTAACCCTGTTTTCATCGCAATAGGTACAAATTTATTTGACCCATCCGCATTGACAACTGGTTTTTGTTTAATAACCTCAAGGGTTTCCAAGGACAAAATTGATTGAAAGACTTGACGTGTGTTTTCTAAAAAAGCGTCTGTTCTATCAAGCTGCTCCAAAAAACCGTTAAAGGAAATTTCATCATTCCCATCACCAACGTATAAATTTGCAATCTCTTGAAATTCTTTAGTTCTTCGATCATAAAGCGCTTTAGCAAAAGCACCCATATTTAAATGTGGTTGTACTTGAAGAAGCAATTTACCACTTTTTTCCATTAATTGAATAAGATCATCACGACCTATATTCATTTTTTCATAGAAGCCTACTTGCGTTAAATTCATACCTTCATAAAAACCATCATGCAATTCTTCTTCAGAACGCATATCTTTAAATTTAGTATAAATACCTTCTGACCCATTAAATTTAAATCTACCACCTGCTTGTTGAACATAATTTTGATGGAATTGTCGATATAAGTCTGAACGCAATTCAGCAATTTCCGCATTAATCGCATGCAAATCTTCTGGATTAAACAAACCTAAATCAGCTGCAACACTATGATTACTTCTAGTCGTCGTAACCATATTCCCACTTTTATCTTTAGCACCTATAAAGCGTTGATCACTCAACCATGGATCGACAACTTCCATTTGCACATTCGATGTTTTGACACGTTTACGTTTGCTGTCTAATCGATCAACAATAAAAAAACTATTCATATCTAGTGGATTAGGAACAATATCGTAACGGCTTCTTTTGTTATGTCTTTTTTCTTTTTTTTTGTCTACCGTTTCAAAAGAAAGAAGGATTTTTTCCTCTTTATTTGATTCATCACCCGCATCACGCGCCACTAATACAGACGAATTCGTTAATATAAAAGAACCGAAAAGAGCGTAAAAAAGTAAATTAATTTTAAACATTCTATCCTCCAATTAAGTCGTATTATCTAATTGTAGGAAGATTGAAATAAAATATCAAGGATTGATCTTTTTTCAAAACTAAATTACAATTTGCAAATCCTAAGGATTTTCAATATGTATATCCGGCTTTGATATAGATTGATTACTTTTTCAAAAGATCATCCAATTTTTTATCTGATTCCAATTGGTATAAGTCGTCACAGCCGCCAATATGTTTATCATTAATAAAAATTTGAGGCACTGTCCTTCGACCACCGGATAATTTTAACATTTCTTCACGTTTTTCAAGATCTTTATCCACAAAATATTCTGTAAATTGAACATTTTTAGAGGTCAAAAGTTGTTTTGCTTTAACACAATATGGACACGTCGCTGTTGAATAAATAATAACGTTACTCACGGTAACTCCTTTTTTTGAAAAATATGGTTCAACCTTATAGGCTATAACACCTATCAACACGGCTATAATCACCGAAATAACTGTAAAGCGAGTACTACTTCCCATCAATATCTCCCAATGTTCCCTGATCTGTCCACCCTATGGGCAAATTCGTCGTCAGACCTCCGCTTCCGGTACTCATGTATGAAGAATACACTCCGTTCCGGTTCTCTATCTTTCTAGACTTTGCCACATAACCTGAACAGATTAAATGTTACAAAACATAAGATTACAGAGGTAAATTAACACGCGCTATCGATAATACAAAAACTTTTTGTGCATCATTTTCTTTTAAAATTTCAGCACAGGCTTTTATCGTTGCCCCCGTAGTAACCACATCATCTATCAATAGGATATTTTTACCCTTCAATTTTTTTATAGCTTCACTCGAAATTGAAAAAACATCTTTCATATTTAAAGCGCGCTCTTGCTTATTCCCATGTTGAGGTTGGGTTGCATGAATCCTTTTTAAACTAAAGGGATCAAAAGAACAATTGATGTTTTTGGCTAATTTTTGTGCCAATAACGCACTTTGGTTATATTTACGTTTGAACAATCTTTTCCAATGCAAAGGTACCGGCATAACAATATCGATATTCTTAAAATCTTTAACGTAAAGTGCAAACCAATCCATGAAAAGAGGCAATAATTCCGTCCGATCATTATGTTTAAAACGCATAATCAGTTTTTTTGAAAATTCATCGTATTTAAGTACAGAACGCATTAAATCAAAGGGGAAATCTCCATCTAAACATGAAAGACATTCTGCGTTTTCGCCCATATCCACATCAAAGGCAAGGCCACAAGTCACGCAAGAAGGTGACCTAATGAATTGCAATTTTACCCAACATTCACCACAAAGTTTCTGTGCCTCAAGTAGCGGTTTTTGACATCCATAACATAAGGGTGGCAAAAAAATATTGAGTATTTTGTTTCCAATATCTTGGAATATCATTTTACGCTACGTCCATAAACACGTTGCACAATAATGGCATAAACAACAGCAATACTGAATAAAATGGCAAATATTTTAAGCGTGTTTTCAGGACCATGCTGATATAAGTACAAAACACTTAACCCACCAATGATCATAAATCCTAAATGAAGTATTGTCACAAAAACATGTGAAAAACCTGATTGATTAAGCATTTGATATAAATGTGATTTATGTGCTTGAAAAATATTTTCACGTCTCATCAACCGTTTAATAAGTGTCAAAATCACATCAAAAACAAAAATAAAAAATAAAAATGGTACACTCATTTCAGACACAAAAACAATTGTACTTTGTGAAGCAATAACACCAATCACTGCCAATATAAGCGCCACATATTGGCTACCTGTATCACCTAAAAAAATTTTTCCTTTTGGAAAATTGAAAATCAAAAAACCTAAGATCGCAAAAGCTAAAATCATCGACAATATGTAAACAACGTAAAAACCTGACAAATACCCTAAAATACACATAAAAATGGATGCAACCAAAGCAGAACCACCCGCTAATCCATTTAATCCATCCATAAAATTAAAGGCATTCATAAAAAACAAAAACCAGCAAAGTGTTATGCCCATACCAAGAATCGGTGATAATTCAATTGGATTTGCAAAGGGAAAAGAGAGTTGCTTAAAATAAAGCCCTGACACTAAAATAACAATGATACTCAAAAATTGTCCTGAAAATTTAATGATTTGTCGCAATCCTTTAACATCATCAATGAAAGCAATAAACGCCATAAAAAAAGCACCTACAATCACGGCAAAAAATTGATGCATAGGCAAATCAAACCGAGATTCTAAAAATAGAACAATAAAAGCACCCAAGGTAAAACTTAAAACAATTGCGACCCCACCACTTCTTGGTGTTGGCACAATATGCGATGAACGTTCATTCGGTTTATCAACAATATTAATACGAATCATTAATCGCGTAATTGTTACGGAAAGCAAAAAAATCCCTAAGCCAAACAAACAATTAAATCCAAATTCTGCCAAATTCATTTTATTTTCCTGTATCTACTGCACAACAATTTTTGATCCTGGTGAAATCATAAACTTTTTATAATGCCATGATTCAATTGCTAACTTTTGGATCTCTCCATTCGGCATTTCAACATAAGATGCTGAACCACTTTTATGATTTTTCAATCCACCGCATTTTTTTATATAATCATAGGTGTCGAGCCCTGATTCAAATTGTATTGCTTTTGGCGCCACCACATCCCCACTTACCCACACATGGCTAGGGCGTTTGGGAATAATTAACTGATCACCTGGTTCAATGAGTATATCAAGTTCTGGTTTTAGTTGAAGCAGCACGTAATCAGCCTCAACAATCATACGATCACGTAATTTAGGACAGTTTTTAAAATCACGTATAAAAATAGCGCCTATTGGATAAGCAATCGGTGTAAAACCACCTGCTTGAATCAATATCTTCGACAAAGTGGTTCCTTTTTGAAATTGATACAAACCTGGTTTAGCAACTTCACCCTCAAGCAGAATTTGTTGCTTTTTTAAATCCACACTTTTTTCAATAAGGTCTGTATGAACAGAGGCTTCTTGCGTCATTCCATTTTGTTGTGTTACCCATAATTCAGCCTTTAAAACACTGCTTATTGATACCAACATCCAAAGGGTTGTAATGCTTATTTTCTTAAATCGTAACATTCCCAAAATATTTCCTATAATCTTTGTATTTTGTACTGGTGCGCTTTTAAGCGCTTGTAGCAAAACCAACTTAAATGCGCCACAATCATTCTTTAAAAACAACAAAGCACAAATCACCCGCGAAAGTATTTCAAAGCTACCATATGCATCTTTGGCTGCCAAGATTCACTCCAACACACCTTCATTAATTATTTTAGGTCAGATACTTAATGACCAACTTTTTTGGTATAGTTCAGAAAAAGAAGTGCTTGTAACGCGTTATGGTCGTGTTGTTCGAAGCTATGGACTACCCCATAATTTATGGGGACTCCGGGATACCCTTCCTCTTTCAAACTGTGGTGGTCGTCAGATTTCGGAATTCGCAATGCTCAAGTATGAAGAATACGTTCCGCTTGCTCATCTCTCATCTTCCTACCCACATTCTGAAATAGTTCGGGTATATCAAGATGATATTTTCAAAGCAGGATTACATACAATCAAAAAACCTTTACAACGAACATTCGAATTAGATCTTAATCGCAAAGCTAAACAAAATCTTAAAGCCATTGCGACTTATTCGATTGTCAAACCCGAATCTATTATTATCTATGAAATGAATTATGATACACTCAAAATATCAGAAAAAGTTCATGTCAAAGACATTAACTGGCACTATGAAAACTTCTATTGGATTGACCCTAAATCAGGTTTTATTTGGAAGTCTATTCAGCATCTCCACCCAAAGCTTGACCCGATACATGTTGATGTATTAAAAAGAGTAGCACCCTAACCCATTCTTACGAGGACATGAAAATGAGCGCCTATGCCTTTCTAGAAGAAAAATCAAAAAAAATTAATACAATCAAAGATATTTTAGGCATTCTCAATTGGGACGCCTCAACCATGATGCCAACAGGCGCTGCAAGCCTACGTGGCGAGCAATCCTCCATGCTTAACCTCATGATTCAACAAATAATTAAAGATTCAGGCTTTGCAGAAGCACTTGAAAATGCGTCATCCCAAAATTTAACACCAGAACAAAAAGCAAATTTGAACGAACTTAAAAGATATTACATTCACCAAAACGCCATTGAAGATAATTTATTAAAAGAATATACCGAACTCACCAACGAAACAGATATGGTGTGGCGAGAAGCTAGACCTCAAAACAATTTCAAAATGTTGCTTCCAAACCTCAAGAAAATATTTGATCTAGCACGTCAAATGGGCGAAGCCAAAGCTGAAAAATTAGGCTGCACACCTTACGAAGCCCTTGTTGATGAATTTGATCCTGGTAGCAATTGCAAAAAAATTGATCTTATTTTCAATGATCTTGAAACATTTTTACCTGATTTTCTTCAAAAAGTGCTTCATAAACAAGAAAATGAGACAAAACCTATTGCGCTCGAAGGCCCCTTCCCTATTGAACGTCAAAAAGAACTTGGCCTTAAGATCATGGATTTCCTAGGCTTTGATAAAAATTTTGGAAGATTAGATATATCGACGCACCCTTTTTGCGGTGGGTCTACCAATGACGTCCGTATTACAACGCGTTATGACGAAAATGATTTTGTGTCCGCCCTTTATGGTGTCATCCATGAAACAGGTCATGCACTTTATGAACAAGGTTTACCTGATGCTTGGTCAGCGCAACTTGCGGGACAAGCACGTGGCATGGGACTCCATGAAAGCCAATCCTTGTTTTATGAAAAACAAATTGGTCGCAACCCCCATTTCGTTAGCTTTTTAGCACCTCACTTAAAACAAATTTTTGAAGGCAAAGGTCCTGCTTGGGACGTCGATAATTTAATTCAACTCAATAGACAAGTACAACCTTCTTTTATTCGCGTTGAAGCTGACGAAGTCACCTATCCACTCCACATCATCATGCGTTATAAAATTGAAAAAGGCTTGATTGACGGCACCTATAACATCGCTGATCTACCTGATATTTGGGACAATTTCATGGTTAAATATTTAGGCATTAAACCTGACTCTTTATCCAATGGTTGCTTGCAAGATATTCACTGGCCAGTAGGTCTAATCGGTTATTTCCCTTCTTATACAATGGGATCTCTCATTGCTGCACAACTTTTTGCAAGCTTACGCGATCAAAACGCAAATGTGGAAAAAGAGATCGAACAGGGCCAATTTAAACCAACATTAGAATGGCTTCGTAAAAATATTCACGAAAAAGCTTCTTTCTTAAGCCAAGACGAGATATTAATAAAAGCAACGAAGCAACCTTTATCAGCAAACGCTTTTAAAACTCATTTACAGAAACGCTATTTAAACGCATGACAGAACACATTCAGATTACGACACTCGATAACGGGCTTAAAGTTGCAACAGATTTTATGCCCGAAAGCAATTCCGTTTCATTAGGTATTTACGTCAATACTGGCACACGAGATGAAACAATCCCTGAAAAAGGCATATCGCACCTTTTAGAGCATATGGCCTTTAAAGGAACCGAAACGCGATCAGCCAAAGATATAGCGATTTCAATGGATGAAGTGGGCGGTCATATGAACGCCTACACAACCCGCGAAACAACCGCTTATTACACAAAAGTGCTGCCCAAAGATGTGCCTCTTTCGGTTGATATCTTGTCTGACATTTTACAATTTTCGACCTTTAATGAAGAAGACATCCTTAAAGAAAAGTCTGTGGTCATCCAAGAAATTGGCCAAACCCTTGATACACCGGATGATTATGTGTTTGATCTTTTTCAAGAAACAGCTTTTCCAAATCAACCCATGGGATGGTCAATTTTAGGGTCAGTTGATTCCGTCAATGCTTTGACGCGTCATGATATTACGCATTATATGAAAAATCATTATGCAGCAGATAATATGATTGTCACCGCTGCAGGCAATATCAACCACGATGTTTTTTTAGACCAAATACAAAACCGCTTTAAAAATCTTAAATCATTCCCAAGGCCTCTTTCTGAAAAAGCTGATTATAAAGGCGGCTATCATCTTCTAAAAAAAGATCACGAACAAAGCCACCTTCTATTTGGATTTCAAGGCATCCAGGCTGATGCAGACGAATTTTATACCCTTGCACTTTATTCAACAATTTTAGGCGGTGGCATGTCTTCCCGTCTATTCCAAACCATTCGTGAAAAACATGGGCTTGTTTATTCCATTTACAGTTTTTCAAGTACCTATAGCGACATTGGTGTTTTTGGTATTTACGCAGGCACTGGCCCCAAAGATGTCAAAAAATTAATGCCTCTTTTAAGCGAAGAACTTTTTCTTTCAACCCAGAACATTCAAGACATTGAACTCGAACGCGCAAAGAATCAGTTAAAAGCCTCCCTTATCATGTCGCGCGAAAGCACAAATGCAAGATCCGAACAATTGGCCCAAAATCTAATGGTTATGAAACGCCATATCTCCATGGAAGAAATTATTGCTGAAGTTGATAAAGTCACCATCAAAGATATTATGAAACTTGCCAAAAGCATTTTATCAACACCTTTAACGTTCACAGCACTTGGTGCCATCGAGCATGTTGAGGATTATGATAAGATTCAAGAAAGGTTGAAGTTTTAATATAAATATCCAGATTATGGGCAAATTCGTTATCGCAGTTTGATATAACTCTCTTGTTTTCCTGAACTCGTTGAAGCGAAGCTTCATACGTAGATTCAGGATCCAAAACAAAATTCATGCTTGTAAGAGCATGACTCTATTATATAAAACATGTCATGATCTTCGATCATGATTGTTAATTGGACCCTGAATCCGTGCTCGAAGCTTTGCTTCTCGCCTGTTCAGGGAAGCAAGGTATTGTTGCCCCATATCGAGTGCGCATCTTCAATCCCACAGTTTGAAAGAGAAAGAGTAAATGGCTTATTGGCTTATTAAAACTGAACCAGGCAGCTATTCCTGGGACAGAATGAAACAAGATATCACTACCATGTGGGATGGCGTACGTAATTACCAAGCGCGTAATAATTTAAAAGCGATGAAAAAAGGAGACCTCGCCTTTTTTTATCACTCAATCAAAGATCCTGCCATTCAAGGTATCGTCCAAGTCACCAAAGAATTTTATTCAGATCCAACTGTTGAAGACGACAAAAATCCATGGGTTGTTGTTGATTTTACCTATCAAATAGGGTTTAAACATAAAGTAACCCTTAAAGAGCTAAAAGCAGATCCTACGTTCAAAGATCTTGCTTTGGTCAAACATTCGCGCCTTTCAGTCATGCCCGTCGCCAAAGACCTTTGGGATAGAATAATTGCCATGAGTAAAGTTGAATAGATTTAATTGTCTTTCCATACATATTATAAATTGTTACAATTAATACGGAGGATAAGATGAACATTACACCAATTCATTCTGAAAATGATTATACAAACGCTTTAAAACATATAGGATTACTGATGGATTCTTCTTTAGGAACGTCTAATGGAGATGAATTGGAAATTCTCTCTATTTTAGTTGATGCCTACGAAAAAAAAGTTTTTCCAATCGAAAATCCCGATCCAATTGAAGCCCTTAAGTTTAGAATGGAGCAATCAGGGTTTTCCAATACAGATATTGCCCACATCCTTCACAGCACAAGAGGTCGTGTTTCTGAAATTTTAAACAAAAAAAGAGCATTAACCCTTAATATGATTCGCCGTCTTTCAAAAGAAATGCAAATTACTGCAGAACTACTTATCCAGGATTACTCGTGAGACTATAAGAAATTTCTGATCAAAGATCTAGACTAAGCTAAAGCTTAAAAAACATTACTCATCCGAAAACAGAAAATTAATAAAAAAAAGAGGCCATAAGCCTCTATTCTTCATCATCTAAATCGTCATCAGCTTCATCGATATCTTTTATGGCAATCGAATCACCCGCCTGACGTTCAGCGATTGTTCTAAATTGAGGATCATCTGCACCAATTGTTTTCATGGTGTCAAATACAACATCATCATCTTCATCTGGATCAGTAGATAAATGACGCTGTGACCCTGAAATCGCCTTTTCAATCAAAGCATCTGGATCAACTGTGCCTGCGGCAATTTCACGCAAAGCAATAACGGTAGACTTTTTATCATTCGCGTCAATGGTTTTACCCGCACCTGAGGCTAAATTGCGCGCTCTTTCAGCAGCAGCAAGACAAAGTGTAAAACGATTTGGAACTATTTTGATACAATCTTCAACTGTTACGCGTGCCATAATCTACCTTTAATTTCATAAGTGTATAGTGTTTCTAACAAACTTTAGACTAAAATGCAAATTAAAAATGGATTGTAGCTGTTTTGATTTAGAGCAAAATGATAATTAATGTGCATCTGAAGGATACATAAAGGATAACACCTTAATTAATAAAAAGGTGTATACATGGTGCCCGGGGGCGGGATTGAACCACCGACACGCGGATTTTCAGTCCGCTGCTCTACCACTGAGCTACCCGGGCAACAAGAAGTGATGTAAATCACTCCCTTGCTTATAAAGAATTTCAGACGCCTTGTCTAGCCCTAAAATAATTTATATTACATTTTTTCAGATATCAATGCGTCAACAATCGCATATCCAGCGCGCATACCATCACCAGCAGCAATACCAGCTTGGGGTTGAGGACCAGACACATTCGTAACGTCGCCAGCAGCATAAACGCCTTCCACACTTGTTTGTTGGGTGTTTTGCGTTACTTTAATCAAACCTTTTTGATCTAAATCAAGATGCCCTTTAAACAAATCACTTCGCGGCACACGCCCCGCAGACACAACAACAAGACCAGCATCAAAAGGACTCAATGATCCATTTTTAAAATATAAACGCGTTGTCTGTTCACCTAAAGATTCAATTTTTGAAACATCATGATTAAAATGAACTTTAACAATATCAGATTTCTTATTAATAAATTTTTTGCGCCACGGGGGTAAATTCAATTGAGTGCCACGTACAAATAGGTGAACCTCTGCAGCACGTGCTTTGACAGCATAATAAGCTTTTTTTATCGCATCAACGCCACCCCCAATAATGGCAATTTTTTGACCTCTTGCCTGACTATTATAGCGCCTAAGGTCTCTATGAATATCAGAATTGTATAAAAGCTTAACTCTGTTTTCTGCAGCACCTGGCACCTCTAATAATCGCTCTTTCGTACCTGTTGCAATAAGAATTTTTTTAGCTTTATATTCATTGCCATAATTTGTTGTCAATAAAAATGGTTTTTGTGCCCAATCAATTTTTACAACACTTTCGTGCAAAATTTTTGCACCAAATTTATTTGTTTGTTTAAGTAACTTTGGAATAATATTATTACCCCAATTAAAAGTAATACCAGGCCAATTACCCACTTCGGTTTTTACATTTAAATCTCCACCAGGCATCGGTCCATTAAAAATGATTGTATTAAAACCATGTTCTGACGTTACCATAGCAGCGCTTAACCCTGCGCATCCGCCACCAATAACAGCGACATCAACTAATCCCTCTGCTGATAATGCTGCAGAAAATGTAAACCCCAATATTACCAATAAAAATAATTTACGTATGTTTTGAAACATTTAATCTCTCCATTAACTATTTTTTAACTCATCATCAATTCAGATATCAGCGCATCAACAATCGAATATCCACCACGCATACCATCACCAGCTGCAATACCAGCCTGGGGTTGAGGCCCAGACACATTCGTAACGTCGCCAGCAGCATACACGCCATCTACACTGGTTTGTTGGGTATTTTGTGTCACTTTAATTAAACCTTTTTGGTCCAAATCAAGATGTCCCTTAAACAAATCACTTCGCGGTAGACGACCTGCAGACACAACAACAAGACCAGCATCAAAGGAACTCAATGATTCATTTTTAAAATATAAACGCATTGTCTTGTCACCTAAGGATTCGATTTTTGAAACATCATGATTAAAGTGAATTTTAATCACATCAGATTTCTTATCTATAAATTTTTTACGCCAAGGTGGTAAATTCAATTGAGTGCCACGCACAAACATATGAACCTCTGCAGCACCGCCTTTAAGTGCATAAAAAGTTTTTTTCATCGCGTCCACGCCACCACCAATAATAGCAACTTTTTGACCTTTCGCTTGCTTATGATATTCACCCAAATCCTTATGAATATCACTATTATACAAAAGCTTTGTCCTATTTTCTGCAGCACCTGGTACATCTAATAATCGTTCCTTCGTGCCCGTTGCAATAAGTACTTTTTTAACTTTATACTCATTGCCTAAATTTGTTGTCAGTAAGAATGGCTTTTTAGAAAAATCTATCTTTAAAACATCTTCATTTAAAATTTTTGTGCCAAATTTATTCGCTTGCTTTATTAAATCAGGTATAAGATTGTTACCCCAACTAAATTTGATACCAGGCCAATTACCCACTTCTGTTTTTACGTTCAAATCTCCACCAGGCATAGGTCCATTAAAAACAATAGTATTAAAACCATGTTCTGACGTTACCATTGCAGCGCTTAATCCCGCGCATCCGCCACCAATAATGGCAACATCTATTGTTCCTCCATTCGTTAATTCGGGTATAGGACCATCAAAGGTGGATTTATTCATATTTCTAAACATGTCAAAGACATCTCGTACTCCGGATTCTGCTCCTGATGGCAATATAATGCCAAGCATTAAAGACAATAATATTATACGTATACTTAAAATCATTTTACTTTCTCCATTAACTGATTTTTAAATTTAAACTGCGTCAAAATTAATCCTATGATGATGATACCTGCTCCCATCCATGTTAGAAGTGTATAAACTTCACTCAAAAACAAAACAGAAAAAAATAATCCAAAAACAGGAATTAATAATCTAAAACTAGAAATTGTACTAATAGGATATTTCTTCACTAAATAAAGCCATGATGTGCTTGCTAATAAAACACTCCCCCAACTGGCAAACATAACAATTCCCCAGGAAGAATTTTGTGCATTAACAATCGAATTAATAATAGGTTCATCCATTAAAATAGATCCCATCAAAAAAGGAATAATACTCAATGCTGAAATCCATATAATTAATGCAAAAGGATTCACTTTTATTATTTTCGATTGAATCGTCCCAAAAGCATAGAAAAGAGAGGCTGTTAATAAAGATGCAATCCCTAAAAAGTTACCGTCCAATCCTTTTTCACTGCAAATAAAGAAAAGTCCTATAAAACCAAAAAGCATCCCCATTATTTCGTTTTTTTTAGCTTTTTCTTTTAAAAAAATATTGCTAAAAAAAATAGCAAAAAATGAACTCAATTGTATCATTAAGATTGAAATGCCAGCACCAAATCCAGTAGAAAGCGCTATATTAACACCACCTAGATAAACGACACTCCAGCACATGCAAAATGTCATCAAACTTCCCCATGAAATTTTTGGACGCGGGACAAAAAGAATTAAAGGTAATAATAAAATGCATCTTAATGCGGCAAAAAACAAAGGCGGGAAATCATTAATGCCTAATTTTGTTAATACAATGGTCAAAGCAAACAAAATAGAACTTATGAGTGCAATGCCAATATCTTTCCAAGTCATTATCTTTACCTATCAATTGATCGAACGTTCAATTAATATAAGATTTGCAAACTAAAGTGTCAAGAAAAAAATTGACCGAACGTTCAATTTTTGTTAAAACACATATACACCCAATTTAAAAAGGATGATTTTATGAATATTGAGATTAAAAACAAAA
>JAUYSY010000014.1 GCA_030696155.1 Alphaproteobacteria bacterium | reverse complement strand
GAAGAAATCTATCCTAACGATCTTGAAGATACACATTCGAGCCGAACTGCAAATGAGATTATGTTAGATTTAAGAAATTTTGTTAGAAATCAATAAGATTTTATACAAAATATGATTGGGTGCCATCAAAAAAGAAGCGCACAATGCGTGCGCTTTTTCTATGCATACACCTCTCTCTTAAAAAGAAGCTAAACCTACATGCGATAAAAAACATTCATTTAAAAAAAACTATTACATTACGTATTTATTTATATGATTACCATAAAAAAACGGTACATCCGATCTTACGCCTTTTAATTTCAAATACTCAACTTTGTTTTTGGATAATATTTGATTCACAACAGAAGACGTGCGACCATTAAAACATAACCAACTAAGTTTTATGATCCTTAATTCTGGTGGTAAAGCCTGAAGTATCCCTTGGCTTGCCATTTCGTTAAAAGGCAAATAGGTTATTACCTGATCTTTATAAGGAAAATGATTTTGAGTTGATGTCAAAAAATTAAATCGCACTAAATGAGTTTGAACAATTGTCGAACGTAAATAAGCAACCAAATAAAGCGCAATCGAATTAAAATCAAAACTATCATAAAGCCCCTGACATTTTAGTTTTAAAACCTTCAACTTCAAAGCATGTAAACACGTTATAAAATTTACAAAACATCCCGGTGTTACACACAGTTTTTCATTTAACGCCAAATAATTCCATTGACGCCCCCAAGAAATTGAGAGATGTTCTAAATCTGTTTGATCTTTTAATATTCCCATAAGCACCCTAGTCGATTGATCGCTTAAATTTTCTTCCAACACAATTTTTTTCATCTTTTTTGTCTTAAGAACTGAAGCAAGCTTTTGAATATCATCCTTAGACAATCCATTATTCACAAATCGAACAGCTTCAAGACATGGACATTTTGCTAATAAATTCATAAGGTTCGTAATTTCTGAAGATTTAAGCGAAATATGACTAAAACCCACAAAACGTATGTGATCACAATTATTAGACATCATTTCCAAAACTTCATTAAAGGCCGTAGAAGAAAAATTACAATTCTTATAATAAAAACCCTCAACACGCTTAAAAGACTCAAATTCTCCAAAATTTCTTTCATTATCAAAACAATGATCATTGAAAAATAATTTTGTTACATGACCATCATCATCAAAATCTTTCGTGTAATATGCAAGCGGATCAAGCGAAACACCTCTTAACATTGGAAAAACATAATCTGGAGGCAAGATACTTGTTTCTTGCGCCGCTTTTTCGTCAAAAAAAGCTGCATCTGCTTCAAAAAAAACAAAAATGCACAACAAATAAAACCATAAACGCATTTTAAACACCTATCAAATTTATATTATTTCGTATCATAAAGTGTGAAGAATTTAAATTTTTATGTCCATAGATAAATATTTAGGTAATCAAATTTTTATACAAAAAAGATTGTTTAATCTAAAAATCTAGATAAAAAAAATGGTATATATCATGAAATATATACCATTTCAACTGATTCTACTTGAAGAAAATTTTATTCAACTGCAATAACTTTTTTATAAAGAGCAGATGCTATTGTTTCAGCGGCAGAACTTGCAGGTTGCACATCAATTTTATGAGCATCATGCACTTCCTTTAAATCCAATGATAATAATTTAATACGATTTGCATCCATCTCGCTTTTTACATGGGCTCCATGAACCAAATTCATGGCAGTGTTACAATAAACACTTACAGCATTTGGATGTAAAACATCGATACATTCAGAAATAGACGATGTTGATTCACCGGGCACCAAAACAGAAGATTGCGTTTGTCTTAAAGCCCCTAACACAAGATCCATATCATTATTCGGCACATTAAATTGGAAATCGAATAATGTATATTGGTCTTCAGAAATTTTTCGTTTTGAAAGCTCATCGACAAAGGCTTGGGTTACAAAATCTTTTTGACCATCACGATGTGAGGTTTTAATTTCTTGTAATTGAGCATCGTGTTTGCCAGTTCTTGGACCATTGATGATCAATAAATGACGATCTTGACGCACATCAGCAACATAATTTGCCAAATGACGCACATTTTCTTCTGTAAATAGTTGAATTTTTCCTGTCGGCGTTGGTGCATCGCCCCCAAGGATCACGGCTAAATAAGGACCATTTTTTGAGATCTTATTTTTATCTTGCATGTAAATACGATTAACTTCTTCAATCTGGCGATTATGGGAAACACCAATTGTTTTTATCAATTGCGTTGTAGTGCTAGCAAGTGTTTGATCGAAATGATCAATTGCATGAATTGGCAGTGCCATAAAATCGACTTTTCCAACAAGCTTTGGATGGTTCGACGTCACCATATGGCATAAGTGAACAGAAGTTAGACCTACAAAAGGCAACATTTCAGAAAAAGAATTCACTGTTTTTTCACCAACAGCAAGAATAATAGGTTTTTTTTCGACATTGCTTTGTAATACATTAACATAAGAGCGCAAATCACTTTCTTGGCCCATATTAAATTCTTTAACATCTATGTCGCCTGCAATTTTTGCAAATGCTCGTAAAACGCCATTCACTTGATTTTCATCACCCTTATGACCAAAATCACGATAAACAACTATTTGCTGAGAAGCAAACGCCATATCTGATATGAAAAGTGTGAACATAAATAGTAAACTTGATAATATTTTAAATCTTGGTGTCATTTTCTTCTCTTTCTAAATCAACAGATTTGATTGCAGCATAAAAACATGAACCTATCACAAGCAACATCAATCAAATCATCTTCATTTTACTCAAAACCAATATTCGATTTATCAAGAAAAATATTTAAAACAAACCAAATTGTCAATATGTAAATTGATTCAAGTGTGAAGTCCAAAGTTCATAAGGTTTTTCTACAAATTATTTACTAAAATACTTAGCCATAGGTATGGTTGGACGATCAATGCCCTCACTGGGATCCGTCCAATCCTCATAAACAAATCCATTTTCTTTATAGAAATTTTCCACACCTTTTCTTGCATTTATTACAATCTTTTTAACATCTTTGCTTTTTACATGTTCTTCAAGAGCACGCAGCATTTTAGAACCGATTCCTTGGCCTTGATGCACCACCAATCGAACAGCTGCTTCCTCTGGTGCAGTAAAGTCAAGTCTCATTGTGCCTATAGGTAAATCATCTATGAAGAAAAGAAAATTATAATTGTTGGGATTTTTATCATCAATCTATTTCTTCGGATGCGCAACCCCATCTTCTTTTTTCACCGGTTCTAGCATTGAATCAAGATTACGTTTTAAAATCTCTAATTTGTAACTTGGCAAATGATACGCCCAAGGAGAAAGTTTCAAATTCACCTTTTTGACTTCCTCTTCAACACCTTCTTTATTGCCTTTATGAGTATCTTTAAACTTATCATGCTGCTGTGCATCAAAGCTTGCTTTAAAAAACACCCATTCATTGCTTTCGGCTTTACCGCCTGGCGCTTTATTTAAAAAATCTTTGCTTGATTTTGCTTCGATTTCATCATCATCTTCTTTTTTATAGGCTTTGCCTAAAAATATTTCTACATAAAGACCATCAAAAGTTTTATAGGTAACGATTGGCTTTTCTTGAAAATTAACACGATCTTTCGGCAAGACATCAGCAAAACTTAAATCTGTTAATCCTTTTGCAATCATATCGACCGTATAAGGCGATTTAATTTTACGCCCTTCAGGTACAGGTTGCATTTGAAAGGATGTTTTCTTCGCATCATCACGCCAAATATTAAATTCTTCACCTTCCGAAGGTGTAAAATGCATAGATGCCATTCGGTTTTTATCCACCGACATAATATCGCTTTGCAACCATTCTTTTAAATCTGGGTTTATTTTAATGTTGCCACGTGCAAGCCAAACTTGATCATCGCCCTCAGAACGCACAAAGTAACCGTCTTGAATGCCAGGTACATGTGTTCCAATGTAAAGATCGACAAGATGATTGGCACCAACACTCGCAATAAATTTTAGCCCCTTTGCATCCTTTTTAATTTCATCAACACCCAAATTAGGAAAATAGTCTTTTTTACGCGTTTTAGCTTCTGCTTTAACAAGTTCTGACAACGCTGTTAAGTTACGCTTAATGTTTTTAAAATCCGCAGGATAATTAAATTTATCAGGCACAACCCAAAGATCATTTTGACGCGCAAGCTTAATATTTACATCAGGCGCTATTATTTCTATCGCATCAATATCATTTAATTTGTCTTTTAAATCAGGATAAAAACGTCCCGTTTCAAAATGCACTGTACTTTCATCATTACGATGCTTAACAGCGTAATAGGCAGCACCTGCCACAAAAATCATAACTACAATGACGACAAAGAGGGTTCTAGTTCTCATAATAATTGCCCTTTTCGTTACGCTGTTTTTGCATGTTGGCGCCTAGCACGAAGAACACCAAAAAATATTGCAAAAATAAAGACTAAAAGCGGAATAAATCCAATATTTAAGAATTCAACCCATTTTTCAAGTGACCTAATATCTTGCCTTAAAGCAAGTTGTACTTTACGTAATTCTCGTCTTACAACAACAGCTTCTTGTCTAAAATTTTCAATAGCAGATTGTTGTTCATGCGATAAAATTTTACCGTCCCCATCAGCACTTTGAAGATCAGCTATTTGACGCTCTGCCTGAATCAATTTAGCACGCAACGCTTCTGCTTGCGCTTTATAGTTTTTCTCAGCCTCATCTTGTAATTTTTGAACAAGAGTAAAGGGACGAGCCGATAGACCACGACTTCTTAAACTAATAAGCTCGTCACTACCAGATAAATTATCCAACGCATTAATAACAAAATCAGCATTATTAGCCAATGACGTCATCAAGGGTTGACCAAAGAAATTTTGTACTTGAACCCAAAATCTATTTTCCAAGAAATCAGTATCAGCCACAATAATAGCATTCAACGTACCTTCTTTTACAAAAGGCTTCTCTGCTGAATGTTCGTCAGATGTTGTTGGTGGTTGTGCGTCATCCGTTTTCTTGGGTCTACCATCAGGAAATAAAGTCGTTATTTTACCACGCAACCTTGCCGCCAAATTATATTTTTCACCACTTGGGACAAAATTTTTCAATAATTTTTCAGGATCAGGCTGTCCCTTTAATTCTTTTGTATCAATCAATGCAGATTCTGTTGACGATGTCATCAAAGGTGTAAATTCAAGACTTGATTTATCAAGTTTTTTCAGATGACCTGCGCTTGCCATATTGATCGTTTTAAGATCAGAAGTAACCAAATCCTCTTTATTAAAATTATTCTTTGTAAGTTTAATCCAAGGAAGATATTGAATAACATTCATTTCCCCTTGTGCACCCATATTCACTTTCTGCGCTAATGCTATATCACCCACAACTTTTTGTGGTTCAAGTTCAATCCCCCAATGATCAAATAATTTATATAAATCAGAAGATAATTTTGGTGCATCGGGTTGTGGTGGTGCATAAGGATTGGGTGGCCCTGCTTGCATCGCATTATAATCAGAATGCGGATCAACAAAAGCAATCATTTTACCACCACGCAATAAATATTGATCAATTGCATATAACGTATCGTCTGGTAAATCAACAGGATGAACGAGCATCAATATATCTACATCATCTTCAATCTCTTTCAAAGGATTGAACAAGGTACGCGTAATAAATGTTTCACGTATTTGATTCACAATCATCCATGGCATTTGCCCTTGAGCTGGTTGCTCAAGCGCAATAGAGCTTAAAATACCAACGACTTTACGTTTTGGATTCGCTAAATTACCCACCAAGCGCGCTAAATCATATTCCAAAAATTTTTCTTTCTCCGGTTGAAAAAATGGAATTATTTCTTTTGTATCCAACATATTGGTGCCAACTAGACCAAAATAAACTTTTGTCCCCGCATTATCTATGGGCACACCTTGCAACCCAAGGCCTACTGCTTCATCTTCAACTTCTGAAAATGGTTCTGGATCCAAGACACGAAGCTTAACCTTACCTTTTGACAAATCAGCAATTTCTGTTAGGAAGTCTTTTACACGCGTTCCATACACACCAAAAGTTGGTACGGCGCGTTGTAATTTATCAGAAAAATATAAACGTAATGTAATCGGCTCATCAATTTTTTCAATCGTTTTGCGCATGCCTTCTGAAAGGGTATATAACTCATTTTCTGTTAAATCGAGCCTTGCATTTGTTAAAAAATAATTAAACAAAATATTTGTCGCAATAAAAAGAACTATAGCTGCAACAATACCGATGACAAAACGGGATTTATGAATCGAACTAATATTGAGTGACATTCTAAACTCCCTAAGCCGCTTTTTTAAGATCAACGAGCGCAACATTAATAAAGATAAACAAGGCCATCATTGACACAAAAAAGATACCATCGCTTAAATCAATAACGCCGCGTGTAAGTGAATCAAAATGATTATGGAAACTAAACCCTGATATTGTATCTAATGCAAACTTTGGCATCCAATCCCCTGCAAAATTAAGAATTAAAGGTGAACCAATAGCTACAAAAATAAAACATAAAGTGGCTGAAATCACAAAAGCAATCACCTGGCTTTTTGAAATTGCCGAAATGCACGAACCAATGGCTACAAAAGCGCCTGCCATCAAGAAACTACCGATATAACTTGTTAATATCACCCCGTTATCAGGATCACCTAAAATATTAACACTAATCCACATGGGGAAAGTTAATAAAAGCGCGCATCCCGTAAATACCCAGGCAGCTAAAAACTTACCCATCACCACTTGAGTTACCGTTAAAGGCAACGTTAACAAAATTTCAATCGTTCCCGTTTTTCGCTCATCAGCCCATAAGCGCATTGCAATGGCTGGAATAAAAAATAAATATAACCAAGGATGAAACATGAAAAAAGCATGAAGATCAGCTTGACCCCAAGCGAAGAAATCGCCTAAGAAAAAAGTAAAAATACCTGCCATCACCAAAAAAATGATAATGAAAATTGCTGCAAGTGGGGTTGCAAAATAGCTTTTAAGCTCTCTTTTAAAAACAACAAACATAACTTTCTCCCTTTAAGACAATGTCTTGGAGGTAATCTGACGGAACACATCATCAAGATGACCATGTTCAACGCGTAATTCACCTGCTGCCCAACCACGTTCACGCACAATGGTACTCACTTGATCTAACAAATTAAATCCCTTTTTAGGGATAATAATATATTCAACATGTGATTCATTTTCCGAACATTTTTCGACACGTTTTACTGTGTCAAATTGCATGAAGGTTGTGCGGGCAATCGTTGCTGAATCATTTTTGACTGTTACATAAATCGCATTATGACGTTCTGAACGTGCTTTTAAAGAATCAGGCGTTTCATCCGCCGTAATTTTACCTTGCGAAATAATAATCGCACGCGTACAAACAGCTTCAACTTCTTCCAAAATATGAGTAGAAATAATAATGGCCTTATCTTTCGCCATTTCTTGAATCAATTTGCGCACTTCATATTTTTGATTAGGATCCAAACCATCAGTCGGTTCATCTAAAATCAACACGTCAGGATCATGGATAAGCGCTTGTGCAAGACCTACACGGCGTCTAAATCCTTTTGAAAGCGTTTCAATTTGTTGCTTAAGCACAGATCCGATATGCGTTTTTTCAGTTACAATTTTAATATTACGCTCAATTTCATTTCCCTTAAGACCACGTGCTTCAGCGACAAAAGTTAGAAATTCAAAAGGCGTCATATCACCATAAGCCGGCGCGCCTTCAGGCAAATACCCCATTTTACGTCGCGCTTGAATAGGTTTTTCAGTAACATCATAACCCATTATTTTGGCGGTCCCTGATGTTGGCAATAAAAATCCTGTCGCCATTTTCATGGTTGTTGATTTTCCAGCACCATTTGGCCCTAAAAACCCTAGGACTTCACCCCTTTGCACGTTGAAAGAGATATCATCAACTGCTTTAATTGCATCAAAGTATTTTACTAAGTTCTTAAGCTCGATGAGGCAGTCCATGTAATCCTCCTAAATGTATTCCGCAAATTATTCTTCTTTCAACCCGTGAAGATCGTCAGATTTTGAAATAATTACAGTATGACATTATCTTTACCAAATTCGTAAAAATTTCAAATAGTTTTGTGTGTTTGCATTGCACTTATTTGCGCGAGCTTTTGCTGCAATGCATCTATTTCTTCTTTTAGTTGAACTAAATTGGGCGATTCAACTTCTAAGGTCTCTTTTTTAGGCAAGCCAAAAAATGTCATTAATTGAGCAAATACATCCTGATTTTTTTTTCGTATTTGATGTACATCCATGAATTTATACATACCTTTGAACGTATTGTTCATATAATCCTTAACAACGTTTTGGTTTTGCATAAAAGCTTGCATTGTGACATCAAGATAGTTCGAAAGCGCATCATGGCTTTTATTATCATAAAATTTAATGAGGCCCCGTAAAAAAGCAATAGGTAAAAGGCTTTGAGTGCCGCCTTCTTTTTCTAAAATAATTTGAGTGAGTACATGACGTGTTATATCGTCACCCGATTTTGCATCATGGACGACAAATTCTTGGCCAAGTTTGATCATCTCAGCTAAATCATCAAGGGTAATGTAGGCGCTGGTGGCGGTGTTATAAAGTCTTCTATTCGCATATTTTTTGATTTTAACCGGGATAACCAGTTTTTCCTCACCCATATTATCCTCATACTAATTTTAATCAACATTACAGGAAAGTTTCTTTTATGACTAGGCATCTTTAAAAAAAATGCCTACACTCTTGTTAAGAATATTAAAAATTTTTAAGGGAAGAAAAATGCAATCTAACCAACCACAGTCTTTTTCACCCCAACCTTCTCCAAGTGTTTACCCTTGTGACGAGGATTTTCAAAAACACGAAGATTCACCCGCATTAGGAACACGTAGCCTTGATCGTTATATACATGCCTTACAAGGCAGATCAACATTAAGCATTTCACCTATTTCTTTAAGCCTTGCCTGGGTTGATTGGACTTTGCATTTAATGAATTCCCCCGGCAAAAGAAATGAACTTACTGAAAAAGCCTTCCGCAAATATTATCGATTTCTTATTTATTGTTTACATTCTATTTCTAATAAAGATGCTGATCCTTGCGTTAAACCTTTAGCCAATGATACACGTTTCAAAGATGAATCTTGGCAAAATTGGCCTTTCAATTGGATTCATCAAAGCTTTTTACTCGGTCAACAATGGATGCATGCAGCAACTAATGATGTAAGAGGCGTCACGCGTCACCATGAGGAAGTTGTTGCTTTCTCAGCACGTCAATTAATGGATGTTTTTGCACCCTCTAATTTTATTGCAACTAACCCCGAAATTCTTGAAGAAACGTATCGCCAAGCGGGCACTAATCTTGTCACCGGGTTTTTAAACTTTTTAGAAGACCGCGAAAGAACCATTTCAGGCAAACCTCCCATTGAAACAGATGATTTTGCAGTTGGTGTGAATCTTGCAACCACACCTGGCAAAATTGTATATCGAAACAAATTAATCGAACTTATCCAATATGCACCCACAACTGAAAAAGTTAAGGCAGAACCTATATTAATAGTGCCCGCTTGGATTATGAAATATTATATTCTTGATTTATCTGAAGATAATTCTCTTGTTCGGTTTTTGCGTGATCAAGGCTATACGGTTTTTATGATTTCCTGGAAAAACCCACATCATGATGATCGCGATTTAAGTTTTGAAGATTATCGGAAATTAGGCGTACTTGATGCACTCAAGGCTGTTGAAACCATTGTGCCACATCAACGCGTCCATGGCATCGGTTATTGCATTGGCGGCACATTATTAAGTATTGCAGCATCAACCCTTGAACGAGACAACGATCATCGATTCAAAACAATCACCTTGCTTGCCTCTCAAGCAGATTTTGATGAAGCAGCAGAGCTCAAATTATTCATTGATGAATCCCAAATCACTTACCTTGAAGATATCATGTGGGATCAAGGCTATCTAAGTACAAAGCAAATGGCTGGCGCCTTTCAGCTTTTAAGATCAAATGATTTATTATGGTCAAAAATGATTCACCAATATCTAATGGGCAAAAGGGAAAAGGGCTTCGACCTTATGGCTTGGAACGCCGACCCAACACGTATGCCCTTTAAAATGCATTCTGAATATTTACGTGATATCATTCTTAATAATGCGCTCGCGTCAGGAAATTATTTAACTGACGGAAAACCGATTACTTTATCACAAATAAAAACGCCCCTTTTTGTTGTTGGCGCTGAACGAGACCATGTCGCCCCCTGGAAATCAGTTTACAAAATACATACTTATGCTTTTCCTGAAATTACATTTTTACTCACAACAGGTGGTCATAATGCAGGTATTGTAAGCCCGCCTATAACAAAATCTGGGCACCGAAAAAGAAGTTATCGCTTATCGGTCAGGGCTAAAAACAATCATACATATATAGAACCCGAAGCTTGGAAAAATTTAACACCCTCTCAGGAAGGATCTTGGTGGATTCCCTTTGCAGAATGGTTAAATAAACATTCTGAAGGGTTACATGATTTACCTACGATGGGAGCGCCTGAAAAAGGATATCCGGCGTTGATGGATGCGCCGGGGACATATGTCCTCCAACATTAAATACATACTACCCATCCTATGGACAAATTCGTCGTCAGACCTCCGTTTCCGCTACTCATGTACAAAGAAGTACACTCCGTTCCGGTTCTCGGTCTTTCTAGACTTTGTCTCATAATCTGGATAGTTAACGTAACTTACCCAGGAGGGATGCAATTTAAACATCTCCCCTCCTACTTCCCGCGGCTTGACCGCGGGATCCATGCTGCAAAAGGTATCTATAACTATTTATTGAAACCTCTCAAACGCTTTATGAACCCAGCGGTCAAGCCGTGGGGCATAGGAGGAGGGCTAGAGTTACATCATGTCAAATTTAAATACATCATTACGAAAGACAATAAATGAAAAAAAATGAAGCCCTTATTCTTCCTTACAAAAATATATATCCAAATATTGGTGAAAATGTTTTCTTAGCACCTACTGCGCAAATCATCGGTAAAGTCACTATTGGTGATCGCGCAAATATATGGTTCAATTGCGTTTTACGGGGCGACGTCCATGAAATTTCAGTGGGTGAAGGCACCAATATCCAGGATGGCACAATCATTCATGTAACCACGGGTGGACTCGGCACTCATATTGGTCAAAACGTAACCATAGGACACGCAGCGCTTTTACATGATTGTACATTGGAAGATGAATGCTTTATCGGAATGGGTGCAACTTTGCTTGATAAAGTCTATGTTGAAAAAGGTGCTATGGTTGCAGCAGGAGCGCTTGTAACGCCTGGCAAACGCATCCCTAAAGGTGAATTATGGGCTGGCAATCCTGCAAAATTCATGCGGTTTTTAACAGAGGCTGAGTCATTACATATTCCGCATTCTGCCAAACATTATCAAAATTTAGCACAACAATATTTGGATTATTTTAAAGAATAACAATATACACCTCAATCGCAAATTACCTAAAAAAATGAAAAATTTATCATTTGTACAAAAAAAATAAAAAGAGGATAATAAATTATTGTGTGTCGCAATAAGGAGTTTTACGATGAAAAAAAACCTTTTCTCTTCCCTCAATAAAAATCTGATCATTATACTTTCAGGAATGTGGCTAATTTTTAGCGCAATATTCAATATTCATGCTGAAAACAACAACAATAATATTATTGAATATATTTTACAAGTGAAAGAGGCTAATTTTGATAGAGCCGCAACAACTGAAGAAAAAATAAAGATTATTTCAA
Source organism: Alphaproteobacteria bacterium (assembly GCA_030696155.1). Taxonomy (GTDB): domain Bacteria; phylum Pseudomonadota; class Alphaproteobacteria; order JAUXUR01; family JAUXUR01; genus JAUXUR01. Next base: position 37,271 of record JAUYSY010000014.1, on the reverse strand, counting down.
GCAAATTTAATTTTGTATTCGAACAAAACAACAACAATATTAATGCCTTAGCTTTAGCGATTGGAAATGGCGATATACGTCGTGTAACAAAATTTTTAGAAATTATCGACAATGTGAACGATGAAAATTTATGGGTTTCCGTTTATGATTCCGATTCTGATAAACAAGAACCATATACACTCGCGGACGTCGCTATAGATGCTGAAAGTTTTATAAGTGATGATGAATTAAATTCATTGGATCGTTATGCTATCGTCCAGCTTTTAATAAACAAAAACATTCATTTCAATATAACACCCAAAAATGCTTATAATGAACTTCCATATTTAGACAACATATACACAACTCAAAAACAAAAAGTAACTGAAATAGCAGCGCTTTTTGATGTGCAACATCCACAAAATGATGCATCTTTTATTGAATATAGTAGATTTAAAACACCACGAACAAAAAGCTTTCATATCATGTATATATATGGCGAAATATTTGGATATGACAACTTAAAGCCAGAAATATACGCAGCTTTCCAAAAAGGACATGAAAAATTTAAGAATGCGCTAAATGCACGTTTAGACGCAGCTTAAAATATCAACAATACTTTATAAAAACTCAATCTACGGGACAAAAAAAAACCTTTGCTAAAACCTGCAAATATCCAGCCGTTTCCCTGAACAAGCGAGAAGCGTAGCAACGAGTTCAGGAAAACAAAAGTGTGCAGGCAAGTTTTTAGCATGAAAAGAAAAATTATCCCGTAGATTGATAAAAAAAAATACTACATTTTTGATGCCTTGTAGCAAAAAACTCTAATTTTTTCTTCCTTTATATAGCAATAAATTTAAAAAAAATAGAAATAAAGCGTTATTTAATATCCATATCTATCAACATAAGGATTTTATAATGAAAAATAAGTTTAGACCTGCGCTCACATCAAAGCTGATTACATCATTTTTAGGGTGGTTTTAACAAATTAAACGAAGAAACGCTTAAGTTAATCCAGATTGGATATGAAGCATCATCAGACGTACTAAAAAATGAATGGGGCGACGATCCATTTAAATCACGCAGTCGACTATAGTCGATAGACATTGGAAGAATACATCGTCACGCCTCACTCATGTATATAGAAATACATTTCGTTCGTTGTTCCTTGTCTACTCCTCAATTCCATCAACTATATAATCAAAACGAGCCCCTATAAATATGGAGGCTTTAAACGCGTATCCACATTTATAAAATCCATCTTGTAACTTCGCAGAACTTACTCTAGTGTGACCCTAAACTAAATCATTACAAAACAAACATATCAATGAAAAAAATACGATTATATATTACATTACTGGCATATTTTATGCCCTTCACCCTTATGGCATATCAGGGTGAATTTACCACTTCTTTATCCAGAAATGGACAAACAGGCCTTATCGAACTCCCTAATGCACGCATGCATGATGAAGGTTTAGTTTCGATGGGTGGCAATTATGCTTATCCCAACTTTATATCCTATCTTATGATCCAGCCTTTTTCTTGGCTTCAAAGCAGCATTCACTATACAAACACGCAAGATTTATGGAAAATCAAAAAACACGACAATAATCGTAATTTAGACGCTAAAATCCGTTTCTTCAAAGAATCAGCCTTTATCCCTGAAACATCTTTAGGGTTTATTGATGGATTAGGCACACCTCAATTAAGAGGTTTTTATGGCGCTTTTTCGAAGCGTTATTACGATTTAGACTTCACTTTAGGTTTTATCTGGGGACATTATGGTTTGCATAATCTTTATAGAAATCCCCATAAATTTATAGGTACCTACAATCCACCCACACTATTTCAAAAAAACCTGAAACGACATACGCATCTTATTCCCTTTGCTGGCATTGAATATGCAACACCCATCAAAGGCTTAAACTTAAAACTTGAAGCTATTGGTGATCACCATATTTCAAAAAAACTGGGACGATACGCGCATAAACTACCCGTCAATATTGGTCTTTGCTATCAACCTTTTTCATGGCTTCAATTATCCACAGGTTTTGAAAATGGTCATCAATGGATGGCGGGTCTTTCATTGATGACTAATGTGAATAAAAACCTGCCCACTTTAACGCGTCCAACTCCACCCCCCATGATTAAAGCAAGGTCTGAAACGCCCAACAATAACCATCTAATACCAAAAGAAGAAATAAATGCACAACGAATAATCGCTTTTTTAAGTCAAAAAGGATTCAAAATTGAATCACTTTATTTAGGTAATTCAAAAATTACTGTTGTTTTTGAAAACACTTTATATCGACTTCAAACTCAAGCATTAGGACGTCTTGCACGCGCGCTTACACAAATAGCCCCCAATCGCATTCATTTTTTTGAACTCATCCAAAGCGACAAAAATCTGCATCTTCAAAAAATCATTGTAAAAAGAGAAGCACTTGAAAAAGTAGCACAAGGTCACTCTTCAATCGAAGAAATATGGCCACATCTTTTTCCAAGCGATGTACCTTCCGAACTGCCCACAAATCTTATCAAAAATCGAAATCTATATCCGATTTTCAGCCCATATATATTGCCTAAAATCAGACAAAGTCTTTTCGATCAAAACAAACCTATAAGACTTGATATAGGCGCTGGTATTGGCACGCAGATTGAATTTGGTTATGGCTTTTTAGGGGCTGCTGAAATTGGTATAACGCTGTTAAATGATCTGGATAATCTTAAAATTGAATCACCTCATCAGGGACATCGCGTACGCAGCGATATAAAAAACTACGTCAAACATGGTCGTCAAAATTTAACACATCTTCAATTTGATAAATTATTTCAACTTAATTCTTCTTTATTTGCACGCACATCCATTGGTTATTTTGAGCAAATGTTTGGGGGCATAAGTCAAGAATTCCTTTATAGACCCTATGATCGTAATTTTGCCTTTGGGATAGAAATGAATCATGTATGGCAACGTACATTTAACCAACGTTTTGAATTTCAAAAATATAATGTAACAAATGGACATGCAAGTTTTTATACAGATTTACCTTTTTGGGATATCGAAACGCACCTTCATTTAGGGCGCTATCTCGCCAAAGATTGGGGTGGGACGCTAGAAATTGCTAAACGTTTTAAAACGGGTGTTGAAATCGGTGTTTTTGGAACTTTAACTAATATCAATCGCAAAAAATATGATGAAACAAGGTTCGATAAAGGACTTTGGATCAAAATACCGCTTGAATGGATATTGGGCGGATCAACACGTCAAGAATTCGATTATAATCTTCGCCCCTTAAGTAAAGATGGTGGACAACGTGTTTATGTTTCGAACCGTCTTTATAAATTAACATCTCCCTATAGCAAGAATCGTCTCGAAAAAAATAGTCATTCTTTCCTAAAATAACAGTTTTTGCTTGCAGAAGAATACAAATTTGCTATGATTTAATGTTATAGAACACTCTAGATCGGAATATAATATGCTCAAAAAACTTGCAATAAGCTTAATTTGTTTTTTAACCTTTATTGAACTAACACCTTGTTTAAACGCTACCGCTGACATTAAAAATGAAAAAATTTTAAGACGTAGCAATAGTGCAGAGCCACAATCTCTTTATATAGCACGTGCATCAGACGTCCCTTCCAATATGCTTTTACGTGATCTTTATGAAGGCCTTGTAAACTGCGATCAAAATGGCAAAATTATTCCAGGCGCTGCGCAAAGATGGGAAATTGACGAAACAGGTAAAATTTATACCTTCCATGATATTCGCGGGAATTGGTCGAATGGCGATCCTGTTACGGCTCATGATTTTGTATTTGCTTGGCAACATTTGCTTGACCCCAAAACCGCGTCTACTTATGCTTTTATACTTAGTCCTGTTCTTAATGCCCATGAAATTTCAAAAGGCGAAAATAAAGATTTAAATGCCTTAGGTGTCAAAGCACTTGACGATAAAACACTTCAAGTCACCCTTAAAGCACCAACAGGTTATTTCTTAAATTCTTTATTACATTATTCCTTCTTTCCTTTCCACAAGGGTGCCTTAGAACTATATAAAAATGAGGTTACAAAGCCTGGCAAAATGGTGTCTAATGGTGCTTTTATGCTCACCGAATGGCGCCCCCAAGATTACATTATGCTGAGCAAAAATCCGCATTATTGGGATCGTGCCAATGTAAAAATAGATAAAGTACAATATTTTACAACAGAAGAACAAAATACAACACTTAAAAACTATCGCGCAGGTCAACTTGATTTAACTTATGAAGTTCAAGCTGAAAAAATACAATTTATCAAACGTGACAAAGATCTTGTCAAAGATCTTAAAATACATCCTTATTTAAGCAATTATTATTATGGGATTAACCTTAGAAAAGCGCCATTAGGTACAAATAAAGATATTCGTGAAGCTTTATCGATGGTTATAGATCGTGAAAAAATTGTAAATCACATTACACTTGCTGGAGAAATTCCAGCCTATGGTTTTGTGCCACCTATGACTGCGAATGCAAAGCCTGTATCCCTTTCTTTTCAAGCGCTCAGCACGGAAGATCGTCTTAAACGCGCTAAAGAACTTTATGAAAAAGCAGGGTACAATCTTAAAAATCCCCTCAAATTCGAATTTTCGTATAATACAGACGAAAATCATAAAAAAGTAGCATTAGCTGTGATCGATATGTGGAAACAGGCGTTCCCAGGCATCGAAGTCACTCTGCGTAATTTAGAATGGAAAGTCTTCTTACAAGAACGATCAGAGGGCAAAAACATTGAAATGTATCGTGGCGGTTGGGCTGGCGACTATAATGACCCTCTTACTTTTTTAGAAATTTTTAAATCGGACTCAGGTGTAAATCATTGTGGCTATAACTCACCTCAATATGACGCCCTTTTAGAACAGGCCTCCATAGCTGTTGATTTAGAAAAACGTGCCGAAATATTTGGTCAGGCTGAAAAAATATTGCTTGAAGATGCCCCGCTTCTTCCCATTTATAATCGCGTTACAGCACGACTTGTCAAACCTTGGGTTAAAGGCTATGGCATTGGTGGATCAAATCTTTTGGATATATTTTATTCAAAAGACTTGGATATTGTAAAATAAAAGAGCTTTAATTTTTCATAAGTAAATATAGCCTTTTAAGACTGGCCCATTTTAAAATTTGGGCCACTTTTAATTTTATTTTTCAACAATTTTATTTCCAGGCTCACATTCATAGTAAGTTATCTCCACACATAATAAATTAATTTCCTAAAAAACATCAAAACATATCTAATCATCTAAATAAAGCCTTAACGTATTCTTAATATTTAACATATAAAATTATATTTAAGTGATACAAAGGAGTTTTAAGATGATCAGAAAATATTCTTTACTTGCATTTATTATACTCTCATCACACAATTTACTATATGTTGAAGCATATGGAGCGCCCATTGCTTATACGCAATCAAATCCACTTACACCGCTCGACCCACATCTAAGCAATTATCTAGAACCACTTTACAAAACCAATAATATTCATCAACAACCTCGACAAAGTAGAAGTGCAAATGGTGTTTCCTTGAATGTGCTCAACACTTATAAACGTAATCTTGACGAAGCCATGGGTAAAAGAACATCCACAATGCCTAAATCAGTTACTTCAAATACCTCAATTGTTACAACAACAACGACTACAACCACAACAAATGATAAAGTCAAAAAAACCTCAACTGACCAAACGCAGAAAAAAGCTACATCAAAAGATATTAAAAGGACTGAAGCATCATCCCAAACGACAACAACAAGCGATACAAATACAAAAAATGAAGACAAAAAAATAATTTCGACAAACGTAGAAAAATACAAAAAAGAAAATAAAGCACTTGAACCAGTTGATAAAAAAGCTGCAAAGGAAGATCAAAAAACAGTCGAAAAAGCAAACGCGAATAAAGAAGGCACTACAACTTTATATGAACAAAAAGACTTCAAAAAAGAAGCACGCAAACAAGCTTATGATGGTGCACGTCCACAATTATGGTATGGCGGTCCATGGAAACGTGGATAAGCAATAGAGCGCTTTCCACTGTTAATAGAGCGTAAGCACACCTCATGTAGAACGAGACTACACGCAGCTCCTCATTCCCTCTCTTAACCAAAAGCGAAAACACTATAGTCGTTCATTGCTTTAAACAAATCTAAAACATGTTGAGAATTCGACTTACATTGTCCAGCCCCCCCTGATATGCCTCGCGCCAAGACCCGTGGGGTCCATGCTAAAAAAGTAAAATGATAGACATAATCGTTAATTTTCAATAAGTTTTATGGATCCCGCGATCAAGTCACGACCATATCATTACCCATAAGTATAAAAACCCCACCCCTTTCCTACTTCCCGCGACTTGATCGCGGGATCCAGACAATCTTCCCTAAAGTTAAGATTGTATAAATTAGGCAATGACATCTTCTTTATTTGCTTTCTGGATCACGCGGACAAGCCGCGGGACGTAGGAGGCGGAGTAAGCAATAGTTATTAAATATCAATAGGTTGAAACACTTGTGGGTAATGATATGGCTGCAGGACGTAGGGGGTGGGATGTTCAAATTTCACCCTCCCTCCCCGTGAGTTACCTTGCGTTAACGTTTCGTCACATTTAAAAAAATTGTGATATTTAAATCACGCACCACACACACTATTTTTCTATCCTAATGCTTCCAAAAACTTATCCCCAAAAACATTGAACAAGTCTGTGGATAAAAATGGGTAAATTCATATACAGGCACACTTTTGCGTGATTTCAAGCCACATTTAATCAATTTTAAGTTGAAAAAAAATGCATTTTTTTATAAAAAAATACTATCTCTTAACCAATTTTTAATGACCCATCACTTATCATTTATATATGGATGTTTGTATTTATTTACAAAATATCCAGGAATCTAGGTCAACAGCCTATAAAATAAATATGTACATTCAGTTGACCTTATTGTATATTTTGGGTAACTTTTATGACCTAAAATTTGTAAAAAAGTTTTTTTCAAGCAGTTGCATTGGAGGTAAACATGACAGCTGATAAATCGAACATTAAAAACGAGAGTTTTCTCTCGAAAGTTCGTGCCGTTATATGGCCCGTATATGGAAATGAAAATCTAAAATTCATTCCCATGGCATTAATGATGGCTCTCATTCTATTCAATTACACGATTTTGCGCGGCACCAAAGATGCACTCGTCATTTCTGGAGAAGGCTCAGGCTCTGAAGTCACCAGCTTTTTAAAAGTTTGGGGCGTTTTGCCATTTGCGATCATGTTTTTCTTTTTCTACTCAAAGATGAGCAACCTTTTAAGCAGGCCAGCTCTTTTCTACACAGTCATCATGATCTTTGTTGTCTTTTTTGCAGCTTTCACAATATTCCTCTACCCAAATCGTGATGCGCTCCATATGGGCCCAGAGAAATTATTTGCTATGCAAGCAGAGTATCCTTTCGCAAAATGGTTGATACCAATGCTAGCCAATTGGACAGATTCTCTATTTTATATCATGGCTGAATTATGGGGCTCTGTTGTCTTATCCCTTCTTTTCTGGCAATTAGCCAACTTATCCACACGCGTTAATGAAGCTAAAAGATTCTATGGGTTCTTTGGGCTTATTGGTAATATGGGTGTGATGTTATCCGGTTTTGCAACAAAATACTTTGATACTTTAGGTAAAGAAGCAACACTTGCATCAGGAAACACAATTGATGGCTATGGAACAACTATTGGTTGGATTTGTGGATCAGTTGCTATTAGTGCCGTTATTATCATGGCATTATTTTTCTTTGTAAACAACAAAGTGATTGCCAATCCTAAATACGCACCACAAGAAGGTGAAGCACCGAAGAAAAAAAGCAAACCTAAATTATCCCTTGGAGATAGTTTTAAACAAATATTTACATCCAAATATTTGGCTTACATCGCATTACTTGTTGTGATCTATGGCATTACGATGAATCTTATAGAACAAACCTGGAAAAGTCAGATGAAAATCGCTTTCCCAAGCAGAGCAGAATATAATGCGGCTATGGGTGATGTATTCATCTGGATCTCCGTCCTTACCATGATATTCATGTTATTAGGATCAAATCTGTTACGTATATTCGGATGGCTTACAAGTGCGCTGATTACACCAATTGTTATCCTTATAACGGGTGGTGTTTTCTTTGCAATGATTTTATTCCCAGACACGTTCAGACCTTACATGATGGAAATGGGGATTTCTCTTACAGCCGTGCAAGTTGCTTGTATGTTCGGGCAATGGCAACAAGTCCTCGCTAAATCAACCAAATATTCTTTGTTTGATCCAACGAAAGAAATGGCCTATATCCCCCTTGATGATGATATGAAAATCAAAGGGAAAGCAGCTGTTGACGTTGTTGGGGGTCGCTTGGGTAAATCTGGCGGTGCTCTTCTTCAGCAAATATTACTTGTTGTAACAGCGGGCACACAAATAACGATTGCCCCTTATCTTGCGGGTCTCGTTATTGTAGGACTTGGCATTTGGTTCTGGGCAGTCTTCGGCTTGAACAAATTGTTCGTTGCTAAAAACAAAGAACCAAGTGGTGGCCAAAAAGACAAAGAAGCAGCCAATATCGAAAAACCATCTGTTGAGCGTAAATCCGCTTAAACATTTTTTCGATACCTATTAAAAAGGGCGCTTAGGCGCCCTTTTTAATATTCAACAAGTCGCTAAATAAAACTATTTAATCGGCTGGACCTGCATCATTTTCATGTATATCACTTTTGGGTGCATCCCCTTTATCAGCCGTTGGTTCCCACAACATCTCTTTCTCACCACCAACTTCAGGTGCAATAGGCATATAATCGTCATAAGCCATAAGAGCTGGTGCATATAAAAAACAAAGGAATACATAGATATATTTCATGGTTTCCTCGCATTTAATTATTTATTTTTGAATTCTTCTTCAGCCTTCTCTAGATAGTAATCCATTTTACGACGAATTTGATCTTCACTGATAGACAAATTATTACTTTTAATATCATCTAATAGTTTTTCGATCACATCCTCATGTCCTGGTTTTTTAAAATCAGCATCAACAATTGCATGCGCATAAGATTGTAATGCATCCGCCTGCAATCCAATTTTTTCTCCCAACCACAAACCTATCAAAAAATTGCGACGCGCAAGCATCTTGAATTTATGTGTTAATTCTTGTGAATGCTTTGCTTCTTGGGCTTGTTCTAGATTATCTAAAAATGTCATTTTGTCCCCCGTCCAACGTATTTGATTATTTTAACGTCTAATGCCAACCACATCTTAAAATAGATAAAAGCAATTGACAAATCCTTCTACATCCCCCATATCAAGAATGCAAGAAGAATCTATGTGAGAGTCACAAAAATGCCAATGCCAGCACAGGAAATTTTAAACATCCTTAAAACTGCTTTTCCAGAAGCAGATATTGAACTCAATGATTTAAACAATGATCAAAATCACTATGGTTTAAAGATTACAAGCGTAGACTTTAAAGATAAAACACGCATTCAACAACATCAACTCGTTTACAAAGCGTTGGGCCCTAAAATGGGTAATGAATTGCATGCCTTAGCACTTACCACACAAATTAAATAGAAAGGTTTAAAATGTCAGAAAACCCAATTTTCGATCAATTTAAAAAAGATATTAGTGAAAATAATATCGTTCTCTACATGAAGGGAACGCAAGATTTTCCTCAATGTGGTTTTTCAAATTATGTTGTTCAAGTACTCACACACTTTAATATCAACTTTAAAGACGTCAATGTCCTAGACGATCAAGAAGTGCGTGAAGGTATTAAACAATTTACAAATTGGCCAACCATTCCCCAACTTTATATAAAAGGCGAATTCATCGGCGGCTGTGATATTGTTCGCGAAATGTATGATTCCGGCGAATTACAACAATTACTTAAAGATAAAAAGATTATCGCCTAAAAAAATTCTAGCCTGGGTAGCTCTTATAAGATATAAATTATAAGTAGATCTTACATAAGGAGTTACCCCCTAATTTGAACGCAGCTTTTTTTTCTAAAAACTATTTAATTTGTTTTTTATTTTTTTTAACGCCATATCTTTCCTTTGCCGCCACCAAAGACGTCAAGATTTTTTATTGGGCCAACGCTATTCCTAAATCCGTATTTACAGATTTTGAAAAAGAAACAGGCCTTAATACCATATCCACTATCTTTGATTCTGACGAATTGCTTGAAGCAAAACTTTATGCTGGTCTTACGGGCTTTGATGTCATCATTTTAACGGCAAACCCTTTTTTACCCAATCATTTAAAAGCCAAATTTTACCAAAAATTAGATAAATCAAAACTGCCTAATCATAATAACTTAGACCCCATTATTATGAAAAAATTGCTCAATTATGATCCTGACAATCTTTATGCGATTCCTTTTTCTTGGGGAAGTGCTGGCATTGGCATCAATCAAGACAAAGTCTTGAAAATTATGCCCGACGCACCGATAAACTCATGGAAGCTTTTTTTTGATCCCAATATTTTAAAAAATTTCCAAAAATGTGGGATTGCCATGGTTGATTCCTCAACAGAAATTCTCCCCCTTATGCTTCATTATTTAGGCTATAATCCCCACAGTCTAAAATTAGATGAACTCAATCACGCCAAAGAAGCACTTCTTAAAATTCGTCCTTATATCAAAGAAATTAATAATAGCAATTATATTTCTAATTTTGCCAATGGCGATTTATGTCTTGCTTTAGGCTGGTCCGGCAATATATTACAAGCAAGAAATGCCGCGCGTGAAAGTAAAAATGGTGTTAATATTCAATATAATTTAGCGCATGAACTAACACCCATGTGGATCGATATTATGGCCATACATCATGAAGCACCAAACCCTGATGGTGCACACAAATTTCTAAATTTTATGATGCGTCCTGACATTGCAGCCCGCATTACCAATGAAACAGGTTTTGCAAATGGCAATTTAAGTTCACATTCATTAATAGAACCGAACTTAATTAATGATAAAACGTTATTTCCACCACCTGAAGTAATCGAGCGTTTTCACATGGATCATCCTGCACCCCTACGCTATGAGCAAAAACGTGTGCGTGTGTGGGAACAATTTAAAAGTAATAGCAAGGAGTAACTACCCACCCTATGCGCAAATTCGTCGTCAGACCTCAACTTCCGGTACTCATGTACTTAAGTACATTCCGTTCCGGTTCTCGTTCTTTCTAGACTTTGCATCATAATTTGGGCTGTTAGTCTAAAAGAAACTGATTAATTGCAACAAGGACTAAAAGCACTAAATGAGTAAAAGTAAAATCCCCTTTTATAAAAAAGTACAAGAACAACCTTGGTTAAATCCCCGAGAAAAACCCTATATCCATCTTGAGAATATTTCAAAATATTTTGGGGATGTAGCGGCCGTTAAAAACGTTAATTTATCCATCTATAAAAGTGAATTTTTTTCGCTTTTAGGACCTTCCGGTTGTGGTAAAACAACCCTTTTACGCATGCTTGCTGGCTTTGAACGACCAACAACAGGACGTATTTATATCGAAGGCATCGATATGACAGATGTGCCGCCTTATGATCGTCCCGTTAACATGATGTTTCAATCTTATGCCTTGTTTCCACATATGAATGTTGAAGAAAATATCGGTTTTGGTTTGCGTCAAGACGGGGTTCCTAAAAATGAAATTAAAAATCGCGTTGATCAAATCCTAGAACTCGTCAAAATGAGCGAATTAGGCAAAAGAAAACCCCATCAATTATCTGGAGGTCAGCGTCAACGAGTGGCACTCGCACGAAGTCTTGTGAAACGCCCTAAATTACTATTGCTTGACGAGCCCCTTGCAGCTCTTGATCGTAAATTACGCGAACACACACAATTTGAATTGGTTAATATTCAAGAAAAAGTTGATATTACGTCATTAATGGTTACCCATGACCAAGAAGAAGCCATGACCATGTCAACACGCATTGCCGTTATGTCTGAAGGCCAAATTGTTCAAACAGGTACACCCACCGAAATTTATGAATTCCCACACACAAAATTTATTGCTGACTTTATTGGCACCGCCAATATGTTTGAAGGTGTATTGGTTGAAGAAGAACCCGACCATGCTTTAATTCATTCTGAAGAAATTGATGGCGATTTATATATCAACCATGGTGTATCTGTGCCGATTGGGTCCCATGTATGGGTAGCTGTTCGTCCAGAAAAAATTACCATTCATAAAAATGAGCCTAAAGAAAAACGGAATTGCGCTAAAGGGATCGTCGTTGAAATTGCCTATTTAGGCGATGTATCCATTTATCATTTACGCCTTGAAACGGGTAAAATTATTATGGCAACCGTCACGAATTTTAACAGAATTACAGACCAAGAAATGACCTGGGATGATGAAGTCTATTTGTCTTGGAAGCCTTCTAGTGGGGTGGTCTTGGTAACATGATAATGAAGACATTTGCACTTGATATAAATAAGGCTGGATCCCGCGGACAAGCCGCGGGACGTAGGAGTGAGGGTAATTCCATAATTACCGCGGGACGTAAGAGTGAGGATAACCTCATAATGGTTAACGATTATAGAAAAAACGGTAATTCCATAACATCCGCAGAACATAAAAAAAGAGTTCGTACATTTAAAAATGATAACCTCCAAATGTGCGAGAAAACTATTCTCTATTTTAGATTACCCCATCTCCTGCATCCTGAGACTACGCTCTCTCCTACGTCCCGCGGCTTGTCCGCGGGATCCAGTCTTATACCCTCAACATCACTAAAGTTTTCATACATTCCTCTCGAAGTTACCCCTATCCACATCCGCCAGCAAAACCAACAGAGACAAAAATGTAATAAAATTAAGAACTTAAAAAGCTCAAAAGAAAGACAATAGATTGCAAAAAATACAAGAATCCAAAAACTCTGGTTTTGTACATAACGTAGCCTCTCGCTTAGTTATTTTCGTACCTTATCTTTGGGTTATTCTTTTTTTCCTCGTGCCGTTGCTGATTATCTTAAAAATTAGTTTTGCCGAACCTATTATTCAACGCCCGCCTTTTACTGATCTTATAGATTTTGTAGATGGGAAGTTTATTCACATAAAATTAACACTCGAAAGCTATTTAAATATTATTAATGACAATATTTACATTCAATCATTCTTAAAATCTTTAAAAATTGCTTCTGTTTCAACTATATTATGTCTTTTAATTGGCTATCCTTTAGCCTATGGCATCACACGTTTACATGAAAAAAAACGCTTTTATTTTTTATTACTCGTTATCCTCCCCTTTTGGACCTCTTTTTTAATTCGTGCTTATGCCTGGATTGGTCTTTTAAAAGATGATGGCATTATCAATTCATTTCTTTTATACACAGGTCTTATTAATCAACCCCTCGCCTTACTCAATAACGAATTTGCCGTTTATATTGGCATTGTTTATTCTTATTTACCTTTCATGGTTTTATCCTTATATGGCAGCCTCATGAAAGTTGATGAGTCGCTTCTAGAGGCCTCCGCTGATCTTGGATGCAAACCCTATAAAAGCTTTTTAACGGTAACATTACCTTTATCCATTCCTGGTATTATCGCTGGATCCATGCTCGTTTTCATTCCAGCTGTAGGAGAATTCGTGATTCCTGATCTTTTGGGCGGTCCAGGCATGAACATGATTGGCAAAACCTTATGGACAGAGTTTTTTCTAACGCGTGATTGGCCAACGGCCTCGGCACTTGCCATTGTTCTACTCGTTATTTTAATGGTGCCCATCGCTATACTCCAATATATACAACGCAAAACAGCGATTGGAGGATCATATAATGAAAAATAGATCTTATTTTAGAATCATAAGTCTTGGTTTGGGGTTCGCCTTTTTATATTTACCCATTTTAATGCTTATTATTTATTCCTTTAATGAATCTCGTTTCGTCAATGTCTGGGGCGGATTTTCGACCAAATGGTATCAAACACTTTTTGAAAATGATGAAATACTCGATGCTGCTTTTTTAAGCATTAAAATTGCAGCGGTTACGGCCACAATCTCGGTCTTTATTGGCACCCTCGCCGCCTTGGCTTTGGTACGTTTTGGTAATTTCAAAGGACGGTTTTTATTTTCAGGCCTCGTCACGGCCCCCCTTGTTATGCCAGAAGTAATTATTGGTCTTTCCTTTTTACTTCTTTTTATAGCCCTTGAATCCTTGACAGGTTGGCCGAGCAATCTAGGTTTTTCAACAATCACAATTGCGCATGTTACGCTTTCTTTGGCCTATGTCGTCATTATTATCCGTGCGCGCTTACAAAGCTTTGATTATTCACTTGAAGAAGCTGCCCTTGATTTAGGCGCAAAACCCTATAAAGTCTTCTTCAAAATAACGTTACCCATCATTATGCCCGCTTTATGCGCTGCCTGGCTTCTTGCTTTCACTTTATCGCTTGATGATCTCGTTGTTGCAAGCTTTGTCACAGGCCCAGGTGCTACAACATTACCTATGGCTATTTATGCGTCCATCAGAACAGGTGTGAGTCCCGAAATTAACGCCCTTGCAACCCTTATTGTATTGTTCATTTCACTCGGCATTGTAATGGCCGCCATTATTATGAACCGCAAAAGAAATGATCGAGCGTCTTATTAAAGATTATGGTTTTAAGAAAAAAGGATATGCCTCAAAAAAATCAGCATTGCGGTTACTTACGTTACCAGCAATTAAATTCTTTATATTGTTTTTAACATCAACTAAAATCATGTATTCATTCTTCAATTCATTCAATAAAGGACGCAATAAAAATCCATCATCTTTAAAACGCTCTTCCTTTTTCTTAAACTTTAGAACGGACGCCTCATCTTGAAACTTAAGCGCAACAAGTCTTGCTCTAGCAAGCTTAGATAAAGAGGCATCCAACGCTATTTTATAATATTTCTCAATCTTCTTAAGTGCTTTTTCTGCAATTATAAATTTTTCATCAATTTCAGCACTATATGAAAGCAATTGTTTTGCCATTTTGACATTATCTTCACCCAAATTTAGATATTCTGTTCCCTGAAATTTAATAACAGACGCATAATGCGGCTCGCTCTGCATATTTATCAATGTCTCCCTACTTCGTATTTCTCTTATCATAATATCATTAACCATAAATCCAGGTGTCACCTTTTGAAGCATCGTCAAGAATTCACCCGCTTCAATTTCAAAACCCAAAAGGGTTTCATAAAGTTCCGCAAATTGTGGAATAGCCAATTGATTTTCAAATTGACCACCATCAGGATTATGAAGTTCTTTTTGAAATTTGTGACTATCCACTAAAAATATTAACTTTTCAATATCCTGTTGCAGTTTTTCTTTAAACGTATTTTCTTTTTGTAATGCGATTTGTTCAACACTTAATAATCTATTTTTTCGTGCATTTTGATTTAATTTTTCTAAAGCACTATCTTTAACAGTTAATAATTTAGTTTTTAAAGAATCTTGACTAATTTTAGTCTGATGTGATGCAAAACACCAACGCAAAGCTTCAACTTCACTGCGGCCTTGTGGATTACCATGTTGAACCATATACCCTAGCGACACTAAAGCACGTAAGTGACCTTGTTCGGCTGCTTTTTCAACCCATTTCAAAGCTATCGCACGATACTCAGCAAGAGGTATTTCAGAACCTGTTGCAACAACGTTTTGTAGCTCTAAATGTAATATTCCAAAAAGAAATTGTGCATTAGGATCACTTCGTTCTGCACCCTCTTGAATTGCTTTAAAAAGTTTTGGAAAAGATTCAGCAAAAGTTTTTTGTTTCAGAGGATTCCCACGATGAAGCCAACGAAGAACATGTTCATAAGAATGTATTAAAGCATAAGCATATCGATCATCTGAAATTGCTCTATTTTCAATATCGTCCCAAGTTGAAACCTTAAGACCAAAACGACCATTTTCTTGAGTGTAATTTACAAAACCCCAATAAAACCCTTCAATAATTTGATCTTGGGCGTCTTTATCACCTTCATTTGCACATTGCGTAAGGTCACTTAAATTTTTTCCCGTCCATTTTGCTGCATCATAAAAAGGTTGTGTTCGAAGTTGTATTTGCTCAATAGGCGCTTCAGTAACAACATCCTCCATATCTTCTATAAGCTCTGTTTCAACTAAAGGTATTTTAAAGTTAGAATCATCCCCAAAAACTGCTTGATCTGCTTCAGAAGAACTTAATAAAGGCGTAGCTTCTTTTAAAAAAGTAAGAAGACGAAAATCGCCTTGTTTACTTGGAGCACAAGAAATTTTTCCTGCATAAGGATAATAATGTTGGAAAAAATATCCAAACAAAGTGTGCGCTTGTTCAGCATCTTCAGAACCAAAAAAATATGCATTATATTTATATGGGCGAACATTAAATCCCGTTGATAAAAAAAGAACTTCACCGGATTTTTCTTTTTTCCTAGAAGCGAGGAAATAATTTTCGGGTAATTTTTCTTTTAAGTAAGTTATAAGATGTATTTTGAATTCATTCTGAAAATATTTAATCATATTTTCACAATCTTTACAAAAATCCAAGTAAGAATGAAAACCAATTTGCAGTAATTTTACTTTAGAATTTACAGGAAGCTGCTCAATAGCTTTCACAAAAAGATTTTTTTTGTCATTCATAAATCCAATGGCTGCAGATTCACTATGAGATCTATTATCACAATCTGGCCACAAAGAAGCACAGGTCACAAATTTTGCCTTTACACCATATTGAAGATCCTCAACCGGTTCTTCAATCCATTCTTGAGAGGCATGGTTGTAAAAATCAACCAAACAATATTGGCTAGAATCAGCATTATCTTTAAAAAAGAAACTATTATCCTCTTCACGCATACATAATGAAAACACCTTATCCTGTAATGCTGATATGCCTGGCGCTTTATACGAGATTCTTAAAGATAACAAAAGATGATTTGAATTAAAGTCTTTTCTTAATATCTGATCATTTGAATGTAATTGATCTAAATAATTGTAATATTGTTCAGCATCTGGAGGACAAAGAGCAATCTTCCTTTCGCCATGATGCTTAGTGACAAGGATCAATTCAGCTTGATTTGAAAGATACATATTTTCGCCTCTATGCGTCCAAGGGTATCGAGCAGCTTCTACCTGCAATCCAAAAAAAGAAGCAATAACAATCGATAAAACAACATTCTTCTTAAAAACGAGATTACACAACGATAACAACATTCATATTTCCTTAAATAAAAAAAACGATTAATAAATTATATTTTACTTTATTTTATAATAAAATTCAATATTATTTACAATTATCATTTTTTACTTTATATTATTATAAAATTACCCTATTAAATTATCTTCGCAGCATCATTCATCAGCGACCCAATACAACTAAATATTTTTATTACTTAAATAATAAAAATAAAATATTTGCATTTTTTTATTAATTCTGTAAAATGCAGTAACTTTGTTTTTATTTTTATAATTCAAGCGCTTTAAGCATTAAAAAATTTAATATGTTGGAAAAGCCTAATTCGTTATATTTATTTAAAAAATATGAATTACGTGAATAAAAAATAATTTTATTTAATCTTAACAATAAGGAATTATATAATGAAACAAACAAAACTCTCTTTTATATTGTTACTTCTTATAAGTCAATCTGTTTTTGCAGGACACTCCGATGACGAAAAACATGAAAAACGTCAACTTGAAAATAAAACCGAACCCAAACCTAAAAAAAGAAAAGAGACACCAAAAACAACACAAGCAGATCCTGCCCCTGCCAATCCAATTCTCCACCAACAAGACTTTGCTCAACCACCCACATTATTTCAATTTCTGCAACAACGTCAACGTGATGCGCAGCCAATACAGCATATTCCTGCTGCCCCTACCAATCCAATTCCACAACTTGGCGCACAACCTACCTTTATGCAACAATCCCACCATCTTAATCCAATACAAATTGTAGAGTTCCGGCGAACACTTCAACTTTTTACAAACGTAATACAACTAAACGTTCCTTTTAAAGCAGCAATTAACGCTATTTATCCTGCTATAATTCAAACACCACCTCCTAATACACCTAAAGCAAGAGCAACCGATCCCACTATGTTGCGACAAACAGAAATTAGGCATAATGCCCAACAAAAAAATCCACAACAACTACAACAAATTCCAATACTTCCTCAACCTAAAGCAGTTCAAGCAGCGCCTATCCAGCCAGCACCCGCACCAGCAGTACCTATTCAACCTCAACCGACGCCTATTTTAAGATATGACTCACTAAGACTAACAGAAGAATTAAAACAAATATTATTTGTGTACGATAGCATCAATAATAATGTTGATAAACAACAATATATTATAGAATCTTTTACTAAAAGCAACTTCCTCAAGGATTATAAAAAAGATACAACAGCCATTATGAACATTGAAGCAGCTGAAGATTATCCAGAAATTGCTGAACAATTAAAGTCTTATAGAAATCAAATACAACAACATCTTAAAGGTGTTGCGTTGCAAGACATGACAAAATACCTTACCTGTATGATATATCTTTCAAAATATAATATTTTTGCTTCTTATCTTGCATATTTCATGAGTAGAGAAACATCAGATTTTATTTATAATCTAACGAAAATTCTTCCAAAAGAATTGCTTGATACAGATCCATACATTAAAGAAAAAATACATTTTATTTTTCATCCAAAAATTGATGCAGATACCATTCCTATGCAAGAAAGGTTTATTCACATAGCCCAAGCCTTCATACGTGCTTATGACACCATTTTTAAAATTGCTAATAAATCTAGCCATTTACACCCAATTCTTTTAAATATCTTATATGTGCGTATTAAGGATTTGATTTGCTTTGAAGCAAAAAAAGAATCTATCGACACCTTTATACAAAATATCAATCATCTTCTTGATATTGAAAGCGACACTACACCAATAGCAGAATCTATAAAAAATCCAGTTTTTACGCAAAAATTATATAAACAATTTGAGATCATTAAGGATATCTACATTTTCAGTGACGAATCTTGTGCAAAAAATAAACTAACACTGAGCAACCTAATGAAATTTCAAGATACATATAAAGAGCATGATCATCAAAAAATTGGGTTATGTGCAATGGGTAATCCCAACCGTACTATAAACCCTGATTATCTGTCTTTAAACCCCACTGAATTAGATTTTATATTCGGGACGTTAAAAGAGGCTCAATCCAAAAAAGAAGAAAAAATTTTACAAAACAAATTAATAGACATTTTAATAACATTAATTGATTTTAATAAAGATGCTTCAATTGATGATGAAGAAAATTTGAAATGCTTTATTATTGCAACAATTTTAAAATATCTTTTAAATGGAGATGTGGTTGAAGAAGATCAAATTAATTCAACTTTAGATATGCTTGAACTCAAAGAAATTTTACATTGCGAAAATATAAAAATGGTGAAAACCATGCTAAAAGAACCTTCTTCTGAAGATTAATTTACAGCCATACATTTCAGAATATTGTCATTTAATTTTAGGCTCAAACAACGAGCGCAATGTTTCAACCTAAAATTGAATGACTCTATAACTCTTTTACAACCCTTCCCATGGCCATATATGCATCCATCAGAACAGGCGTTAGCCCTGAAATTAACGCCCTTGCAACCCTTATTGTGTTGTTCATTTACTCGGCATTGTGATGGCAGAAATTATTATGAATCGCAAAAGAAATGATCATGCATCTTATTAAATAAGATAATAAATATTTTTTTTACTTGCCTCATTTATAAATTTTGCTCTATAAATTCATTAAGTTAGTATAATAAAAATTCAAAGGAAAATCATGATTCAACGCATATATGTTACGCTTTTTATATCGTTTTTTGCACTCAATTTAAATGCACTCACTTTCCAAGAAAAAGAAAAAATTACAAACGACTTTTTAAAAGATGCAGATCATGACGTTAAAAAACACCTAAAAAACATGATTTTAGACAGTCAACAAATTGATTTTGGCTTTAATTCTGATATAAACTCATATAAAAAATATATTAAACATCACATTGATCAAATCCATACGCTTTCCTGGTTACAAAAACTCTCCTTACGAAATACAAATATATCTGATGTTCCTAATCAATTATCTACTTTAACTGAGTTAACTGAACTCAATCTTTCAAATAATAAAATAGAAACTTTACCAGCTGATTTTATAAATTTGACAAAACTTAAAACACTTCATCTAGATCATAATGCATTTAAAGAAGTACCTGAATGTCTAAAACATTTAGAATTAAATATACTTTATATGGATCATAATAAAATAACCATACTTCCAACCTGGCTTGCGCAAATAAACAAAATAACACTTTCTTTTGAAGATAACCCCATAAAAATTATTCCTAAAGAGTTTAAATCATGGTTTTTAATAAGTTGGATTAGTGATTATGACTGCAACTCAGATAGAACTCTTAAACTAACAAGATACAACTTAAACGAAATAGGTGAAGGTGAAAATATTGGCCAAGTTGAATTCGATTCTATAAGAGATAAATATAAAAACAAAAAACTAAAAGAAGAAAAAAAATCTAAATTTTCAAAATTATTAACTTATAAAGAAAACATTACACAACATCCTCATATTAACATAGAAGCACTTTCAAAATTTTATTTAAGTAATTTACCTGAAGCAATTTTAAACCCTGCTCAAATGATTCATATCGTTAATTCAATTTTTGAAGGAACCAATTTTACACAACATTATGAACGTTTTTATATTGATTTTTACGAATCAACCGGACTTTTACCTGATGAACATGATCCAAAAACAAACCAAAAACGTTTTGAAAAAATTGTTTTTCCGCTCATTACAAAATTTGTAGCAACAATCTGGGACTTACCTACGCTCAAAAATAAAAATCTACCTTTAACACTCGTTGAAAATAAAAGTTTTTTAAAAAAAGCGTTTAGCTATATTTTTATCAAATTAACATATGATGATAATGCAGATCTCATTTTTCCATTCACGCATCAACTTATACAAGCTGCTGTTAAACCTAGTAAATGTTTAGAATTAATCTATCCTACTTTATTAGAATTACAACAAAGAGACTTGAAATTTATAGAAGATATAGAAGATAAATTACGTCAATTTATAGCTTACAAAAAAGCATTATGCTTTGATTTAATCCTTTTACCTATTAACGAAACGCACCAAATCCCAAATAAAATTTTTTATAGAACCATTCTAAATACAGATCTTGGCCTACCTTATATAAAAGAAATGACACATAAACGCCCAACCAAACCTATAAATGATTCCTTTGAATGTGACCCTTGGAAAGTATTTGACTCCTTTTTTAAAAAATTTACACCTCATTATCTTATCGAATGCCTTATTGAGCACACAAAAAAAATTGAAGAGGAAGACACACTTTTTACAGTTGAACAAATTGCTCAATATTTAAAACACAAAACAACAACCACTGAATCAGAATCAGAATCTAAATCTAAACATGACTATTGGAGTGATTTTATTTCACTAACAGAAAGAAATTCATTTTCAAATAATAACAAAATCACAACAAATAATAAGAACAACGAAACTGATAAAACTTACTTTGAAGAATGGTCATCTTATTTTACAGAAAATCCTTTTACAACTGGCAATCAATCCAATTTGAAAGAAAAAGGCGCTCAAAAAGTATTAGAACTTTTGGGTGTGATAAGCACAGAATAATACCTAAACACGCAGTAAAAACAGGATCTTTAAATGATCCTGTTTTCTCTCTATGAACTTACAATTTTTTAATCGTTTCCAATGATCACATTTTTTGATACTAATATACACATCTAACAATCAACCATATATAGTGAAATGATTTGAGATTCAGACAAGGAGCAACGCTCGAAGTGTAGCCTTTTCTACATGAGAGCGGCAGCGACGACGCATCAATCCAAAGTCATTTCACTGTAACATAGAAAAACCTATTAAATGTGCGGCATTGCAGGCTTTATTGATTTTAAAAAACGATTGAACGAAGAACAACTTCGCAATATAACACAATTAATGACGGATTCTTTGCAACATCGTGGACCCGACGATGAAGGTATTTGGGTTGAGCCTGAAAAAAATATTGGATTAGGGCATCGTCGTCTCGCAATTTTAGACCTCTCCCCTTTAGGTCATCAGCCTTACCTTTCAAATGATTCTAATCATATCCTTGTTTATAATGGTGAAATTTATAATTTTAAGGATATTCAACACGAATTACATGAAAATAATGTTTCTTTCAAAAGCCAATCGGACACTGAAGTCCTTTTAAAAGCACTCATTTATTGGGGTATAGACAAAACATTACCTAAATTAAATGGTATGTTTGCTTTTGCTTATTACGATAAAACACGAAACGATTTTTACCTTGTCCGCGATCGCATGGGTGTTAAACCGCTTTATTGGTCACGGGATGATGATATTCTTGGCTTTGCCTCAGAACTCAAAGCCTTAAAATTTTTGCCGGATTTTAAAAAAGAACTCAATATTGATGCGCTTTACAATTATTTTCGCTTAGGGTTTATTCCAGCGCCTTTATCAATCTATCAAAACACCCATAAATTAGAGCCCGGACATTATCTTAAAATCGACCTTCAAACGCGTGATATTCAACATCACCGTTATTGGCACATGCCGAAAATGGATGTACCGAAAACCCAAGAAGATATCTTACAAGGTCTCGATCATTTAATGTGTGATGCTGTTAAAATTCGCATGTTTTCAGACGTACCCATTGGCGCCTTATTATCAGGCGGCATCGATAGCTCACTCATCACTGCCATGATGCAAAAACAAAGCACAACGCCTATCAAAACATTTTCAATTGGTTTTACAAGTGCCGAACATAATGAAGCCCCATATGCTGAAAAAATCGCCGGCTTTTTAGGCACAGACCATCAAAGTCTTTATGTCGATCCTAAAGATGGATTGGCCCTTATCCCCAACCTAAATAACATCTATGATGAGCCTTTTGGCGATTCCTCGTCCATTCCTACATTGCTTTTATCAAAACTAACACGTCAACACGTAACGGTTGCTTTAAGCGGCGATGGCGGAGACGAATTGTTTTTAGGTTATAATCGTTACCCCATATTGGAACGTTTCAAAAAATTTTGGGATTATTCACCCAAAGTTAAAAAAGCACTCCTTAGTCCCCTTTTATTTCTCTCCCCTGATCATTACGATAAAATTTTAAAATTTTTGCCATCAACAATACGTCCTAAAATGATTGGCGATAAAATTCACAAATTTTCCAATAGCTTAGCGCAATCCAATATTGATGATCTTTACGCGCATCTTTTTGGTCAATGGTCAGATACTGATGCTTTAATGTCTAAAGGAAAAAAATTAGACCTTATCCCCAATAATACTCAAAATTTAGTTGAATCTATTCAAAGCCTGGATTATCAATATTATTTGCCTGACGATATTCTAACCAAAGTTGATCGGGCGTCCATGGCTTATGCACTCGAAGCCCGGAATCCCTTCCTAGATTATCGCGTTGTTTCTTATGCAAATTCAATGCCTTATGATATGAAGTTAAATGATTACACGCCCAAATGGGCTTTACGTACATTGCTCAAATCATATATCCCCAACGCATTATATGATCGCCCTAAATCAGGTTTTGCAATCCCCCTTAAAAATTGGTTAAGTACCGAATTACGGGGGTGGGCTGAAGATCTGTTGTATTCAAAATCTTTCCGCAATCTTGATTTCTTAAACCATACCTTAATTCAAGAAAAATGGATTGGCTTTACAAAAGGACGCAGTGAATCGATGCACCAATTATGGACAATGTTAATGTTTGCAGAATGGGCGCAAAAGGAAAACATTAATGGATAAGAAAAAGCTTCTTTATTTTGTAACAGAAGACCATTATTTTTGTTCGCATCGCCTAGAACTTGCTAAAGCAGCACGCCAAAACGGATATGATGTTTACGTTATGACAAATGTTAACAACCACGGTTCCGTTATTACAGATGCAGGTTTAAAACTAATGCCTTTGAACCTTGAACGCAAAGGCACTAACCCCTTAACTGAACTTAACCATATTCGCAGCATCAAAAAAATTTACAACGAAATACAACCCGATATCATTCATCACGTTGCCTTAAAACCCATTCTTTACGGCACGATCGCATGCCTTTTTTTAAAGAAAAAACCCAAAATCATTAATGCTTTTACAGGGTTAGGCTATTTATTTACGTCCACCAAAGTCACCATTAAAACAGCTTCTTTTGTCGCACTCACTCTTTTTAGATTTATATTTAAACGCACAAAATCAGATATTATCCTTCAAAATGTGGATGATTTAAATTTTTTTAAAACGCAAAAATTAGCCAAAACTGAAAAATTACATTTGATTCGCGGATCAGGCGTCCATCTTTCAGATTTTCCTTTCAGTCCTGAACCAGAGGGTGAAATTACAGCTTTATTTGTCGCACGTATGCTTAAAGACAAAGGTGTGGTTGAGCTTATAGAAGCCGCGCAAATGCTAAAAAAAGAAAATGTGCCCCTTAAGATTATTTTTATTGGTGCGCCTGATCCCCATAATCCATCCTCCCTTAAAGAAGAAGATATTAAAGCATGGGAAAATAAAGGGCTTATTACTTGGCTTGGACACCAAACAAAAATTGCTGATTTTTGGGCGCGCACGCATATTGCCGTACTTCCATCTTATCGGGAAGGATTACCCAAATCATTGTTAGAAGCTGCGTCTTGTGGCCGCCCCATTATTGCAACGGATGTGCCAGGTTGCCGTGAAATCTGCATTGATGGTTTAAATGGCTTTCTTGTCCCTGCAAAAGATGCTTTTGCCCTTAAAGAGGCCCTCAAAAAACTAGCTTTCGATGCTGCATTACGTCAAAAAATGGGCAAAGAAAGTCGCAAGCTTGTTGAAGATCATTTCAGTATCGAGGCTGTTATTGCGCAAACACTTGAGCTTTATAAATAGACTTCTTTTGAAACTCTACTACTGTGGTCGATTGATACGTCGTTTCAGTGCTCAGATCCTCATGTATGAAGAATACAGAACGGTCTTCCGTGCTGAATCTTCTATCACTCGCCTCACATTAGCGACTTTCGAAAGAAGTCTAATAAAATAAATTAAATAAGGGCGTAATATTGTTTCGCATAAAACCCATCTTTCGACAGCAAATCAAGATGCGTCCCTTCTTCAACTAATTTTCCTTGATCAAGCACAAAAATCCAATCTAATTGTTCAATTGTGGATAATTTATGCGCAATAACGATGCTCGTTCTATCTTGCATCAAAAAGTGCAATGCTTTTTGAATCAAGACATCATTTTGATTATCCAAAGCATTCGTGACTTCATCAAGCAAAATAAGTAATGGATTTTGTAAAAATGCGCGGGTCAAAGCAAGACGTTGTTTTTCGCCACCTGATAATTCAATGCCTATACCCCCTTTTGATGCAGCAATGAATGTTTCGAAACCCTGTGGCAATTTTTGTATAAAATCATAGCATTGGCCTAATTTAGCAGCTTCAATGAGTCTATCTGTTTCAATTTTTTCACCCAATGTCAAATTTTCACGAATAGTATTTGAAAAAATGACAGGCTCTTGCGGGATATAAGCTATTTTTGAGCGCAATTCTTTTAAATCAAATTGGTTTAATGGGCTGCCATTCCACAAAATTTGGCCATTATTCGGATCATAAAGGCGCAACAAAAGACGAAATAAGGTTGATTTACCACTGCCTGACGCACCCACCAAACCAATTTTATGACCTTTTTTAATTTTAAGATGAATATCCTGTAACGCTTTTTGACCCTGATCCATCCCAGGATAGGCAAAATTGATTGCATCAAAAATAAGTTCTGGTGTTTCATTTTTAAAAAATAAAGGATTTAAAGGCGAAAATATTTCAGATTTATAATCCAGCAAAACTGCTATTTTGGTGAGTATAAGCTTCATTTGACTAAGTTCTTGATGACTTTCGCTTATAACACTTAGTGAAGACGCGGCTATAATGGCATAAAAGATAAAACTTGATAAATCGCCTGCACTTATGTCACGCGAAAATACTTGGTGCCCACCATACCAAAGCACAAATCCAATACCACCAAAAACGAGCGTAAAAACAATCATAATGAGCGCAGAACGTAAACGAAGTCTTTTTTGGATAATATCCTTAAAGGCATTTAATTTTTGCTTATAATATTGATGAAAATAATTTTCTTTAGCACTTGCTTGAATAAAAGGAATTTGACCAAAAACTTCCATTAAAAACTGCGTTTGATCTTGTTGATCCATTTGAATTTTTTGCGAAAAAACTTTTATTTTTTTTGCAATCCATAGACTTGGCAAAAGGATAATCGGTATAAGCAATAAGGCGATACTTGCAAGTTCAAAATTTGTCCAAAATAAAAGAAAAACACCACCCATAAAAAGCAATATATTACGCACCATAACAGGCATTGTTTGGCTGAGTGTTGTTTGCACAAAGGTTAAATCTTGACTGAAATGCGTAACAAGCGATCCCAAAGATTCTTTTTGATAAAAATAACGATCTTGGTGAATATTATGCTGAAAAAATCTATCTTTTAGTTTTAAAAGCGCATTTTCGCTTGCCCAATTAAGACAATAATATCTTACATAACTTGAACACGATAAAACAAAAATAATGATGCCTAAATAGAGAAGGCCTTGATTTAAAATCTCTGGATTTTGACTCACGAAGCCCTTATCAATCAAGAACTTGACGCCTAGTCCAAAAGCTAAAAAAGTTACACTTGCAATAAGAATAGCGCAAAATCCAAAAAAAATTGGCCAAAAAGGAGGGTTTAATAATTTTAGAATCTCGCGCCATGATAGTAATTTCATATTATCTTATTCTTAATGACAGGGTTGGCTTTTATAGTTTTGAACAGCTTGGGCTAAATTATCGAGTGATATTGAATAGGTGTTCAGAAGATCAGGATGTTTCCCCAAAGATCTTTCCGTCTTATTAAAACGATTACCCAATTTTGCGTGCGCCTCACGCTCAACAATTTTCACTTGATGATTGGCCATGCCAACATTCGTTTTTAATGTCTTACATTTCAATTCAAGGTGATGGTTTGAGCTTAAATTAACTTTTTTGTTTGTTAATCCCTCACTTGCACATCCTGCTTGAGTTAAAAGCATCGAGATAAAAAATAAATACACACCAGATTTTTTAGACATTTCACGCTCCAATTTTCATCATCATAAAACCATCTTATCGATAAAAAGTGAATTAAAAGTTAATGCGCTTTTTCTAATCCATTCAATTTAATGTATATAACGTCATATATGTTGTCTTATTGTTACACTCTTTTTTAAAAACACTCCCAATAATGACATATATCATTTCCTTGTCTGTCTAACTGACATATTATTTGTTCATCAACTGGATCTACGTCAATGATTATAACATCATGCGCCAGGTTGATATTTTAATTTTTTGGAGGTTTTTCAATGAAAAGAATTTTATTGAGCACTGCGCTCTTAGCAACATCCTTATTTGCAGCACAAACAAATGCAGAACTTGCTGTTAAAGAAGGCCAATTCACAGTAACACCGCACGCTGGTATTGCCCCAACAAGCTCTAAAGATGCACGCGTTACACGTACATTTACCAAAACAACACCAGGTCAAAAAGTAAACTTTCCTGCTAGCAATCAAGACGTAACAGACAATACTTTTGTTCGTAGATCTTATAATGCAAAATCACATAACATGCCTTACACTTTTGGTATTGATCTTGGTTATGCACCAATGGACAATGTTGAAGTATTTTTTGGCTTTGATTACACAAAAGCAAGTGGCAAAAAACAAACTTCTATTCGTAAAAATATTAGCACTAAAAACTATACAAATGCGTATAGCACTGGCACTAAAACAACAGATTTAGTTTCAAAATATAAGCAAGGCAATTATGCTTCTTATGGTTTTCATCTTGGTGGACGCTATTTCTTTGATTTAGATTCTAAATTCTCACCTTTTGTCGGTGGTAAATTAGGACTTACACGTCATACACATGGCAAACATAAAGTTAAAGATACAACAAGCATTCGCACTGTAGGTACAACTCTTCTTGGGAATTCATTTGACTACACAAATCCTAAAACAGCTAAATACTCTCTTCCACTTTACAAAAACTCAATTGGGTTCAGTGCTGGATTACAAGCTGGTTTTGACTTACGTGTAAGCGAACAAGTGTCTTTGGTTGCAATGGCTGAAGCTATCGCTTCAACAGGCATTAAAACAAATAAGAAAACAAATCTTGTTTACCGCACACAAGGTGCAGG
The DNA here is from genome assembly GCA_030696155.1 of Alphaproteobacteria bacterium. GTDB lineage: Bacteria > Pseudomonadota > Alphaproteobacteria > JAUXUR01 > JAUXUR01 > JAUXUR01. The sequence goes on along the minus strand of JAUYSY010000014.1, from coordinate 8,964 downwards.
CAACAATTACACAGTGTTTTCTAAAGTTACACGTTCACCTAAAACAGCTTTCTCATTCCCACTTACTGCAGGCGTCAAAGTCCGTATGTAATTTAGAAACTTTAAGTCTTCGTGTTAAGCCCCTCGCAAGAGGGGTTTTTCATTTCAACTACTTGTTTTATATATGTTTTCTACTTTTCCTATAATCAGTTTTCAGGTCAAAAATGTTGCCTTAAAGTAACATTCCACCCATTAAAAATCATCAGTTATGACAATAACAATATCTCTCCCCTAAATTCCCCCTTATTGTTCCTTCATCAGCCTTGCTTAGGTTAATAAAGATGTCATATGACATCAGGTTGATAATTCAATGTCTTTGGAGATTTTATATGAAAAGAATTTTATTGAGCACAATGCTCTTAGCAGCAGTTTCTGCAAATGTATTTGCAGGCGGCACTCAGGATATGGGCGCACACCAACAACCAGTACAGCATGCTGAACCAGCTGTAATAGCTCAAGCAATGCCTACTTGCGAAGGTCCAGCTTTAAAAGAAGGTCAATGGACATTCACAGCACGCGCTGGTATTGCACCAACAAGCTCTAAAAAAGCACGCGTTACACGTACTTTTACTACTACAACACCTGGTCAAGTTGTAAGCTTTCCAACTGGATATCAAGATATTACACATGAAAATGGTTTCAGCCGTAGATCCTACAACGTAAAATCAAATAGTTTACCATTTACAACTGGTTTTGATGTTGGCTATGCTGTCATGGATAATGTTGAAGCTTTCTTTAACTTTGACTACACACATGCTTCCGGAAGCTCAAAAACCATAGACAACAAATTTGATGGTATTACATCAATATCAAAATACAAACAAGGTAATTTTAATTCTTATGGCTTCTACCTTGGTGGACGTTATTTCTTTGACTTAGACTGCAAATTCTCACCTTTTGTTGGTGCTAAATTAGGTCTTATTCATCGTACACATGGTAAACATAGCATCATTGACACTGACATCATTGACGGTATTACAAGCATTGAAAGATATAATGCTCCATTGTACAAAAATTCAACAGGCTTTAGTGCTGGATTACAACTTGGTGGCGATTATTGCCTAAACGAACAAGTTTCTTTGTTTGTCATGGGTGAAGTGATTGGTTCTACAAGTGTTAAAACACATAAAAAAACACATCTTGCATATCGTGAAACAGGTACAGGAAGCAACTACACTGTTTTCACAAAAGTAACACGTTCACCTAAATCAACTTTCTCATTCCCAATTACTGCAGGCCTCAAAATCCGTATGTAATTTAGGAATCTTTCCTGTCTAATGAAAAACCCCTCTTTTGAGGGGTTTTTCATATCCATTTTTTTTAATTGATTCTCTTTTGCCACATCTATAACACACTCATATGTTGAGATCTTATAACATCTAGACATAATGTTTTTTTAATCTTACACTTATTTATAGACCGGAAAACGTTCTTCCAAATACATAATATCTTTATAAAGGTATGTCTATCAAAGTATTTTAAATGTACCTTTCGGATCTTGATCTAATTAAGAACACAACAACTAGTAAAAACTAGTTTTGGGAGACGAAACGAAAATCCCTTATCTTTATGAAGGAAAGTAAACATGTTAAGAAAATCTTTTTTGACAACAATTGCAGCTGTTGCCTTTTCAACAGCATTAACACCTGTTTTTGCTGGTGGAACGGGTGACATGGGCCATCGTCCTGCGCCTGTATATCATCCAGCAGCACCAGTTGAAGTGCCAACACAAGTTATTCGCTCGTGTGAAGGACCTGCTTTAAGAGAAGGTCAATGGACATTAACAGCACGCGCTGGTATTGCACTATCGGCCTCCAATAGAAAAGGTCGCGTTAGACAAAGATTCGTAGATCACGAAACAAGCATTGTTACACACGCTAATACCTATGATGTACACCATCATAACGTACCTTTCACAGCAGGCGTTGATCTTGGCTATGTACCAATGGACAATGTTGAAGTGTTTTTTAACTTTGATTATGCAAATGCTTCAGGATCCAAACATCGTCATGTTAGACGTAGCATATCTGATCCAGCCGGAACATATTATCTTTCAACACGATACAAGCAAGATAATTTTAATTCCTATGGATTCTATCTTGGTGGTCGCTATTTCTTCGAGATAGATGATTGCAAATTCTCACCTTTCATTGGTGGTAAATTAGGCGTTCTTAATCGTAGCAATGGTAAACACAGAGTTACAACTATCATTACTCAAAACAATGCTGAAGTTTTAAATGCTAGTTACAAAGCACATCACAATAAAGACTCGACAGGCTTTAGTGGTGGTGTACAAGCAGGGCTTGATTATTGCATAAATGATCCTGTTTCATTGTTTGTAATGGCTGAAGCTATTGGCACAACACGTTCCAATACACATAGAAGAGATGCACACGTATTCACTGATACAGCTGGTAATCGTCTATATTCTAGAGCAACACGCTCATCCGGTGGAACGTTTACTTTCCCCATTACTGCAGGCATAAAAGTCCGCATGTAATTTAAATATACTTATTTCTGATGTTAAGCCCCTCTTTCGAGGGGTTTTTCATATCCATTTTTCTTCTTTCCCTTTCAAACCATTCACAACATATTCAACTGTGATAGTCTTATTACATCTCTACAAAATTCTTATTTAAACCGATATTGATTTATAGACAAAAAACATCCTTACCATTCAGACTACGTTAATCGAAAGGGGTATTACTCAAATAATCTAAAACTACCGTTTTTAGTCGATGATCTTTGGATGCTTTTTGAACTAAAAATTCTTAAGGTAAAACAATTAGCTGACATAATTTTTGGCATCAAAAATGATCTCAAATCTCATGCCTAAAAATAGGTATTTTCAAATTATTTGGGTATATTTATCAAAATATAAGAATATCCCTCTATTTTTAATAAGGAAAGTTAACATGTTAAAAAAATCCATTGTAACCACTATTGCTTCTATTGCTTTTTTGACAGCTTCATCATCTGTTTTTGCTGGTGGCATGGAGGATATGGGTCCCCATCACCAAAAAACGGTTTATTCTAACGCAGACAGCACATCAAGCGATACAAATTATGCTATTCACGAAGGTCAATGGAGTGTCGCTGCACGTGCAGGTATTGCCCCCACCATGTTTAGCAATGACATCAAACTAACTGGCACGATTGCCAATGTTACAGGTGGACCAGTTACAATTCCTAGTGGTAATTATTCAATCTTTAACAACTCGTCCGTTTATAGAGATTCCAGAAAATTTGATTGGGGCGATCTTTATGATCTTCCTTTCACAGCAAGTGCTGAAATCGCTTACGGTATTATGAATAATTTAGAGCTTTTTTTGAACTTCGATTATAGTTATGCAGCTGCAGATGATCGTAGATATACGCCTTTCACTTTCGTGGGTAGAAATAATACACTTAAATCAAAAACAAAAAATTACAATTCTTATGCAGGTTATGTAGGTGGACGTTTTTACGTTGATATTGATTCCTTTGTAACACCTTTTGTTGGTGCTAAATTAGGGTTCTTACATCGCACACATGGAAAATTTTCAGTCAGAAATTTAACTTCCGGTAACCCAAATCCAACATCTACTCATGTGCCATTTTTCAGAAACTCAACAGGCTTTAGTGGTGGATTACAATTAGGCTTTGATTATCGTTTATCTGATGTATTTTCAATTGTTGCAATGGCAGAAGCAATTGGATCAACTGGCATAAAATACAACAAACATTTCAATCAAGTTCGTACAAGCCCAGGTGTTTTAAAAGCATTTAGTCAAATCACACGTTCAGCTAAAAGCACACTATCATTCCCTTTAACCATGGGTGTAAAACTTCGTTACTAAATCTTATTCCCACATTACTTTTGAAAAACCCCGGCAAAACCGGGGTTTTTTTTATATTTATTATGGGGTTATGAATGTTACAATAGCTTATAGTGTTATCGCTTTAAGTTAAGAGAAGGAATAATGAGTGAAGTGTAGTCTCTTCCTACATGAACGAAGAATGACGTACTATTAACCTAAATGGATAATACTATATTAATTCTCTTTCTTTACCTTCAATGACCCCAACTTTATAAACACGATTGATTCAGCGATGTTGGAAATACGATCGCCAGCACGTTCAAGATTTTTCAAGATAAATAACAAATCGGTATAAAAAGGAATATCTTGTGGATGCGCTATCATAAAATTGAGAATTTCTTGAAATGATTGCCAATAAAATTCATTTATTTCTTCGTCTTTTTTCCATAATTTTTGAGCTGTTTCGGCATCATTTTCAACATAAGCCTTCATAACCTCTTCCAAACGATTCATTACAACCTTGGTAAGTGTTAAAAAAGATTGTCGAAATGGATTGCTTTCATGAAGCTTACGATGATTTTCACTCTTTAAAATGCGTTTGGCCATATTTTCAGCATAATCACCAATGCGTTCTAAATTTGTAGCAATTTTAAAAGCAGACACAATGCGTCTAAGATCTTCCCCTAACGGTTGACGCTGCGCTAAAAGCCTAAGCGAAAACTGCGTTATCTCAAATTCTATTGCATCTACTTTATCATCATCTTCGTATATTTTTTTTGCCATATGTTTATCATGTTCAATGACAGCCATAGAAGCTTTTTCCAATTGAAGAATCACAAGCGCATTAAGTTCCATAAAAAGCACTTGTAATCTTTGTAAATCTTGATCAAATGATTTCACAATATGTTTATGTTCGGGACTCATACCATTAGCCTCTTCCTGTAATATAACGTTGCGTTAATTCATTTTGTGGGTTTGTAAAAAATTCGTTTGATGCTCCTTCTTCAATTAATATGCCTTTATTAAAAAAGGCAGTTCGCTCTGAAACGCGGGCCGCCTGCTGCATTGAATGCGTCACCAAAATAATCGTAAATTTTTGCTTAAGGTCATCAATCAATTCTTCGATACGTGCCGTTGCAATTGGGTCAAGCGCTGAACAAGGTTCATCCATTAATATAACCTCTGGTTCTATGGCAATGCTTCGTGCAATGGCTAAACGCTGCAATTGACCCCCCGACAAACGATATGCTTCGTCGTCAAGACGATCTTTAACTTCTTCCCATAAAGACGCACGCATGAGTGCATTTTCTACGATTTCGTCGCATTCTTTTCCGGATTTCGTTAGATTGTGCAATCTTAAACCATAAGCAACATTTTCATAAATTGATTTGGGGAAAGCGGTTGGTTTTTGAAACACCATCCCAATTTTAGTGCGCAGACTCACCAAATCTGTTTGATTGTCATAAATATTTTTTTCATGAAATAAAATTTCGCCTTCAAGTTTAAAATCATCAACATCATCGTTTAACCGATTAAGGCATCTTAAAAAAGTTGATTTACCGCTACCAGATGCACCAATAAGAGCCGTTACCTTGTTTTTAAGAAAACTTAAATGCACGTTTTGAATTAATTGCGATTTACCTATGAAAACAGAAACATCTTTTGCACAAATGATAAAAGGATCTTCTTTGACTCTCATTATTGAACTCTTTTCATCTTATGCCTTAAAAAGGCTACAATGGCGTTCACCAATATTAAAAGCAGCATTAAAATAAGTATAGCCCCTGATGTCTTTTCAACAAAAGCCGGATCAGGATTTCTAGACCATAAAAAGATTTGAACGGGTAAAGTTGACGTTGGCTCTAAGGGTGATGAAGCAGGACTTGCAATAAAAGCTACCATACCAATCATTAAAAGTGGCGCTGTTTCACCAATAACACGGGCAAAACTTAAAACAACACTTGTTAAAATAGGACGCATAGCCCAAGGCAAAACATGTTGCCAAATCGTTTGAATTTTTGTCGCCCCCATAGCCAAAGTAGCATCTTTCAAAGTTTGTGGCACTGATTTTAAAGCTTCTTGCGTGATAACAATCATTTGTGGGAGCACTAGAAAACTTAAAACAAGACCACCTACTAAACCACTAGAGCGTGGAAGATGAAAAAATTGTATAAAAACAACAAGCCCAATCAAACCATAAATTATAGAAGGAATGGCAGCCATATTTAAAATCAAAGGCTCTATCCATTTTTTAAGTCTTGTCGATAAAAATTCCTGACAATAGATACCTGCAGCAATACCAAAAGGAACTGTTATCACAATAACAATACATAAAATATATAAGGTACCAATAATAGCAGCCCCTAATCCTGCTTTATATGGATTCATTGAGTCGGAATGTATTAAAAAATCAAGATTAAAACTGGTTTTAATCGCTTTAAGTTCCTTTAATTTTTGATAAAGATCTTGAAGCTTTTGATCCTCATCTTTTTTAATTTTTTTAAATGTTCCCCTATGGATCAAATCGAGCTCATCTGTTGGAAATAAATCGCCTGCCTCATCTTGAATAAACAAAAGATCTTTTTCTTCTTGACTAAATAAATTTAAACTTTTTTCATCAAGATTTAAAGTGGTTTTAAAAAATGCACTATACCCACTTAAAAAAACAGAACCAACAAGTATTAAAACTAAAAACGTGATCTTAATAAGAAACAAAAAACTAAAAATTTTAAAAAAAGTGTTTTTTAAATTTCTTTTTTTTATATTATCCATTTCTTTTTTTACCTTTTATTTTTTTGTAAGCAATTGTGTTTAATATAAAGGTAATCATAAACAACGTTAAGGCTAATGCAAAAGTCACCAATGTTTTAGGGCTATCAAATTCTTGATCCCCTGTCAAAATGGATAAAATTTGAACAGTTATTGTAGTCGTTGATTCCAATGGATTTAGACTTAATTGTGCTGAAACACCTAAAGCCATCACCACAATCATGGTTTCACCTAAAGCACGCGATAATGCCAGAAGAATAGAAGCTAAAACAGTCCCCCAGGTTTCAGGCAAAATGATATGATAGATCGTTTCCCATTTTGTGGCACCCATAGCATATGAAGCATCTCGCATTGTTTTAGGCACTGCTTGAAAAGCTTCCAATGAGGTTGAAAGCACGTAAGGAATCAGCATAATACCCATAACGAGTGATGCTGAAAGTACATTTTCCGATGAAGCAGTAAAATCACAAAGATGTGCTAAAAACTGAACATAAGGAGTGACGACTAATACAGCAAAAAATCCATACACAATCGTTGGAATACCCGCTAAAAGTTCGATGATAGGTTTAAGAATATTTGTCCATTTAGGCGATGCATATTCGCTTAAAAATAAAGCCGATAAAATACTCAAAGGGATGGCATAAAATAAAGCAATAAAAGCTACAAAAAAACTACCAAAAAGCAGCGGAATAACCCCAAATCCGCCTTCATAATCATGCCCCCATTGCGTAATCACACTAAAAGGCTTCCAATCCAACTCAAATAAAAAATCAAATAGATTTGCCTTATGGAAGAATTGAATTGTTCCATCGATTAAAATAATAATAATACCGAAGCACAAAAAAATAGTGATCCAAAGCGGTATAGATATCCATATTTTAAGATATTGATCGCGTTTTATAAGAAATTGAGTTGTTTTTCTTATTTTTTTGAGTGACATAAACACTATAAATAAAAAAGAAAAAGATAAAAAAATAATTTTAATATAAAAATAAATATTATTTTCTAAATCCATATGTTGATTAATAATGTTTTCAAAAAATAAAAAAATAATAAAAATCGATAGATTTAACGTTAACACGCGCAAAAAAACATAAGATGACATAAAAAATCGATCTTTTTTATGTGCGATACTTATTTCTTTTTTAGCTGTCGCATAAAAATATCCAACAAATCCTAAAGCAAAAATACTTAACAAAAAAATAAGATTAAGAGCCATGTTTATCTCCGATAATCTTATTTAATGCTCCATTAAAAATTTTATACTCGTTATCCTTGAGTGGAATAAAACCAATTTTTATTAAAAATCCATCTGCAGCAAAGGCATTGCTTTTCTTAATGAATTTCAAAAATGACTTGAATGACTTAATATGTTTAATATTATTTTTTTTGATATAAAGATATAAAGGACGTATTAAAGGATATGTATGATCTAAAATATTTTTTATGTTAGGTAAATACCCATTTATAGGAATAGCGTTAATTACGTTTTTATTTGATAAAAAGTAACTATACCCAAAAATGCCAATTGCATCTGGATTTTGATTGGTTTTGTGAAAGACAAATTGGTAATTTTCACCAATTTCGACATAATGCTCATCTTCACGAATTGAATAACAATAATCTTTTTTTTGTCGTTCATTAAAATTTTGATAGGCTGGAAGTTCCTTGCACCCTTTTTCAATAATCATATGAATAAGTGCATCGCGTGTGCCTGATCCAGCTTGCGGTCCATAAAAAATAATTTTACGTTTTAATGTCGAATTATTAATTTCATCCCATAATTTATAATAATTTTCAACAAACATTCCTTTACTTAATGTAGATTTCGTTAAAGCCTTATATATTTCTTCAAAATTCAAATTGATTGGCGTGCTTTGCATTGATTGCGCCAAAACAATTGCATCATATCCTATCGTGAGTTCAATAAAATCAATCCCTTTTTCACGACATTTTTTAATTTCGGATTCAGTTAAAGGACGAGACGCATTTAAAATATCGGGACTATTTGGACCAATGCCAGCACAAAATAATTTAGCACCACCACCTGTACCCATACTTTCAATAATTGGGGCTTTAGCGCCTGTTTTTTGAGCATAAGCTTCTGCAATACTTGCTGAGAACGGATAAATGGTATTAGAGCCCACAATATGGATGTAATCCCTTGCAAACAAAGGGGATACGTAGATTGCAAAAATTAAAAAGATGCTTATTTTTTTTTGTTTATTGGTTAGCATGCACTTTTCCCTCATTACAACATGTTAGTATAGAGAATAAAATTACGCTAGTACCTTCGTTTTTTTAAGCTTCATTTTTTTGGATTGTTGTGAACATTCAGGTGAGAAAATTTTAAAAA
>JAUYSY010000010.1 GCA_030696155.1 Alphaproteobacteria bacterium | reverse complement strand
AGATCTGGTTATACAGGTGAAGATGGGTTTGAAATTTCCGTTCATGAAAAAGATGCAGTTAAACTTGCCAAGCTTTTGTTGCAAAATGATAGCGTAAAGCTTGCAGGGTTAGGGGCTCGTGATTCTTTAAGATTGGAAGCGGGTTTACCGCTTTATGGACATGATCTTGATGACAGTACAAGTCCTATTGATGCAGGGCTTTCCTTCGTGATTTCGAAAGAACAAAGATTGAATCCAAAGTTTTTAGGCGCGCCCATTATTTTGAATCAGCTTAGCATGGGTCAAAAATCTAAACGAATAGGGTTGTTGCCTGAAGGAAAATTGATGGTACGTGAAGGGACTAAATTACTTGATAAAGATCATAACAAAATTGGAATAGTCACCAGCGGATCTTTTAGTCCGATTTCTGATCGTCCTATTTCAATGGGTTATATTCAAGACGATGATGTGACACCGAATCGTGAAATATTTGCCCTTGTAAGGGATGTTCCTAGGGCTTGTACTCTTACTTCAATACCATTTTTAACACCTAATTATAAAAGGAAAGCGTCATGATTAAATTTACAAAAGAACATGAATGGATCAAGATTGAGGGTAATATTGGTATCGTAGGTATTACAGCACATGCGAAAACCCAATTGGGGAATCTTGTTTATATCGAATTACCTAAAATTGGGACTGAAGTTAAAAAAGGTAAGGAAATAGCAATCGTTGAATCTGTAAAAGCAGCGAGTGAAATTTATGCGCCTTTAAGTGGCGAAATTATTGAAACGAATTTGAAGATTGTTGACAATCCATCATTAATTGATGAGTCACCTCAAGACCAAGGGTGGTTTTTTAAGTTGCGCATTCAAAATCCAGATGAATTAACGCAATTGATGAGTGAAGAAAGCTATAAGTCTTACATCAACGACTAAAGATAATACGTTAGGTTCTTATGGATTAGCTGCTCAGATTATGAGGCAAAGTCTAGAAAGGGGGAGAACTGGAACGGCGTGTACCCCTTTGTACATGAGTACCGGAAGCGCAGACCTGACGACGAATTTGCCCATAAGGTGGGTAGCGTTAATAAGAAATAAGTGGGGGGCACATGCCTAGTTTAAAAGAAGCACTTAATCATCATGCTGTAGAAACAGCGTCACAGGCTATTTCTGATCCTCATGAGTTTTTATATCGTCATATTGGACCAAGATCAGATGATATTCAGTTAATGTTGAAGGAATTTGGGGTTAATAGTCTCGACGATTTTATGCGCGACACGGTGCCTAATTCTATTGTTGATGATCAGGATTTACTTTTACCGCCAACTTTAAATGAATACGAAGTTCTTGAGGCTTTGGATAAAAAAGCGCGTCAAAATGATATTTTTAAATCCTATATTGGGATGGGTTTTCATGATTGTTTGATACCGCCTGTAACACGTCGATTAATTCTTGAAAATCCTTCCTGGTATACCGCTTATACGCCTTATCAGGCCGAGATTTCTCAAGGGCGTCTTGAAATGTTGCTTAATTTTCAACAAATGATTATGGATCTAACAGGATTCGAAATCGCCAATGCGTCTTTGCTTGATGAAGCGTCAGCATGTGCTGAATCGATGACTTTTTTAAAGCGTATTAGTACAAATGATTCATTGGATTTTTTGATAGACGAACATGTTCATCCTCAGAATATTGCAGTTCTTCAAACACGTGCTAAACCATTAGGCATTAATATTACCATTGGAAAAGCGTCTTATGAAATTGAGAAAAAAGATTTTTTTGGTGTGTTGTTGCAATATCCAACAACTTTAGGCGAAATTATCGATTATCGTGCGTTTATTTCTAAGGCACATGAAAGCAATACGTTGGTCGCTATGTCGTGTGATTTATTGGCACTGACTATTTTAACGCCACCTGCCGAATTGGGCGCTGATGTTGCTATTGGGACAACGCAACGTTTCGGGATGCCGCTTGGTTTTGGTGGTCCGCATGCTGCTTATTTTGCGACGAAAGATGCTTATAAACGCAATATACCCGGAAGACTTATTGGCGTTTCTGTTGATACTCATGGTAATAAAGCCTTGCGTATGGCACTTCAAACACGAGAACAGCATATTAGACGTGAAAAAGCGACAAGTAATGTATGCACAGCGCAAGCATTGCCAGCCATTATGGCGAGTGCTTATGCAATCTATATGGGCCCTCAGGGTCTTAAAAATCTTGCTTTACAACTTCATGCTTATGCACAATTTTTGGCGACGACATTAACTGAAAATGGATATCACGTTCAAAAAGAACATTTTTTTGATACGATTTTAGTAAATGCGGGCGGCAAAATTAATGATATTAAGCTTGAGGCTCACAAGAAACACATTAATTTTAGATATTATGATCACAGGCGTATTGTGATCGCTTTAAATGAAACAACAAATGCGCAAGATTTAATTGATATTTTGTCTGTTTTTTCTATTAAAGCTGATTTAGACCAGATTGATTTTGCGCTTCCTTCTATTTTTGATGAAGGATTGAGACGTAAAACTACGTATTTAACACATGCTGTTTTTCAGTTATATCATTCTGAAACAGAATTTATGCGTTATATCAAACATTTGGAAGACAAAGATCTTGCGCTTAATCGTGCGATGATCCCTTTGGGGTCATGTACAATGAAACTCAATTCTGCAACTGAATTGACACCTATCACCTTCAAAGGCTTTGCGCATATTCATCCTTTTGCGCCTATAGATCAAACCAAAGGGTATCAAGCATTATGCCGAGATCTTGAATCATATTTGGCAGAAATAACTGGTTTTGATGCTGTATCACTTCAGCCTAATGCGGGGTCTCAAGGGGAGTTCGCAGGGTTGCTTGCCATCCATCATTACCACCAATCACGTCATGAAGGGCACCGTCATATTTGTCTTATTCCAGCGTCAGCGCATGGAACGAATCCAGCGAGTGCCAAAATGGTGGGCTATGATATTATACAAGTGCCCTGTGATTCAAATGGCAATGTGGATATATTAAGCCTTAAAAATTTAGCGCATATTCATGCAAAAGATCTTGCTGCTTTTATGATTACCTATCCTTCAACACATGGTGTTTTTGAAGGTCAGATTCGTAAAATGATCGACATCATTCATGAAAATGGTGGCCAAGTCTATATTGATGGAGCGAATTTAAATGCTCTTGTAGGGATTGCAAAATTTGGTGAATTGGGCGGCGACGTTTGTCATATTAATTTACATAAAACTTTTTGTATTCCACATGGGGGCGGTGGACCCGGCATGGGACCCATTGCAGTTAAATCGCATTTGAAACCTTTTTTGCCTCAAATGGATTTGAGCGAAAATGCACATATGGTGTCGTCAGCCTTTTATGGTAGTGCGCTTATATTACCTATTTCCTGGGCCTATATTCGATTAATGGGATCTAAAGGTTTAAAATTTGCGACACAAATAGCACTTTTAAATGCCAATTATATTGCGCAAAAGTTGAGCCCTTATTACCCCATTTTGTATACGGGCCTTAATAATCGCGTTGCACATGAATGTATCCTCGATTTAAGGCCCTTGCGTGATAAAACAGGCATAAGTGTTGATGATATTGCCAAAAGATTGGTTGATTATGGATTCCATGCACCAACGGTGTCATTTCCTGTTGCGGGTACATTGATGATTGAGCCAACTGAAAGCGAAAGCAAAGTTGAAATTGATCGTTTTATTGAAGCAATGATTTTAATTCATGCAGAAATTCAAGATGTATTCGATGGAAGATCAGATCCTGAAAATAATCCGCTTAAAAGAGCGCCGCATATTATTCAAGATTTAATGAATGATTGGGATAGGCCTTATAGTAAAGAAAAAGCATTTTTCCCAAGTGCGTCGACGAAACAACGTAAATATTGGTCGCCTGTGGGTCGTGTGAATCATGATTATGGGGATCGTAATTTATTTTGTGGGTGTTCTTAGGGTAACTACTCATCTTATGGGCAAATTCGTCGTCAGGTATGTGCTTCCGGTACTCATGTACAAAGAGGTACACTCCGTTCCGGTTCTCTACCTTTCTAGACTTTGCTCCATAATCTGGGTAGTTATAGGTGTTGTGAATTAATTCACGCCGATACTTCGTCATTCCGTGCTCACGTATGAAGAATACGCGTCGCGTGTCATTCCTTGTCTGCGCATAAACTTAAATCACTTACGTGCTTTTGATTGCGCCATAATCTGGGTAGTTACAGGTGTTGTAAATTAATTCACGCGGATACTTCGTCATTCCGCCATATCCCTAGAGGAAGATGAAGAAGATACAGTTGAAGATGATGAATCATCTTCCTCTTTTTGTTTAAGCACTTTCATCTGGATCAGGATTTTTTTAATGCCATTGATTTTGAATTTTGGGTATGTCGCGCCCATTGGATCCGATTCAAAATAATTTTCCCAGCCAAGATTTGTTAATCCATCTTTAGTCTTAATAATGCCCATTGCAGAAAGATAATTTGATAGATTTCCTATCAAAAGCGGTCTTTCTTTTTGTGCTTGTTTTATGTAGGTTTCGACTTTGTTCATATCTTCTGGGTCTATTGGGCTGTTGTCTATCATATTGAGATAAGTTTGACGCAGCTCAAAATCCACGTCGTTTTCGATATGATTCAGGATGAATTGCACAAGATAATCGGGGTTAAATTTCGCGTAAAAAACCTCCAACGCATTGCCGAGACTTCCCTTAAACGGATCCTGACCCATTGCACCAATTTTTTCTTCGAAATGTTCAAAATAGCCAGTCAGCCCCAATATGTCTTTAAGCCTTTCAAAATACACACTTAATATATGGACGTTCTGACCTGAATTGCCGGGCATGATAGTGCTTTTAAAAAGAAGATTCTTTTCACGTGCTAAAAGCTCAAATATTTTGTCGGTGAGGCTCTCTCCTTTTAGTTCTGTCATTAAAGAGAGTATAATGACCTCGATTCCTTCCTTCTGCCCTGTCGGGCAATGGAAAAGCGCATTACTAAGCTGGGACATTAAAACATGGCGGCTATCAGCATCCAGATTCTCATCAATCATACGCGACACAATATAAGAAAGATTGCGTTTAAGCGCTGGAAGGGAGCCTTCATACATCTGCCACCCACTTTTTTCATTTTTTTCTAAGGGTAATTCCCATATCGTTTTAAGAAATCCATTGAGGCGCGGAAAAATATATTGCTCTATTTTTTGCCTATTGCTTAAATCAAGGTAAGGATTGTTAAAATCATTGGCGAGCAATTCATAGGAAATGGCTTTGCTCATATAGTTTTTTTCTGTCTCTGTGCGTTCACCTAGATCAATTTTTTTGATCCTATTTTCTTCTGGATCTTCAAGAATCAAAAGCCCCAATAAAGATTGCCAATTCTTCATAAAAGTTAGAACATCCCAACCTAGATCCGGTACATCTGGCATGCGATAATCTTTAATCGTTTCCCTGTTCACTGCAATTTCTGTTGCGTCTAGTTTTTCATAAAGTGCTGCTTCTGTGATGGGAATCATTTTATAACGCTTTTTCCCTAATCTAGGCAATATTACGCGATCCCCAAAAATACGATGTAAATCTTCTTCACCCAAAACATTGCCAAGACCTCTGGGCTGGAGGGGATTACGTGTGAGATCGATCAATTGTATCGAATTGCGTAAATCCGCAAACAAAGCGGGCAGGTTTTGAAGTTGATTGTCGGAAAGATAGAGAGTGTACAATTTTATTAAATTGCTGAAAGATTCCGGTAGTTTTTCGAATTTATTGTTAGAAAGATCGAGAATTTTCAATTTTATTAAATTGCTGAAAGATTCCGGTAGTTTTTCAAATTGATTGTCGGAAAGATCGAGAGACGTTAATTGTTTTAAATTGTCGAAAGAGTCGGGCAGGTTCTGGAGTTGATTGTCGGAAAGATTGAGAGACGTTAATTGTTTTAAATTGTCGAAAGAGTCGGGCAGGTTCTGGAATTGATTGTCGGAAAGATTGAGAGACGTTAATTGTTTTAAATTGTCGAAAGAGTCGGGCAGGTTCTGGAGTTGATTGTTGGAAAGATTGAGAGATGTTAATTGTGTTAAATTGCCTAAAGAGTTGGGCAGGCTTGTAAGTTCAGTTCTAGAAAGCCTTAAAGTTTTCAATTTTATTAAATTGCCGAAAGATTCTGGCAAGCTTATAAGTTGATTGTTGTGAAGATCGAGTCCTGTCAAATTTGTTAAATTGCCGAAAGATTCGGGCAGGCCTGCAAGTTGATTTTCGGGAATATTGAGGTTCTTCAACCAAATTAAATCACTTAATTTTTTTAATGTTTCATGAGAAATTTTGCTGTGAATTATATTTAATTTATTAGTTATAATAATATCGTGTTTTATTGCGTCAAATTTTTTACTAGGATTATCCGCTTGCAGACTTTCGATAAAAGCATCTATGCGTGTCTCTTTTTCGGCATTACTTAAGTTTTCAGCATAAGAAGATGTAGAAAAAAAAATAAATAGGAATAGTAAAAAATAAATACGACACATTTTCATTTGTTAACCTTGTAGTAATATGACAGAAATATGAGATTAGATTTATTTTTTCGTAAAGTAATAAAAATAATTTTATATAAAATAAAATACAAAAAAAGATCTTTTCTGTATCACACGTATCATATAAATTAATCATAAGCAAGATTTTAGTTTAAGTGTTGTGAGTTATTACGCATAAAGATGTTTATTGACTAAGAAATATTTAGTTTTATGTGATTTCTTCACCAATTATTTAATTGCAAAGCGTTAAAAAGTGAAGAAAACAAAAAGCTGTTTTCTTCATGCGCAGGCTTTTATTGCGCAGGCCCTTATTGCATAGGCTCTTATGGTGGTGTGTATATTTTATGTTATTAAATATTAATGAGATAGGGTCGTTTACACCATCGTGCTGTTGTCTCAAATAGGTAAGTTATGCTAAGTTATTAAAGAAGGTTGACAATCTTTATGTTTTTTTTGTTATTGAGTGAGGTGTTAATGTCGTTTAACCATAAATCTATAGAGCTTTTAAAGAAGCTTATTTCGTTCAATACAATTAGCTGTAATACTAATTTAGAGCTTATAAGATGGGCAGAATTTTATTTACAACAATTTGGTGCTGAGACGAGATTAACGACTTCACCGGAAGGAAATAAAGCAAATTTGTTTGCAACCTTTAAGGCACATGATGGCAATAGGCATCAAGGAGGTGTTGTATTTTCAGGTCATACTGACGTTGTCCCTGTAGAGAACCAAGGCTGGAAAACGAGTCCTTTTGAACTTTATATTGGAAATGGTAATGCTTACGGGCGTGGGGTTTCTGATATGAAGGGTTTTATCGCTATTGTTATGAGTTTGGCAGATCGAATCAGCAGTGCAAAATTAAAAGTTCCATTTCATTTTGCGCTTTCTTATGATGAAGAGGTTGGCTGTGTAGGTGTTAGGCAACTCATCAAAGATTTTACACAAGCAGGTTTTAAGCCAAGTGGTTGTATTGTTGGTGAGCCGAGTATGATGCAATTAGTGGTAGGTCATAGGGGACAAATTACTTACAAATGTGAAATTATTGGACGTGAAGCGCATTCGTCTTTAACGCAACAAGGCGTCAATGCTATAGAATATGCATCCCGCATTATTACTTTTATGTATCAAATTGGTCAGGAAATCATTAACTCAGGCGAACGTTATTCTTTCTTTGATCCAGGATTTAATACTTTTAACACGGGTATTGTTTCAGGGGGTACGGTGCTTAATGTTGTTCCTAATCATTGTGAATTTTTTTTCGAGTATCGTTTTTTGCCGGGGCATGAAAGATTAGATCAAGTTGAACGCATCATTCATTATGCGCGTGATGTTTTGGTGCCTGAAATGAGAAAAGTTTACGAACATGCTGAAATAAAATTTACGCAGGTCTCTAAGATTCCTTCATTTAAAGCGTTTGAAGATAGTCCTTTTGTAGAAATTCTAAAGTCAGTAACGGGCGTCAATGAATTAAATTCGGTTTCTTATGGAGCAGAAGCTGGAATTTTTGTTGAAAATGGCATAGATTCTATAATCTGTGGGCCGGGTAATATTGATCAAGCCCATGAGCCGAACGAATCTATTTCTTTGGATCAGTTAATGCGATGTGAAGAATTCATAGAAAAATTGATCACTTATTACACCCTATAGTAGACGCTAAACTATCAAAGATTTTTGGTGAGATAATACCTTTTTTCTTGATTTTTTTTGCTTGCTCATTATTTAACTTTTAAAAAATAAAAAAGTTCCTTCATCGTCAATATTTAGTTTTATTTATATGATTACTTAAATGTAATTTTAAATTATTTAGTACGTTATGCTTATGCAATATTTAAAAAATAATCATTTAAAAAATATGATTTTGCACCTTATTGGGCTTACGTTTGTTAAGATTTATGCTATTTTCACATTAATTTTATGTGTTTGTTGAGTGAGGCATTGTTAATGAGTTTGAACCATAAATCTATAGAGCTTTTAAAGAAGCTTATTTCATTTAATACAATTAGTTTCAATGCTAATTTAGAACTTATAAGATGGGCAGAATTTTATTTACAGCAATTTGGTGCTGAAACAAGATTAACGACTTCATTAGAAGGTAATAAAGCGAATTTGTTTGCAACCTTTAAAGCTCATGATGGCAATGGGCTTGAGGGTGGTGTTATTTTTTCAGGTCATACGGATGTTGTGCCTGTAGAAGGTCAAGATTGGAAAACGGATCCTTTTGAACTCCATATTGGTAATGGCAACGCTTATGGGCGTGGGGCTTCTGATATGAAGGGTTTTATTGCTATTATTATGAGTCTAGCAGATCGTATCAGCAGTACAAAATTAAAAGTTCCATTCCATTTTGCGCTTTCTTATGATGAGGAAGTTGGGTGCATAGGTGTTAGGCATCTCATTAAAGATTTTATGCAAGCGGGTTTTAAGCCGAGCGCTTGCATTGTGGGTGAGCCAAGTTCGATGCAATTGGTATCAGGTCATAAGGGGCAAGTTACTTATAAATGTGAGATTATTGGACATGAAGTACATTCCTCTTTGACGACACAAGGCGTCAATGCGATAGAATATGCGTCGCGTGTTATCGCTTTTATGTATCAAATTGGTCAAGAAATCGTTAATTCAGATAATCATGATCCTTTTTTTGATCCTGGATTTAATACTTTTAATACAGGTATTATTTCTGGTGGTACAGCGTTTAACATTATTCCAAATCATTGTGATTTTTTTTTCGAGTATCGTTTTTTGCCGGGGCATGAAAAGTTAGATCAAGTTGAACGCATCATTCATTATGCACGTGATGTTTTGGTGCCTGAAATGAGGAAAGTTTACGAATTTGCTGATATAAAATTTACTCAGACTCTTAGCATTCCTGCATTTAAGGCGTTGGAAGATAGTCCTTTTATAGCGCTTGCAAAATCACTAACAGGTGCTAATCAATTAAATGCGGTTCCTTATGGAGCAGAGGCTGGACTTTTTGCTGAAAATGGTATAGATTCGATAATCTGTGGACCGGGTAGTATTGAACAAGCCCATAAACCGAATGAATTTATCGCTTTGGATCAATTAGCGCGATGTGAAAAATTCATAAAAAAATTGATCGCTTATTACACGTTATAGTAGGCGCTAAACAACCAAAGATTTTTGGTGAGATGATACGTTTTTTCTTGACTTTTTTTGATGATCATGGGAAATGTAAGCATTCTAGAATGATAGTTTTTGATAGATAAAGACGGTAGTGATGAAAACCTATACGCTAACACCTAAAGAAATAAACAAAAAATGGTTTATTATTGATGCAGATGGCCTTATTTTGGGGCGCCTTGCATCTCAGATAGCTTTACGCCTTCGTGGTAAACATAAGGCTGCATACACACCTCATATGGATTGCGGTGACAACATTGTTGTTATCAATGCTGAAAAGATCCATGTTACAGGTAAGAAGCTTGAAAATGAGCGTTTTTACTGGCATACAGGTTATGCAGGCGGTATTAAAAATAGAACGTTAGGACAGATTTTAGAAGGTAAGTTCCCAGAACGCCTTATACAAAATGCTGTAAGACGTATGCTTCCTAAAGGACCATTAGGTCGACAAGTTCTTGGTAATTTACGTGTTTATAAAGGATTAGAACATCCTCATACAGCGCAAATGCCAGAAGCGATTGATATTGCTTCACAAAATGTTAAAAACACCAAAAGAAGCTAAAGGGTAAATCCGTTATGCAAGGTTTTGATACACTCAAAAATCTATCACAAGAAACAGAATCTGTTCAAAAAGTATATGAGCCAAAGATTGATTCTTTAGGCCGCTCATATGCAACAGGTCGTCGTAAAAATTCCATCGCACGTGTTTGGTTAAAACGTGGATCTGGGAAAATCGTTGTCAATGGACGCGATATCACAGATTATTTTGCACGCCCCGTATTGCGTATGATGATCAATCAGCCGATTGAAGTCGTCAGCCGCGTCGGACAATATGACATTATGTGTACTGTTGTTGGCGGTGGTTGTTCTGGTCAAGCGGGCGCTGTTCGTCATGGCTTAACACGTGCATTGACACATTTTGAGCCAGGCTTACGCCCACAGCTTAAATCAGGTGGCTTCTTGACACGTGATAGTCGTATCGTTGAACGTAAGAAATATGGTAAAGCTGGCGCACGTCGTAGCTATCAGTTCTCGAAACGCTAATCTTTTTTATTCGTTTCTTAAAAATCCCCGTTTGCTGCATTCTGTGGCGTTAAAAGCGGGGATTTTTTATGTCCGGTAAATGACATTACCTATCAGTGCGTAGTTTTGTTAAATATCCAAGAATCCTTTCTTTTCAAGAATCTGATTTTTAGGTTTCTTTTTGAGCGAGATTGATATAGTGTAAGGAAAGTTAAAACAACGTCCTCATAACATGACTCTCATTAGTGTCGCTATTGCCTCAGATCATGCAGGTTATAGCTTTAAAGAAGTAATCAAACAAGAATTGGTCAGCATGGGCCATAAACCTCTTGACTTAGGCACTGATTCAGAAGAATCTGTTGATTACCCTGATTTTGCAGAAAAACTTGCTATAGCACTTCAAAACAAGCAGGCCGAATATGGTGTCTTGATTTGTGGTAGTGGTATTGGCATTTCTATTGCAGCGAATAGATATAATCATATTCGTGCCGCTTTATGTTCAGAACCTGTTTCGGCATATTATGCGCGTGCTCATAATGATGCGAATGTAATCGTGTTTGGTGCAAAATTTATAGGGCAAGAAGTTGCAAGATCTTGTTTGCGCGTGTTTTTAACAACCCCTTTTGAGGGTGCCACTGTTGAAGGTAGGCGACATGTTAGACGTGTGCAAAAATTATTTAAACAAACTTAGGTGTTAGCTAAATATGCCAGAACCAATCTCACGTCAGTTTTTAAGGTTTTTTTCAGCACATTTGATGGAAAGCGATCCTGAAATTTCACTCGCTATTTCTGAAGAACTTAAAAGACAACAAAACCAAATTGAATTGATTGCATCAGAAAATATTGTGTCACTTGCAGTGTTGCAAGCACAAGGGTCTGTTCTTACAAACAAATATGCTGAAGGTTATCCTCAAAAGCGTTATTATGGTGGTTGCGAATATGTTGATCGCGTAGAGCAACTTGCGATTGATCGTGCCAAACAGCTTTTTGGGTGTTCCTTTGCCAATGTTCAACCTCATTCGGGTTCTCAAGCAAATCAAGCTGTTTTTTTGGCTTTGTTAGAGCCTGGTGATTCAATTTTGGGTATGTCGCTTGCTGCAGGTGGTCATTTGACACATGGTGCAAAACCTAATTTGTCAGGTAAGTGGTTTAATGCACATTATTACGGCGTGAGTCGAGTTGACGATTTAATCGATTATGATGAAGTTGCAACTTTAGCGCGTGAACACAAGCCTAAACTTATTATTGCAGGCGGTTCAGCCTATCCGAGGCTTATTGATTTTGCACGATTTAGGCAAATTGCTGATGAAGTGGGTGCTTATCTAATGGTTGATATGGCGCATTTTGCGGGTCTTGTGGCGGGTGGTGTTTTTCCATCTCCATTACCGCATGCCCATATTGTGACGACAACGACGCATAAAACACTTCGTGGTCCTCGTGGTGGAATGATTTTAAGTAATGATCCAGAGCTTGGTAAAAAAATAAATTCGGCAATTTTTCCAGGGTTACAAGGCGGTCCTTTAATGCATGTGATTGCTGCTAAAGCTGTTGCGTTGCAAGAAGCGCTTTCTGAAGATTTTAAAAAATATGCAAAAGCCGTTATTGAAAATGCACGTGCGCTTGCGCAAAGATTGCGTGATAAAGGTTTTGGTGTTGTGTCTGGTGGTACTGATTCGCATCTTCTTTTGGTCGATTTACGTACAAAAAATTTGACAGGCAATGTTGCTGAGCAAGTTTTAGAACGTGTTGGATTGACATGTAATAAAAATGCCGTTCCCTTTGATCCTCAGTCACCAACAGTAACGTCTGGTATTCGTCTTGGAACGCCTTCAGGTACAACACGTGGTTTTGGCGTGCCAGAATTTTTAATGATTGGGGATTATATTGCCGAGATATTAGAATCTGCATCGAATCCAGAATTGCTTCAACAGATTGAATCAAAAATACGGAAAAATGTTCTTGTCTTATGTGATCGCTTTCCGATCTATAAAAACCTATCATAGATATTGAGGTTAAAAAATGCGTTGCCCCTTTTGTACGTTTGAGGATACGCAGGTAAAAGATTCTCGACCTAGCGAGGAAGGTGCGGCGATTAGACGTCGTCGTATCTGCCCTGAATGCAATGGTCGTTTTACGACATATGAACGTGCTCAATTGCGTGAGCTCGTTGTACTCAAACGCGACGCGACGAAAACAAGTTTTGATCGTGACAAATTAACGCGTTCGATTTTAACAGCGATGCGCAAAAGACCTTTTACACAAGATCAAATAGAAGAAATTGTAACAAGTATTGTACGGAATTTAGAAAATTTGGGTGAAAACGAAATACCTACAACCTTAATAGGTCAAAAGGTGATGGAAGTATTAGCCAAATTAGATCAAGTTGCCTATGTACGTTTTGCATCAGTTTATAAAGATTTTAGGGAGGCCAAAGATTTTGGTGAGTTCTTAAGGAAAATGGAAACACATTATGGCGACCCACAGTAAAAACGACGAAATAAAACCAAAGAAAAAAGTTGATATTCTATCACGGTTTAGAACATTGGCGAGACTTGCCTCCGTTCAAGCTTTGTATCAAATTGAATTCATGAAGACTGGTCCAATTATTGTTATCAATCAGTATTTGCGCGACGGTATTTGTCTTGAAGAAGAAAAGATGATCGCAATTAAAGAAACCAAATTATTTAAAGCGATTGTTGAAGGTGTTTTTGCGCGCATCCAAGAAATTGATCAAATGATTGATGCGGCGATTGAAGGTGATGTAAGTGCTTCGCGATTTGAACCTATTATGCGTAATATTATGCGTGCTGGGATCTTCGAATTAATGGCCCATGCTGATGTACCATCGCCTGTTATTATTAACGAATATCTCGATATCACGCACTTATTTTATCAAGAAACTGAGCCTAAAATCGTGAATGGCATATTGAATAAAATGAGTGTTGTTTTAAGACAAAGTTAATAAGAATCAATCAGGTGGAAATAAAGTCGAATTTTTTGTTATGATGCGTGCTCTACTCCCATGTTTTTGAAAATAGACTTTTTCACCTTTTCTTGATTTTTCTTTTGCTTCATCTGGTGTTATATAGACAATAGCTCCATCAGGGTTTTTAACAAAAAATTGTCCAATTTTTGCAGCATTCGTATCAAATGCAATAAAACCCAAGGATAATAAAATGAATGTTTTTACGATTAGTTTTTTCATTGTGTTCCTCCCTAAACTCATATAATCATTTTAATGCATGAATTATTAAAAACTGATTAATCTTTAGATAGTTTTTCAATTATTTTATTGTAATAATGAAAGTAATTTTTTTCTTTGAAAGAAGCATTTCGATCAGATTCTTCGCGGATTTTTAATTCAATAGGGATTTCACCCAAAAAAGGAATATCCAATTTTTTTGCCATTTTTTTGACGCCATCTTGATCGAAGATATAATGTTTTTTGTCACATCCATCGCAAATAAAATAGCTCATATTTTCAATCATACCTAAAATGGGCACATGTGTTTTTTTGAACATTTCAATGCCTTTTAAAGCGTCTTGAATTGCAATTTCTTGCGGTGTTGAAATAATAATGGCGCCCGTTAAGGCCAACTTTTGTGCAATCGTTAAATGAATATCGCCGGTACCTGGGGGCATGTCGATCAGCAAATAATCAAGTTCGCCCCAAGCGACTTGATAGATCATTTGTTGGACAGCGCTTGATACCATGGGGCCACGCCAAACAGCAGCCCCATCTTTAGGCATGAGAAATCCAATGGACATGGCTTTAATACCATGTTTTTCAAGTGGTACAATCATTTTGCCATCACTTTGCGGTTTATCATGAATATCCATAAGAAGTGGGATGGAGGGGCCATAAACATCAGCATCTAAAATACCAACTTTGAAGCCTTTTTGTTGAAGTGTTTGTGCTAAATTAATCGTTGTTGTTGATTTGCCAACACCCCCTTTTGCAGAAGAAATAGCAATTTTATTCTTAATATTTAAGGGTGGCAAAGCAGGTTCACTGAGTGTTTGTTTTGATGTTGCGATATTGATCGTGACATCTCCAAAGTTCTTTTTGAGCGTGATTTCACAATTTTCTTTAATTTTTGGCATAAATTCAGCATCAGCTGGAGAATAATCAAGAATGAATGTAATTTTGTTTTCTGTTGCAGAAAGACCTTTCACAAGGTTTAAAGCAACAATATCTTTTGCAGATTTTGGATGAAGAATGCTTGATAAGATGTTTAAAACATTTTGTTTTTCAAGGATTAATGTCATTTTCGTTATACTTTCGTGTATTGATGTTCTGCTCAAATCCGTATATGAATGATATATGAATTATATTTTGAATGTGTAGGGTAGAATCACATGACTTCGAATAATCAAGGCGGCGGCCCCTGGGGCAGTGGTCAAAATCCATTGGGCAAGAACCCTTGGGGAAACAATTCAGGCAATAATAATGGAAATCGTGGTGGTAATGGACCCCGTCCTCCTGAATTTGGTGAGTCCTGGAATAAAGTTAAAGATTTCTGGAATAATCATTCCTCTGGTAATACCAAGATGTGGATTTGGCTTATTTTATTGGCCATCATCGTTATTTGGGTATTAACAGGTATTTACCGTGTTCAACAAGATGAAAAAGGTGTTGTTTTACGTTTTGGTAAATGGACGGATACGACAGAACCTGGTCTTCGATATCATTGGCCTTACCCGATCGAACAATATATCCCCATTAAAGTGACTGCAGTGAACCAAGTTGAAATTGGTTTTAGAAGTGATGCGAGGGGCGAAGCCAAAGAAGTTGAATCAGAAAGCCGCATGATCACGGGTGATAAAAACTTTATCAACGTGAATTTTGTTGTTTATTGGATGATTAAAGATCCTGGCAATTATTTATTCAATGTACGTAATCCTGAACGTGCTGTTAAAGATGCTGCCGAAAGTGCGATGCGTGACGTGATTGGGTCAACCCTTATTCAACGCGCAATGACAGAAGGTCGTGAAGAAATTGCAGCTTCCGTGCGTGAGTTATTACAATCCATTTTGGATAGTTATGGGGCAGGGATTGAGATTAGATCGGTTGCACCCAAATCGATTGATGCGCCAAAACCAGTTGTTGATGCTTTTAATGAAGTTTTGCGTGCGAGTGCTGATAAAGATCGCTTGCGTAATGAAGCGGAAGCTTATCGCAATGGTATTATTCCTGTCGCACGTGGTGAAGCCGAAAAAATAAATCAAGATGCGCTTGCGTATAAAGAAAGTATTTTGAATCGCGCACAAGGTGACGCGCAACGTTTTAAATCCATTTATGAATCCTATAAAGTTGCAAAAGATGTAACAACAACTAGGATGTATATCGAAACAATGGAGCAAGTGCTTAAAAATTCAGCGAAACTTATTTTGGGTGATGAAAAATCAAGTGGTGCCTCACCAGTTGTGCCTTACTTGCCGCTTCCTGAACTTAAAAGACAAATTCAAGGTCCTGAAAATGCTGTCCCACAGCAACAACAACAGCCATTAGGAGGACATTTATAATGTCTAAAAAATTATTATTCTCGTTAGTCATTCTAGCGGGTCTTATTATTTGTGCTGTTGATTCGTTTTTCATTATCAATCAAGCGCAGCAAGCGTTGGTGTTGCAATTTGGTGAATATAAAACAATTCACACAACACCTGGTATCAAATTTAAAATACCTTTCATCCAAGATGTGTCTTACCTTGAAAAAAGGGTAATAGATGTAGCGCCACCTATTCCACAAGTATTGCTGTCGGATCAAAAACGTATCGATATTGATGCTTATGCACGGTATAAAATTATTGATCCATTAAAGTTTTACCGTGCTGTTCGTTCAGAAGCGCGTGCGCAGGAACGTTTAAGCGGGTTGCTTGACACGAATTTACGTAAAGTCTTGGGTTCCGTTACATTGACGGCACTTTTGTCGGCTGAACGTAAAAATATCATGACAAAGATTCGTACAGAGCTTCAATTAAACTCAACAGAATTGGGGATTGATATTATTGACGTGCGTATTGTACGTGCAGATTTACCCCAACAAACAAGTGAAGCGATTTACAGATCCATGCGAAGCGAACGTGAACGCGAAGCATCAGAATTTCGTGCGCAGGGTGCGGAGCTTGCACAAAAGATTAGATCAAGTGCTGAACGTGAACGTACTGTTATTATTACAGAAGCACAAAAAGAATCTGAAATATTGCGCGGGCAGGGTGATGCACAAGCGATTCAAGTTTACGCTGATGCTTATCAAATTGATCCACAATTCTATGATTTCTATAGAAGCTTAGAGGCTTATAAAACATCACTTTCAAAAGGAGATACAACATTGTTGTTGTCACCTAATAGTGAGTTTATGAAGTTCTTTAGCAAAAAAGGTGGCCGTTAATAAAATCGTCCAGATTATGGGCAAATTCGTCGTCAGGCTTGCGCTTCCGATACTCATGTACAAAGAAGTACACTCCGTTTCGGTTCTCTGCCTTTCTAGACTTTGTCTCATAATCTGAACGATTTGTTAAACTAGGATATATGAACAAATAATAAAAAACAGAACAAAACTTAAAATAAATTTTGTATCTGTCCCCTTAACAAAACAGTTGAAACGTTATATATTATAACATATTTCTTTCAACTGTTTTGCTACACTGTTTACAGGAGAGTGAGTACAATGAATCGCAGAACATCATTAAAATTTTCTCAAATAAGTTTTATTTTAGCTATTACGTTACTACCACTGAGTCAAGCGCAAGCAAATGAAGCGTCGGCTGAGCCTTTACCGCAGGGTCTTGTGCAATTACCAGATTTTAGTCCGGTTGTTGATAAAGTTAAAAATGCTGTTGTCAACGTGACAACAACCCAGATGGTTAAAGCAAACCCAACAGATATGTTGCGTGAGTTTTTTGGTTTTGGATTTGGTGGACCTGGTATGGGTGGACCACAAATGGAAGAACCTCGTCGTCAAATGCGACCAGCACAAGCATTGGGAACTGGTTTTGTAATTGATCCAGATGGATATATTGTAACAAATAACCATGTTGTTGAAGATGCTAAGGAAATTAAAGTTACTTTCCAAGATGGCTCTAAAATAAATGCAAAAATTATTGGACAAGATAAAGATACAGATCTTGCCTTGTTAAAAGTAGAAACAAAGAAAAAGCTTCAAGTCATTGAATGGGGTGATTCTGATAAACTTAAGGTAGGTAATTGGGTGCTTGCTTTTGGGTATCCTTTCCGTTTAGGCCTTACAATGACAAAAGGTGTCGTGTCAGCTTTAGGACGCAACATTGGTGGTGGACCATTTGATGATTTTATTCAAACGGATGCGCCTATCAATGTTGGTAATTCGGGTGGTCCATTGGTTAATGCAAGTACAGCCCAAATCATTGGTATTAACACGGCTATTTTATCACCATCGGGTGCTAGTGCTGGGATTGGTTTTGCGATTCCGTCATCGACAGCGCGCCCCATTATCGAAAAACTCAAAGCAGGCGGCAAGGTTCAGCGTGGCTCGATTGGTGTTGCTATAGACAAGCTTCGTGATGATGTTGGTAAGTCTTTGGGTTTAAAAGAAGATGTTGGCGCTTTAGTAGTCAATGTTCAAGATGAATCACCTGCTAAAGAAGCTGGTGTAAAGCCTGGTGATGTGATTTTATCATTTAATGGTCACGAGATTAAAGACGATTCAGGCCTCGTTAAAGCTGTTGCTAATACAGAGATTGGTAAAACAGTTGAGATGAAAGTTTGGCGTTCAAATGAAAGTGGTGTGGGTGCTGAAGTAACACTTAAAATTAAAGTTGGTGATCGTACAAAGATTTTTGGCGATGGTAAACATGATGCTGAAGGAACTCAAGGCAAACAAGACAAAAAATCAAATGTATTAACGATTGATGTTCTTGGATTGACGTTCTCACCAATTACGCCTGCTCTTAAGGAAAAATTTGGTATTTCCAAGAAAATCAGTGGTGTTGTTATTGTTGATATGGATCCTATGAGCCCTGCACGTGGGCGTTTAAAAGTAGGGGATGTCATAACAAAAGTTGGTCAAAAACCAGTAACATCCGCTAAAGATATTGAAAATGCAATTGCAGAAAGTCGTAAAGCAGATAAATCTGTGTTACTTCTTTGGGCAAACAGATCAGGAAGTGAAAACTTTATCACGCTCCCGATTCCTGAAGATATGGGTGTAGTCGAAAATGAAAAAAAGGCTGAGTAATTTTTTTCATTAGACTGGATATCAAGAAAAACCCCGTTTAGACGGGGTTTTTTTGTTTGCGTATAAATGTAAATCTTTATAAAAATCTATTGAAATCAAAATTTTTTATAGGAAAATAGAAATTGATGAAATTTAAAAATTTATTTAAAAGAATTTCTTTATTCTTTCTTCTTTTTTGTTTTTTTGAAAACCATTCAGTTGAAGCTACTAAAATATTAATTTTTGAACCTTTAGGTTTTTTTGGGTCTCTGTACAAAAATTCATTCACAATTCATGAAAGTTATTCTATTGGTGAAAAGACTATTTTTAAAAAAAGAAATGAAGAACAAACAAGTCATGCACTTGATATTTTGTCTGTTTATGATTCTTACAATCCCGAATTAACTGAAATTGACGTGCTTTACAAGGATGAAGAGTTATTTAATTCTTTTTCAAAAGAGGGTGGTACTTATCAAAAAATTTGCGATAATTTTAAAACTTTTTTAAAAGAAAAAAAATATGACATTATTTCTTGTTCATTTTATCCATGTTTTGTTTATGATTTACCTCTTTTAAAAGCTATAATGGACACTTTAATTGAAACAAATACATTTCTTTTCATTCTTGCAGGAAATCATAACAGACAAATTTATTCTTCATTCGAGACGCTTTTAGCGCATGAAGGGGTTAAAAA
>JAUYSY010000007.1 GCA_030696155.1 Alphaproteobacteria bacterium | reverse complement strand
TTCTTTTATTTTAGCATCTTTTTTTACCTTAACGTCCTCCATTTTCTTTTTCACTTCTTTTATTTTAGCATCTTTTTTTACTATCTTAGCTGTATCATCTTTTTTAATAGTTTTTGTTGTAACATCTTTTTTTACGACACTCCCTGTATCATCCTTTTTTGTAACTTCGGTTGACATTTCAGTTTTCACTTCAGCTGCATATACATTTTGAGACAAAACGAACAAAGCAGCAATTAAAATTGAAATATTTTTAAACATGGTTTTTCTCCCCTATATTTAATTTATCTAATTTTATTATACACTATTATTAATAAATAAATAATTACATTTTAAATACTAGAAACAAACTTACGAATTATAAATATCTTCAAAAAATAGAAACGCGTTGATTATTAATGCTGAATTTCAAAAACTGAAGCAAAAGCCCACTCAATCCATGGCAATAAAAGCGCCATATTACTTGGATCTATCGTTGGACCTCCCCACAATCGAATGCAGGGGTCACCAAAAGCATGACCCTTAATATCAAAGGCCACATTTTCATCTTCTAATAATTGTGCGATACTAGCAATTTTACTAAATTGCTCTTCTCTACTAAAAGCCAGAAATTTTTTATCAATTATATTAAGACAAATTGATGTAGGTGAACGTGACTCAATTTTTTGAGCATTAAAAGCGATCCAGTTTTTATCTTTAACCCAATTTGAAATGATATCGAGCGATGTTGCACTTCGTTTTTTGGTAGCCTCAAGACCACCAATAGAAACCATCCAATTCAGGGCATCAATAGCATCTTCGATAACCAGAAGAGAAGGCGTATTTATTGTATCACCTTCAAAGATTTTCCTATTAATTTTACCATTTTGAGTCAATCTAAAAAGGCGCGGCATTGGCCAAAGAGGTGTATAAGATTCAAGTCTTTTTTGGGCTTTTGGGCTCAGCACAAGAATGCCATGTTGTGCCTCTCCGCCCATGCATTTTTGCCATGAAAAACTTGATGCATCCAATTTATGCCATGGAATATCAACTGCAAAAACAGCAGACGTAATATCACATAAAGTGAGCCCTTCTCTATTTTCTGCAATCCAATTGCTATCTGGCACGATAAGACCAGAAGTCGTTCCATTCCAACAAAAAACAATATCGTGGTTTGAATTGGTTTGTTTGAAATCTGGCAAATAACCTTTTGGACCTTCAATAATACCAACATCAGGTAGTTTTAATTGGGTCGTAATATCGACTTGCCAAACCTGCCCAAAAACATCCCAAACAAGAATATCAACTGGCTTTGGCCCCAATAAAGACCATAGACATGTTTCAAATGCACCCGTATCGGATGCTGGTGTTAAAGCAATCAAATAATCATCCGGAATTTGCAAAAGCTGTCTTGTTTTTTGGAGCACTTCATTGATTTTAGCTTTTGCCGATATTGATCGATGTGAACGTCCCAACGCGGCATTTTTAAGAACATCAATTGTCCAACCTGGTCTTTTAGACGTGGGACCAGAGGAAAAAAAAGGACATAATGGTTTTTGTTTTGGCTTTGGAATTATGGGCATCATGCTTATATCTCGATATCATTGCAATTAAATATACATAATTTAGTCTTGATTAACAAAGAAAATTCGATTGTAAAAGAGAACGATCAATCTACATAGTGTAATTGCGCCCCCGTGTTAAAAGCGAGAGAATGTCTCCTAGAGCAGAAGCTCCATGATTGAAACGAAATAACAACGAGGAGACATTCCATGAGGTATTATGCAGGACTAGACGTCGCATTAAAAG
>JAUYSY010000006.1 GCA_030696155.1 Alphaproteobacteria bacterium | reverse complement strand
CTTTTAATGCGACGTCTAGTCCTGCATAATACCTCATGGAATGTCTCCTCGTTGTTATTTCGTTTCAATCATGGAGCTTCTGCTCTAGGAGACATTCTCTCGCTTTTAACACGGGGGCGCAATTACACTATGTAGATTGATTTTTTATAAATTTAAGTGAATTGTTTCAAAATTGAGATAAAAAGATGAATGGTGAGCATGTGAAACGTATTTTTTATACAGAGGAATGAGTCGAAAATATTACAAATACGAATCAAAAATTAAAACATAACAATAGTAAAATGATCTGAAAACGCTACAACTAGAAGGTCATCTAATCCCGCCTGCTACGCCCCGCGGCCATATCATTACCCATAGGTATATACGCAACCTCGGAAATTTAAAAACAGCTGAATTAACGCTCAACCAATTGAATTAAAAGGAAAAAAAAGGGCCTCGTCGTTGCGAACCCCCGCAGGGGGTGTGGCAATCTAGTTCTAAAATCAACATTTATAGCTTTTGTAGGGTAATTTTTTGGATTGCCGCGTGGCTTTGCCGCTTAGAATGACGGAAACCCTAGGGTTCTTTTACGCGTACAATATGAATAACCTCTATTTAAAAGAAAGTGTTATCTCAAAAATTACATTAAATATCAATAGGTTTCAACGCTTATGGCTAATGATATGCCCGCGTGGTCCAAAAATCTGAAGAAAGTCTCAATAATCTATTTAGTCACTGGCACATGGTCAATCAAAAGAAATGAGCCGTATGAAGTGAGCGTTTCGCGTAGAGTTTTGTGAGTACCTAGGTCTGAAATACCTGGGTGACTCGACTAATATATATATAAGACTTGTTGAGTGTTATTAATTATATTGAGCGCCACCTCTTTTATTAGGGCCTTGGTTGATATATTTTTTAGCATCTGCTGGACTTGGTGTGTTTTTCTTTCTCATTTCTTCCAATTTTTTGGCTCGATCCATTGCATCTTTATCTGAAAAATTACCATATTCTTGCATTCTTTTTGCTGTAGATTTTGCATCTGCAAATGTTTTTGGCACATTCAAGCCAATAAACAATAATCCGAACAATAATCCAAAAACTGTATATTTCATTTTATTCTCCATATTGTTTCCTAATATTATGATATCAATATAGTATTAATAATTGGTTAATTTTATTTATAAAATTAGGTGTAAAAAATTAGTTGAAAATACTTTATCCTAATAAGATTAAGTCAAAGATTCATCGATGCGAAAACTAGTTTAAATTTAAGTAGGAGCTTTACTTTACTCCGATCTTAAAATCAACAATTCTGAATATAAAGTAAAATATTAATCATCGCTATCAAGGGCTCTGACTTCAACGACTTCAGGTACGTAATGTTTTAACATATTCTCGATCCCCATTTTAAGGGTGGCTGTTGAGCTGGGGCAACCTGAGCAAGCACCATGTAATGAAAGATAAACGACACCTTCTTGATAGCCTTTAAAAATGATATCACCACCATCTTGAGCAACAGCAGGCCTGATGCGTGTGTCGAGTAATTCTTTGATTTCTTTGACAAGTTGAGCATCTTCTTCACGAAAAAATTCATCAATGACTTCGTTTTCACTACTTGAAGCATCCGCTAATATTGGTTTTCCTTCAAGATAATGTGCTAATATAACTTCAATGATATAGGGCTTTAAAAGATCCCAGGATGTTTTTTCTTGTTTTGAAACGGTGATGAAATCACTTCCAAGAAAAATTGATTCAACACCATCAATTCCAAAAAGACGAAGTGCAATAGGTGAATTGACAGCTTCTTCTTTTGAAATAAAATGAAGAGATCTACTCCCAAGCACTTCTTTGCCTGGTATAAATTTAATACTGTTGGGATTGGGGGTAAGCTCTGTTTGAATGTACATGATCATTGTCTCACATTATTAACGAAAATATGTCCACATTACATTTAGTTGGTTTCTATGTATTAACAAGTGGGAAAATGCAGAATT
This sequence comes from Alphaproteobacteria bacterium, assembly GCA_030696155.1. GTDB lineage: Bacteria > Pseudomonadota > Alphaproteobacteria > JAUXUR01 > JAUXUR01 > JAUXUR01. Next base: position 12,996 of record JAUYSY010000006.1, on the reverse strand, counting down.
TATTTTAACGCATCTGGAAAGTGCATTTTTTACCATGAAAATTGAAAATGCTATATTGAAATTTCATGGTAGATTTAAATACGAACTTAAGCTTTCAACCTGAACATCTTTCGTTAAAGCATAATTACGATCGCCTGGATAAATTACTTTTAGACTGTCGAGTTCTAAATCTTCTAAAGCAAAACGCATTGAAGGTGTTAATTTAGGGGCATCACTTAACTTAAATTCAAAGCCGTGCTTTTTGCCATCTTTAACAATGAGCAAATCTAATTCAGCTTTATTGTGACTTGCCCAAAAATAACAATCTTCTGCATCTACTTTATGATATTTAATAATTTCCTCTATACAGAATCCTTCAAAAGAAGCACCAGCTCTTGGATGCTCAATTAAATGATGAAATTCTTTAACGCCCAAAACATAATGAAGAAGACCACTATCGCGATAATAAACTTTAGGGCTTTTTACTTGTCGTTTCAAAGTATTTGCAAACCAAGGCTTTAAAATCCTTAGCATAAAAGTATCTTTTAAATAAGATAAATAGCGCACAATAGTAGGTTGGCTTACACCTAAAGATTGAGCAAGAGTCGATGCGTTTAGTATTTGTCCATGGTAATGCGCCAACATAAACCAAAATCTGCGCAAAAGATCGGGTTGAAAATTTAGACCAAATGTACCTAAATCTTGTTCGATATAAGTGCGCATGTAATTTTGCCGCCATTCCATACTAGGATTTGTCGAAAGTAAATAACTTCTTGGAAACCCGCCTTTGATTAACAGCATCCGCCATTCATTGACTTCTTTAGCAGAAAAAGGTGTTATTTCAATAAAGGAAATGCGCCCAGCTAAACTCTCTGAGGATTGATGAATAAGGGACGCACTTGCGCTGCCCAATATTAAAAATTGTTGGTCTAAATGTTGATCATGAAGATAACGAAGATAGGAGAATAAATCGGGTCTTCTTTGAATTTCATCAATAACAATAAGCCCTTTAAGAGAGCTTAACGCTAAATCAGGGTTATTTAAGCTTTCAATATCTTGCGGTCTTTCAAGATCAAAATAACCAGGATCTTTTAAAGTTTTATCATTCATTTTCCATAAAAGACGCGCCAAGGTTGTTTTGCCACATTGACGTGGGCCAAGCAAACATACAATCCGATTTACTTGAAAGGATTGTTGAATACGTTCAATTAATGACAATCGAGAAATTTGATCCATTTTTGTTAGTAAGCCTAGCTTGTATAAACATCACATAGGTTACTTTACCATGAAAATTGAAAATACCATATTGAAATTTCATGGTAGATTTATAAAAAATTATAATTTATAAATTGGTAATTGCCCAGTTGTTTAAGAAATACTTAATTCCCAGCGAATCCTAAGCCTTTAGTAAGGCCTAGGATTTAATGATGAATAAATATGGCTATCTTATGAAGCAGGATGACGTATGAAGTCTAATGCCCCATAAATTATTTCAAGATTTTTTATATTACGAATTGATTTTATTCTGTCCGTTAATGTTTTATCATAAATTTTAATGTAATAATTCTTAAATAATAATGGATTATTATATATATCCAATAATTCTTCAATTTCATGTTTGTTGTCAATAATTAGCTGCCAAAGCTGATCTTTCATTTTCCAAAGATTTTCTTTATATGATGAAGTTGAAAATATTTCACCGTGTTTATCGACAACAATTGAGCAGTCACACCCAGAATAATCGCCGTAATAGCTGCCCTCTTGAGATTCAGGTTCAAACAGCGTTGTTTTGATTTTTTCGGTAGGGATGCCGAGTTGTTCAAAGAAAATTTTAAGAAATTCTAATTCCTCTTCTTGAGATCTTCCTTGGAAATGATCTTTATATTCACCATAACGTTCACCCATAGAACAGGTAAACAAATGAACGTCTAGATTGTTAATATTATTTAGAGCACGAATAGATGTTTCAATAGAAGCTATCCCTACATATAAATCCTTATGTGCAACTAATATTGTGGATGTTAAAGGATTTCTGACGATAATGCCAATACAAGGAGATAAAGGCCCTAAAAAGGCATAGTCGAAATTTGTGTCGCTTGCTTCTAATATAAAATAAGTTTGTTGGTAAACATTAAGAACTTTAGTGCCAGGTTTAAGATTTATATCTTTTGTTGCAAAAGCTTTATACTTAAAGGGAAGTATTCTTACAACTGGATCAGCATTTTGTTCTATTTTCATTTTGTACTTAACTGCATGTACATGAGTGCTTGCAAAAATAATTGAAGTTAAAAAAAGTAATTTTATATATTTCATTGCATTGTCCGGGGTTGTTTAAGTGGTAAATTCACTTTATAGAAAATCTTTAATAAAATATAGTTATTTTAATTCTTTTTTAACACAATTTTTATTATTAATTGCAATAAGATATATGAATATTGTTCATATAAAATATGAATTATATTCATATGCAAATTAAGTAAAAACAAATTATTATTATTTAATTATTATTTGTTTTCCTGAATCTTCATTCGAGCCCTCTGGACTTTCATTGGTTCAGGGAAATAGCTTAGTTGTTGGTAGGTTTCTCATTAAAATTATATTTTTTGTCCGGTAGATTGAAAGGGACTACACTTCGCTCCTCATTCTTTCTCTACGCCAAGGATTCCGCGAACAAGTCGCGCGTATACCATTGGTTATGTCGAATGGTAGATTTTTGAATTATCCCGTTTGTGTTAAAGGTCTTTTTTGTTGACGTCTAACGATTGAAGATTGAATATTCATTGACTCACGATATTTTGTAACTGTTCTGCGCGCTATGGTAATACCTTCTTTTTGAAGCAAACCCACTAATGTGTCATCAGCAAGAATATTTGGAAAAACTTCATTTTGGATTAAATTTTTGATGCGTTGACGCACAAATTCTGACGAAATATCCTGATCACCAAAAGCATTTTGAAGCGAACTTGAAAAAAAGAATTTTAATTCAAAAATGCCGTTGGGCGTTGCCATATATTTATTGGTTGTGACACGACTAATTGTGCTTTCGTGTAAAGTTGTAATTTCTGCAATCTCTTTTAATATCAATGGCTTTAAATGTGATAGACCATGTTGAAAAAAAGCAAATTGATGTTTGACGATTTGTTCGGCAACACGTACTAAAGTTGTGGCTCGTTGGTCAATCGCTTTCATAAGCCAGGACGCATTTTGATACGCATTTTGAACAAAATTTTTCTCATCAGTTTTAAGAACTGAAGTTTTGAGTGTTTGATAATAATTTTTATTTAATCCAATTTTTGGTAAATTTTCTTGATTAAGTTCAATTTTAAAATCACCTGTTGGAAGCAATATAAGATATAAATCTGGAATGATGGTTTGGGGTTCAATGGACCCAAAGGATGTTGCAGGATAGGGATTTAATTTTTGAATAATTTCAATCCATTCAATTAATTTTTCTTGTTTTAAATTGGTTTTTTGCTCTAATACCTTTAAATTTTTTTGGGCAATGAGTGGTAAATTATCCAAAAGAATCAAAGACGTTTCGTTTATTAATCCTTGATCGTCAAGTTGCAATCGAAGACATTCAGCAAGATTGCGGGCACCAATACCAGGCGGATCGAAATGTTGAATAAGAGTTAGCGCTTCTTCAATTTTTTCAATATCAACTTTCAAATCTTTTGCAATATCATTTAAATCATGATGAAAATAGCCATGCTCGCTTAAATGATCAATTAAATAAAACCCGATGCCTTTAATGAGTGGATCTTCAGTCCCATGAGATAATTGTTTTAAAAGATGATCTTTAAGGCTTTCTTCTTCGAAATGATTCTGAAAATGGTCAAAATCGTCGCTATAATGACTAGATTTTGTATGGGTTGTGAGACTTAAATTTGGTTCCCACACATTATCGAAATCTGTATCAAGCGTTTTTTCTGTTGATTCTTTTGAAGAAAAATCAAGTTGATCTGCGTCGCCTTCAGACTCAGACGAATCATGATTTTCGTCGGGTGATTGATTGTCTTCAATAAGCTCTAAAAGCGGGTTTTGTAAAAGCTCTGTTTCAATATATTGGGCAAGTTCCATCTGCGACAATTGCAGCAATTTAATCGCTTGTTGCAATTCTTTTGTAAGCGTTAAACTTTGCGCTTGTTGTAGATTAAGATTTTGACTCTGTCCCATTGTCGCCATTTATTTTTACGCTGATACATTGTCGTTTCTTGTCTGAGCATAAAGCGCGTAAATTATAGTCGGTAGACTTGAGATTCAGACAAGGAGCAACGAGCGAAGTGTATTCTTATTACATGAGCGAGACGTGACGAAGTATCAATACAAGTCTATCGACTATTAGGCGTTAGAGCTTAAAGCCTTCCCCCAGATAGACGCGTTTCACCACATCGTTTTGTACAATTTCAGAAGCAGTGCCTTCCATAAGTACATGTCCATCATGAATGATATAAGCGCGATCGACAATAGAAAGTGTTTCACGCACATTATGGTCAGTGATCAAAATGCCAACACCCTTGCTTTTAAGATGATGAATAAGGTCACGTATATCGTTAACGGCCACTGGATCAACACCTGCTAAAGGCTCATCAAGCATCATAATTTGAGGGCGTGTGGCCAAAGCGCGTGCAATTTCTACGCGACGTCTTTCACCCCCTGAAAGAGCTATCGAGGGTGTTTTGCGTACATGCGATATTGAAAATTCGGACAGTAATTCTTCCAAACGTTCTTCGCGGAGGTCGCTATCTGGTTCAACAAGCTCAAGCACTGCACGAATATTTTCTTCAGCTGTTAATCCTCTGAAAATAGACGGTTCTTGGGGCAAATAACCAATACCAAGACGCGATCTTTTATATAAAGGTAAATGGGAAATATCATTATTAGCAAATAAAATTTCACCAGCATCTGGTTGAATAAGACCGCTAAGCATATAAAAACAGGTTGTTTTGCCGGCACCATTTGGGCCCAAAAGACCTACAACTTCACCCCTTTTACAAGAAATAGAGACATCTTTAATAACCATCTTTTTTTTAAAAGATTTTTTTAGATGTTTAGCGGTTAAACCAATTTGTTCTTGTGACATTATGGGGCCTTTTTCTTAGCAGGTGTGTTTTGAAGTGTTTTAGATTTTGGCATTAAAAGGGCATAAACAGGTTTCGTGCCTTTTTCAGCCCCAGGTAAAGCATTACGCAAAATATTATGGCCTGTTTCAAAATTGGCCTGGCACCATTCCCCTTTGAGAACATTCCCATCCTGGGTTAAAGTAACATTGCCTTCTAAAACGGCTAAATTTTGTAAAGGTGTATACACACCCTTGTCACCAATAGCTGTTTGTGTCGGCGTCACAATGTCTACATTGCCCACAAGATCAGCACGAGATAATTGTGATTTTTTTGTTTCTGGATCTTCAGCGAAATAAGCTGTTAAATGATCACCTTTAACAATGTCTTTGTCTCGAGTAATGGTAACAGGGTATTTTGCAATTGCTTTTTTTTCTAAATCCCAATATTCAAGCATCGTATGCGTCGTGAGTGTTTCATTTTTGGAAGATGTCAATACAATTTGAGGGCCTTCCATAATCATATACCCTGTTTCCGTGAAATAAGTGCCTTTTTCGCCTTTTACTTCATTTGTGGGCGTTTTGATGACAACATTGACGAAAGCTTCAGCCTTCGTCAGGTGTCTTTTTCCATCTTTTTCTTCCAAATAACCAATCACTTCACTCGCTGTAATTTGGTCATTGTTTTTGCGTAAAACCGCATTGCCACGTGCAATAACACGATTTGTTTCACGATCCCATTCTGTCTCATCCGCAAAAATTTCAAGAGGTGAGTCAGATTCAGCGGGTTGCTGCAAGCTAAGATTATGTGCAAAAACAATAGGGGAAGCACATAAAAAAAAGGACATTAAATATAATATTTTCACGATCATTCAACTTTAAATTGGGTCAATGTTACGTTCTATTTACTCTCAATAGCATGTTTTACATATAATTGCGACTGACTATTACCAATAAAGGTAACTTTTGTGCCTTTATTGGTTAGACGAAATCCTTCTGCACGAATATCACCCTGAGGGCCAAAACCCTTAACAGGTTCATTACCCTGAGCGCTTGAATCACGTAAATCAATAACAGCACTTGATGTTTTAAAATCATGACCATCTTCTGTCACAAGGTGAACATTTGTGTTTAATTTTAAAAACTTAACATTAGGCAAATAAACACCTTTATCTGCAGTAATGAATATTTTTTCATTTTTTTCATTTAAGAACTCACCATCAGGAAAATCCATAAATATTTCGCTATCATTAAAATTTTGGTCTGGTTTGTCTTGATGCACGATTGCTTTCGTTGCTTTCAAAACATAAGGCTTTAAATTTTCATCTTGACCAGAAAAAACAGGTTGGATCATCTCTTTTCGGGGTGGTGCATTATTTAATCTGTGTATTTGGTCATGGTTTTTATTTTTAGCATTAAAAATTGGCCAAAAAAGTGCAAAAACTAACAATGAAAATGAGGTTATAAAAAAACCTTTTTTAGCTGTTTTAAGCCAAAATTGAGAGGATGTTGATAAAGCGCGCAACTGTCTTTTATTTAAATTAGACGGTTTCGGCTTTGGGCCTACTTCTTCTCGTTCTGGAATTTGATTGAGTTTAGAACGTGACATTCCATCTCCCTTTTTAAGCTATACCTGCTTTTAAACAATCATGTATATGTATGATACCAAGAATTTTAGACTCCGCCACAAAAAGAGATGTTATTTTTGAATCATTCATTATTTTTAACGCTTCAACAGCCAAAACATCAGGTTTAATAACACGTGGATTAGGATTCATAATTAAATTTGCTTTTTGGTTTAATAAATCTGGACTTAAGTGACGTCTAAGATCGCCGTCTGTAATAATACCCTTAAGCTGGCCTATATTATTAATAATACCAACGCAGCCTTTTCTTTTTTGAGTCATGACAAGAATAGCTTCTTGCATCAATATATTTTCTTCTACCAAGGGTGCTTCTTCCATCAGGTCACGCACTTTAATCAGCTTTTTGCCTAAGGCGCCACCAGGATGGAAAACACGAAAATGATCAGCCGTAAAATTTTTCTGCGCCATAAGCGTAATAGCAATCGCGTCGCCTAAAGCAAGCATCATTGTAGTTGAGGTTGTGGGTGCCAATCCATGAGGACAAGCTTCTTCAACTTTAGGCAAAATAAGTGCGTAAGTTGCAGACTGGCTTAAAGCACTTTCTTTGCTTCCAGTAATCGCAATTAAGGGTACTGAATAACGTTTTGTATAAGCAATAATATTAGAAAGTTCAATCGTTTCGCCGGAATAAGATAAAGCAACAACAGCATCTTCATTCGTGATCATGCCTAAATCACCGTGACTTGCTTCGCTAGGATGGACGAAATAAGAAGCGTTACCGGTGGACGCAAGTGTTGCTGCAATTTTTTTTGCAATATGACCACTTTTACCCATGCCGGTTAAAATAATGCGTCCTTTAATATCTTTTAAAAGATCAATCGTATGGGCGAAAGAGACGTCTAAAAAATGGGATACCATTTTAAGTGCATCTGATTCTAACAAAAGCACACGTCTAGCTTCAGCTAAAATAGGATTTTCTGAAGTTTTAATTGATGCGATTGTCATTTTAAGTCCTTGATATTAATGATGAAAAATATCTTCTTCTGCCCAACCTGATAAATCAAGATAAGCACGTGCTGGTAAAAAGTCGAAACAAGCTTTGGCAAGCTCTGCACGGCCCTCACGTAGAAGCATTTTATCAAGCTGTTTTTTTAGCGCATGTAAATGAAGTACATCATTGGCTGCATAATGTTGCTGTGCATCTGTCAGTTTTTCAGCACCCCAATCAGAGCTTTGTTGTTGTTTTGAAATTTCGACACCTAATACATCCTTGCATAAATCACGTAATCCATGACGATCTGAAAAAGTTCTGGTGAGTCTAGATGCAATTTTTGTGCAATAAAGTGGAAAAGTCAAAACACCTAGATATTGCTGTAATAAAGCGACATCAAAGCGTGCAAAATGAAATATTTTAATAACTTTTGGATCTGTTAGCACTTTTTTAAGATTAGGGGCTTCATAAGTGGAGTGAAATTGAACCAAATGTGCATTTCCATCGCCATTAGAAAGCTGAATCAAACAAAGCCTATCACGAAAATGGTTAAGGCCCATTGCTTCACAATCAACAGCAATCATTTCTGAAGGGATAAAGGATGCTGGTAGATCATGATCATAGTGAAAAATTGCCATGAATATTTCCTTAAGGCTAAATTGTTTGTGCATATGATTGGTGCCCTGGAGAAGACTCGAACTTCCACGAACTTGCATTCACTAGAACCTGAATCTAGCGCGTCTACCAATTCCGCCACCAGGGCATTATGCCTTAATGCAGTATCTATATCAAGAAAAGACACGAGATTGCAAATAAAATCGCTTTATTATGGCGCAACCTCTTGAATCAAACTGTGATTTTTTTGTATCGTTGATTTATAAAGATGGGGCTTGGAATGCTGGACCGAATTTAAAATTGCTGTTAGCCTTATTCTACTTAAGTATAAATACAACTAGTTAATACTAGTTTTGGGAAAATGAAACAACTATCCCCTTGATTTCTGAGAAGGAAAATTAACATGTTAAAAAAATCCTTTATAACCTCCATTGCGATTGCTACTTTTTTGACAACGACTGCACCTGCTTTTGCAGGCGGTGTACGTGATATGGGTCCGCGCCGTCCAGTGCCAGTGCCTGCACCTGTTTACTATCCTGCTGATACGGGTGGCATGCCAACAGAAACACCAGCAGAAGCTATTTACACAGCCGAAAGCTCATTACCTTGGATTGCTTTAGGGCTTTTTGCAGTTGGCGTTACAGCAGCTTTAATTGCTGGGTTGAGCGGCCATTCAAAAGCAACGCCTACAACACCTGTTGTTGTTGACGGTAATTAATAGGTTTAGAGCCATTTAGGTTGTTTCATTTGAATATAATAAGTGGCTTTATATCATCACTATTTTTTTTCTTTTATTTCAGAATGCACCTTTGTTGACTTCATTTTGTATCGTTACTAACATAATCAAAAAAGAAAGTTGCGTTGGATTTTAGGACACAAAAATGAACTTTAAAAAAATCTTTTTAGGATCTTTGTTAGGCTGTTTTCTTTTAAGTGCAGTTGATACAAATGCTCAAAGACCAATCACACAAGGGCAGTGGGGTATTGGACTTCATGGGGGCATAGCACCTCACTTTTTTACCCGCAAAGCAGGTACAACATTGCTTATTGATGATGGCACCTACTATAACATTGTTATTAAGCAGCGTACTTTTTCTAGAAATTTTGCAGCACCTGTGACAGGGCGTGGGGAAATTACCTATGCAATTATGGATGATCTAGAAGCATTTGTTGACGCTGATTATGTTTTTGCGCAAGGACAAACTATTAAGCTTTTTCGTCATACCTTTCCTAATAATGCATTAGGATCTTTCACTGATATTCGAACAAAAAACCAATCTCTTCATGAAGTAGGTTTGCATTTAGGTCTAAGGCATTATACGGATATTGGCTGCAACGTTACACCTTTTTTAGGATGTAAATTCGGGGGGCGTTATCATAACAATGTTCAAATGTATCATCTTGTTGATGGCGCAAAAGTAGACTCTTTTAGATTTTTGCGTGGTGGTGTTGGTTTTAGTGCAGGCGCTGAACTTGGGTTAAATTATAATTTTGCACCCGGATTCTCGCTTGTTTTAAAGGGTGAAATTTTAGGTATCACATCTTATCGTGAAACACGGTGGACCTCAGCTCACATAAAAAATGGTATTAGATCTCGTTTGTATTCGAGCGATCAAGTGCATAAGATATATTCAGGCAAAGAAGTGGTTCAAACATTAGGCACAAATACACTTCAACCCTTTAGAGCAGCTATTTCATTACCTATAACCCTTGGATTGAAAATTCATCTTTAAAAAAAGGTCTGTTGATAATCCACTTCCTGATTGCGTCTCGTATGTAGGTTTGTGTTAAGGCGTCAACATTGTAAGTGTTTCGCTTTTGGTTAATAGAACGTCATTCGTTTCTTATGTAGAAAGAGATTACATGGCGTTCTTCGTTCATTCTATTAACTAAAAGCGAAAACACTATATGGATTCAGAAGTATTTATGATAGAAAATCTTAGTATGAAATAAATTAAGAAGCAGCTTTTAAATCGTCTTCAGCTGCATTCAAAACATAATCACGAATTTTTTCGTAAGCTCTAACTTCTATTTGACGAATGCGTTCGCGTGAAATACCGTATTTTACGCTCAATTCTTCAAGTGTTTCAGGGGTATCGTTAAGTCTGCGGCTTATAATAATTTGTTTTTCACGATCGTTTAAAATGCTCATGGCTTCACCCAAAAGAGCGCTTCTTTTTTGAAGCTCTTGTTGTTCACCAAGTGCTGTTTCTTGATCAATTGTATCATCCGGCATAAAATCTTGCCATTCACCATCCCCATCAATCTTAAGGGGTGAGTTTGTAGAATAATCATGACTAAGCATACGTCTATTCATATCGATCACTTCACGTTCTGTGACGTCAAGTTTGGTCGCGATATGTTTTAAATGCTCAGGGGTTAAATCACCTTCTTCAATGGCTTGAATCTCGCCTTTTAATCGTCTTAAATTAAAGAATAATTTTTTTTGAGCGGACGTTGTGCCCATTTTAACCAAAGACCAAGAACGCAAAATATATTCTTGAATAGAAGCTCTAATCCACCACATTGCATAGGTTGCAAGACGAAAACCTTTTTCAGGATCGAATTTTTTAACAGCTTGCATAAGACCAATATTGCCTTCAGAAATAAGCTCATTAACAGGCAAACCGTACCCTCTGAAACCCATCGCAATTTTGGCAACTAGACGTAAATGACTTGTAACCAAGCGATGTGCAGCATCAAGGTCTTGTTCGTCACGCCATAATTTTGCTAAATCTTGCTCTTCCTGTGGCTCTAAAAGGGGTATGCGTCGGATTTCGCGCAAATAGCGCGTTAATCCAGAATCGCTATCAAGAACAGGAATGAGACTCTTACTAGTCATCTATAAACTCCCTTTTATGTTTCTCAGAGCATAACTGTAAGAAACATGATTTTCAATCTGTTTAAATAATAATTAATACTACTATAATTATCACATTACGTCTACAATTTATCAAACAAATTTATAATAAATTTATAATCATCCGTAATATTAGATTCAAAAAACAAATGTTTTTTACTTACAGGGTGAATAAAACCCAAACGATACGCATGTAACATTTGCCTGTTACATTTTTGAATCTCTTGTTTTATTTCATCATTTTTAAGAACGCTTGGTATTTTAAGCCCCCCATAAACGGGATCACCAATGATTGAATGCCCTTTTGACGCTAAATGCACGCGGATTTGATGTGTCCTGCCTGTCGCCAATTTGCAGTCCACTAAAGATGCAATCATGGCAAAAGTTTGATCAACTTTATAATGTGTCAATGCATAACGACCATTTTTTTGAACAATAGCCATTTTTTTACGATTTGTGGGGTGCCGTCCAATATCACCTTCGATATCACCTTCTTTGGGACTTGGAACGCCCCAAACGAGCGCTTTATATGCGCGATCTATAGATCTTTCCGAAAATTGTCGCGTTAAATCCTGGTGTGTTAAATCATTTTTAGCAACGACAATAAGACCCGATGTATCCTTGTCTAAACGATGAACAATGCCTGGTCTTTTAACACCACCGATACCTGATAAAGAATCTCCACAATGATGCAATAACGCATTGACCAAGGTTTGGTCCTGATTGCCTGGTGCTGGATGCATAACAAGGCCGGCAGGCTTATCAAGCACAATCAAATCAGCGTCTTCATAAACAATCGATAATTCTATATCTTGAGGTAAGGGGATTGCTGATTCAGGATTGGGAATAAATAGATCATATACATAAGCAGATCTAACTTTAGTCGATGCTGTTAGTTTAGAAGCCTTTAAACATTTAATGTGATTATGCTGAATGAGATCCTGCAATCGAGAACGTGATAAATCAGGCAAGGCTTCTACTAAAAATCGATCTAAGCGCATTAGATCTTGAGAAGGTATTGGCTGAAGTTTGTAAAAAATTCCCTCTAAACCTGTTTCAGGATCGCAAAAAGAAGAAATTTTTTCTATAATAACCATTACCTAGATTTGGGAAGCATATGAAAATAATTCAAGAGGCTACACACGAAACAGATGATTTATCTTTCGTTTGTGTTTATACTCGTTAAATTGGAAATACCTTATGAATGATGGTTTTGATGAAAACGTACTTAACAGGCATTAAACCTACAGGCGCACCCCATCTAGGGAATTACATAGGCACCATTAAACCCGCTTTAACGCTTGCTGAAAATGCGCATGCCCAAGCTTATTATTTTATTGCCGATTACCATTCACTCACCATTAATCTGGCTCCCAAAATTCTTAAAAATTATATCTATGAAGTCGCAGCGACTTGGCTTGCTTTAGGATTAAACCCTGAAAAAGTTCATTTTTATTGTCAATCGGATGTGCCTGAAATCACTGAACTATCTTGGATTTTGTCCTGTTATACGGCTAAAGGGCTGATGAATCGAGCCCATGCTTATAAATCTTTAGTTGCTGAAAATGAAGCAGCTCAAAAACAAGATAATGATATCAATATTAATATGGGCATTTATACATATCCCATTCTGATGGCTGCTGATATTTTAATATTTGATGTTGATGTCGTGCCTGTTGGTCAAGACCAAGTTCAACATATTGAAATTGCACGTGATATAGCGTTACGCATTAATACGCATTACGGCAAACCTCTTTTAAAGTTGCCCATTGCATCCCTCGCTAAAGATGCAACAATCATTCCAGGCCTTGATGGCAGAAAAATGAGCAAAAGTTACGATAATACGATTCCTATTTTTGCTGAACCTTCTCAGTTGAAAAAACTAGTTATGCGCATTGTTACAGAT
>JAUYSY010000002.1 GCA_030696155.1 Alphaproteobacteria bacterium | reverse complement strand
TACTTCAATGTCGATAGAATCATCAACCACTGGATAAACCCAGACGGAGGCAAAACTTGTATGACGTTTCGCATTGGAATCAAAGGGCGAGATACGTACTAAACGATGCACACCAGATTCCGTTTTAAGCCAACCATATGCATTGGGGCCTGAAATTTTTAATGTAGCTGATTTAATGCCTGCTTCTTCACCGTTACTTTCTTCGAGTAATTCAATTTTATAGGATTTGCTTTCGGACCATCTGGAATACATTCTGAAAAGCATTAATGCCCAATCTTGAGCTTCTGTACCACCTGCACCTGCATTGATTTCTAAAAATGCATCACGACCATCGGCTTCACCGGATAAAAGACATTCAAGCCCTTTTTTGGACATAATTTTATGAAAGGCTAAAAATTCAGTTTTGGCTTCTTCAATCATCGTCTGCTCACCTTCTTCTTCAGTGAGTTCAATGAGATCGAGCGCATCTTGAAATTTGACCATTAAATCATCATATTCGGCCATCAATTTTTCAAGCAGGTTTTTTTCTTTTAATAAATTTTGAGCGATTTCGGGTTTATCCCATAAAGTAGGATCCTCAATCAGCTGATTGATTTCTGTTAAACGTTTTTTTGAATTATCCGGGTCAAAGATACCCCCTTAGCAATCCAAAAGATTGCTCAATTTCGTGCTTGATATTCATTAATTCTGCGTCCATGATATCCTCATGTATCTATGTTAATATTCTATACCAACTGGTATATAGGAGAGAAAAATGATTAAGATTGGCGCATCCTTACCTTCTATCAAAGTAAAACATCTTACCCCTCAAGGAATAGAAGATATCGCATTAGATCAATTTTGCCAAAACAAAAAAGTAGTTGTGTTTGGTGTTCCTGGTGCTTTCACACCAACTTGTTCAGGCAAACATGCGCCTGGGTTTTTAAAAGTCGCAGATCAGCTAAAGTCCAAAGGCGTTGATAATATTATTTGTCTATCGGTCAATGATCCATTTGTCATGGATGCTTGGGGTAAATGTTTGAACGTTGATAATAAAATAACGATGGTCGCAGATCATGCTGGACAGGTTACTAAGACTTTAGGTCTTGAAATTGATATGTCAGCACCAGGTTTGGGCTTAAGATCAAAAAGATACTCTATGTTATTGGAAAACAATATTGTGACTAAGCTTTTTGTTGAAGATGAAGCGGGTGCTTGTGATATAAGCAGCGGTGATCATATACTCAATGCATTGTAGAAACATCCTTGTTAATCGTTATAAGAAAATCTAATGCTTTCCGTCGTTGCGATGAGCCCCAAATTAAAAGTGGCGAAGAAGCAATCCAGAAAAAATGTTTAAGAAGCTCTAAACGTTAATTCTTAGACTGGATTGCCACGCGGCCCCTTTCAATTTGGGCCGCTTCTAATGACGACCACCCCACATCGTCATCGCGAACCCCCGTAGGGGGTGTGGCGATCTCAATTTTTCAAGGAGATTGCCGCGGGGCTGCGCCCCTCGCAATGACGGATGATAGTTGTCATTCCTTTTAAGTCCACCCCTTTTGGGTGTTGGAAAACTCGCAACGACGGAACTTGTGGAGTTTCTGTAAAAATATCATCGAGCTCGAATACAAAACACATGAGTGTCAAAATGCCTGAATCTGACGAAAAACTTGCCCACAATATCGCAATTAAATCATACGATATTATACTTATTGGCGCAGGTCCTGTAGGCCTTACAATGGCAATAACACTCGCTCAAAATGGCTTTAAAATTGCCCTTGTTGAAAAAGCGCCATTGTCTTTTATTGAACAACCTCAACATGACGGTAGAGGCTACGCGCTTTCTTACGGCACCATCATGATTTTTAAAGCGCTTGGGCTTTGGCATTTTATAGAAAATATTGCTTCCCCCATCAGATCCATTCATGTTCAAGAAAATAAGACGCCATGTTATTTAAATTTTGAGGCAGATCAAATAAATGCCGCTGCGGCTATGGGTTTTCTTGTTGAAAGTCATATTTTGCGCGACATGTTGTGGCATGGATATGTCGAGCAAAAAGACAATATTACGTTGATAACAGAGGCAGAAATTTTAGATTTTAAACAAGATCCTCATCAAGCTATTATTCACCTTAATGATCAAATCCTCTCAGCGCCTCTTTTAATTGCAGCCGATGGGCGGCATTCATCCTTTAAACAAAGACTTAACATACAGTCCAAAACTTTTCCGTATAATCATCATGCGCTTGTCACACGCTTTAAGCATGAAAAACCCCATAATCACAGGGCCTATGAATATTTTTATCCCGCTGGTCCTTTTGCCATTTTACCTTTAATGGGTAATGAATCTTCACTTGTTTGGTGCGATAAACCAGAGATTGTAACAACTTTAAAAACGCTCAACAATGATGATTTTGCAGCTCATATTTATGAACGTTTTTCGGATTTAGGCACTATAAGCTGTAATGCTGATCGTTTCTCTTATCCTTTAAGCGCGATATTATCTGAAAAGCTCTATCAAGGGCGGGTTGTTCTTTTGGGGGATGCAGCACAAGCTATTCATCCCGTTGCAGGGCAGGGGCTTAATCTTGGGATGCGTGGCCTTGCAGAACTTGCTGAACATATCGTTAACGCTCGTCTTCATGGTCAAGATTGGGGTGATTCTTTTGTGCTAGACGCTTATCAAAAGAAAATATTAAGCACGAGACGCAAATTTTTTATACTGATGCATGGTCTTGTTAAATTATATGATATTGATTTTAAACCTCTTTCTATGATTCGTAACATTGGGCTTGGGCTTGTTAATAGACTTCCACCCCTAAAACACGCTATGATGCGTGAGGCAATGGGTGCAGGATCAAAGCAGCCTAAATTAATGCGTGGCGAAACGCTTATAGCGAAATGAGTTTAAATTGATACTTCGTCATTCCTTGCTCATGTATGCTTTGATACACTTCGCTCGTCATTCCTTGTCTGAATTTAAACTTATTTCACTATTTATAATATGATGCAATCTCAAAATATTATTCTAACAGGGTCTATCGGTACGGGTAAAAGTTATGCATCGAAAGTTCTGAAACGATTAGGATATAAATCTTGGGATGCAGATCTAGTCACACACCAACTTATAAGCCCTAATGGCAAAGCATTTCAAAAAGTTATTGATCATTTCCCGGAAGGTTTAAAAGATGGTAATATAGATCGTCAAACATTAGGCAAAATTGTCTTTAATGATCTTGCCAAATTGAAATTACTTGAATCCATTATTCATCCACTAGTGGCTCAAGATCGTGATCATTTTATAAAATGGGCACACATAAACCATCAAAAAATTGTCCTTGAAATTCCGCTATATTTTGAAACAAAGATGAATCTAGAGAATTTTAGTATCGTTGTCACTTCAGCGCCAATTTTTATCCAGAAAATGCGTGTCATGAGACGAAAAGGGATGACAGAAGACAAATTTCAATGCATTTTAAAAAGACAGATGCCGGATGTTGAGAAATGCAAAAAAGCAGATTTCATTATTCATACAGGATTATCTTATGGTGAAACAAAACGGCAAATTACATTAATGATAAAGAGATTAAACCAGAAAAATGCGTGAGATAATATTAGATACGGAAACAACAGGGCTTGATCCAAAATCTGGCCACAGAATGGTTGAAATTGCCTGCGTAGAAATCATTAATCGAAGGCCTACGGGCAAACATTTTCATAGTTTTATCAATCCAGAACGCGATGTACCTCAAGAAGCAGCTCGTATTCACGGATTAACAACTGACTTTCTACGTGGTGCGCCTTTATTTCATGAAATAGCCGAAGAAGCACTTTTGTTTATAGATGAATCACCTCTCGTGATACATAATGCACCGTTCGATCTTAAATTTTTACGCGCTGAATATGGTAAAATCGATAAAATAGTTTTTCAGGATCATCCGATTATTGACACGCTAGATATTGCACGTCGTCAATTTCCTAAACAAGCAAATTCCCTAGATGCTTTATGCAAAAGATTCAATATTGACCTTTCTAAACGTGATAAACATGGCGCCTTATTGGATTGTGAATTACTCGCGAGCGTTTACTTTGAATTGATGGGTGGTGCTCAACGTGTCTTGAATTTAGGGACGGCACAAAATGAAACAACACAACAAGTTCAAACACATCAACAACATAATCGTGAAAAACGAACATTTCCCCCTTCACAAGACGAAATTTTAGCGCATAATACGTTAGTAGATCTTTTAAAAGATCCTCTTTGGAAGAAAGCAAGTTAAGGAAAAATTATGGGTGCTTATCTCGATATTCTAATCTATGCGCTTGTTGCAGGGATATTATTTTTTTGGTTATTTTCAGTTTTGGGCAAAAGAACGGGTTATGAAAAAACACAAGAAGAAATGATACCGTCTGATGAGGAATTAGAAAATCAAGATGCCAAAATTTTAGATTGGCCTAAAACCCCTATTTTTATTGATGAAAATGCACGTTTGCGTGTTCAAGAGATTAAGCAAAAAGATCCTAATTTTTCAGAACATCATTTTATTGCAGGTGCAAAATATGCTTTTGAAACAATTTTGATGGCCTTTAGCAATGGTGATTTAGAAACACTTAAAACTCTTTTGTCGCCAGAAACCTATAAAGGGTTTGAAGCCACGATCATAGAACGTAAAAATCGACATGATAATCAAGTCACGCGTCTTGAGAACATCAAAGAAGTGATGATTACAGATGCTTATTACGACGAACCTAAATGCTACGTTACCGTTCGTTATGTGAGTGAGCAAATAAACGTTACTTATGACGAACAGAATCGTGTTCTAGAGGGCGATCCAGACCATTTCATTATTCTTAAAGATTTATGGACTTTCAAGCGCGATCCAAATTCCAGCGACCCTGTTTGGCTTTTGGCAAAAACGCGTAGTGAATAAGTGTATAGTTTTTTAATTTTATGAAAATAGTAGTTATTTACTAGAACACCTAACTTCTTAATTTTGAAACAAAATTTTAATTCAGTCATTGTTAATTTTATAGTTTGATCTATTTAAATAAATGTTTAAATTTAATTTTATATGTGCTATGGTGATATCAATTATTTTTTTGATAAAGTGCACATTCAGTTACAATTAACGTTTAGAGCGTATTTTTTTTGTTAATTTTCATATGTGTGTTTTTTGTAGGAGTTTTTTTATGAAGTTTATGAATTTATCTTTTTTATCACTAATGTTTGCATTTACATTAAGTCATTCAACGCCCAGTACTGCTTTTGTGGTTGAGGGAACATTTGGTGTTGATCGTATTATGTATTGTCCTGTGAATGATCCGCTTCAGGCAAGAATGGTTTTACCTTCAATTGTTGATCAAAGTTTTCGTATTGATGAAAATGATCTGATGCAGGGTCATTATCAAATAAATCTGTATAATAATGATCGTTGTGAAGGTATTAATCATTTTTATGTTTTGCCCTCTTTTGATAATTATGTCGTTCAAATTAATCAAAATGGTCTTGTTTCCTTTGATAAGATTCCTGACGAGATGGATGTTTATGTTCAATCTACAGTGGCACAAACAAACGATAAACTCGAATTAATGGGCAATAATGCTTTTTTTGATTCTTCAAATTTAGATGCAATAATAGTTATTCGATATGCAGTGTTTGGTGAGGCACAAATAGTTGAAATTCCCGTTTATCCAGAGCCTCCTGTTGTTGCGCCGCCTGTTATAGCACCAGCAATTGTTCGTGTTGAGCCTCCTGTTATTGCGCCTGTTATAGCACCAGCAATTGTTCGTGTTGAGCCTCCTGTTGTTGCGCCTGTTATAGCACCAGCAATTGTTCGTGTTGAGCCTCCTGTTGTTGCACCACTTGAACTCATTGAAAATGAGGTAATATTTGAACCTGTTCATCCTATTAACATTATGAAAAACTATGCGGAAAATGCTAGTCGTATTGAATATGGGCGTGTGGGTACAATAAATGATTTTATAGTAATTCTTCCAAACGCAAATAAAGATTTTATTAC
The DNA here is from genome assembly GCA_030696155.1 of Alphaproteobacteria bacterium. Taxonomy (GTDB): domain Bacteria; phylum Pseudomonadota; class Alphaproteobacteria; order JAUXUR01; family JAUXUR01; genus JAUXUR01. The sequence continues at coordinate 33,234 of JAUYSY010000002.1, read as the reverse complement.
TGATTTAGCTGAACTTGCTCCTGGTCATTATTACCTTGATTTTTATCAAGGCGAGGTGCTTCAAACAACAAATTATCTTTATATTTTTCCCGGGTTATACCCATCAGCGATTCAAATACAAAGGGATGAAGGAGGGTTTATTGATATATATTTGACGGGTAATTTTTTAGGTAAAAAAATAATTTGTGGTTCTGATGTGGCTCAAGATTTTGAAGTTCTTGAGGGTGTTGGCCGTGATAATCATATTATGGCTTGTAATTTTTTAGGTAAATTTTATGAGGATATGACCATTAAAGTTATAACAGCTTTAGATAGAAACCTTGAAGGAATTATTGAAATACCATTTTTTCCAGATGATCGATTTGCCGTAAGGGAATATAATAGAGAAACACAAGAAGTTGTTGAGCCTTTTCTACCAATTCAAAATCCGATAATTATAGATAAAAATTATGAAGAATCTGATCGTATAGAATGTGGACGTGTTGGTTCAGTAGATAATCCTATAGTAATTTTACCTAATGATCGTCAAGAATTTATTGCTGATTTAGACAGACTTGCACCCGGTCATTATTATCTTAATTTTTATCAGGGTGGAGATCGTCAAAAAACGAATTTTCTTTATGTTTTTCCTGGGCTGTATTCATCAGCAATTCAATTGCATAGATATCCTGATGGTAATATGAGTTATGATTTGACGGGTGATTTTAGGGATAAAAAATTTAGCTGTGTTTCAGAGGCTAGAGCTCATAATGATATAGGACGAATCTATCAAAATAGACTTGCTTTTGATCGTACAAATTTTATTGATGAAGTGCTTGATTTAAAAATTGTAGTGACTATGCCTGCAGGTGAAGATTTTGAAAGAATTATTGAAATTCCAGTCTTTCCTAACGAACAAAATGTTGTGAAAGATAACACTAAGGCTGTAGGAATTATTGCGTTGGTTCCAGCACCAGCACCAGTTATTTTGGCACCAATTCCAGCGCTAAATCCAATTGTTGTTGAGCAAGGACCTGTTAAATACAAACCTATATTTCAGCCTATCAATGAACAATTGGTTCAAGAAATAATTGAGGGCTTTCATAATGCTATGGGCGTATGGGGCAAACATGAAGATATTATGAATAAAGGGCCTTTTTGTCTTGAAAATTATCGAAGACTTCAAAATATATCAGAAACTGTAATTAAAAAAAATGATGTTGAAAAATTTAATAATTATGAAGAAATGTTAAATTATTTTGATTTGAAAGGTTTTAATTACAAAAAAATCTGTGAAAATCGTCTTAAAGAACGTAATGGTATAATAGCAGGTACATTTGTTATTGATCGACCTTATGATCGGAAAGATTTTACGGATTATGATTATATGATTTTTGTGGCGTCATTAATTCGTTACTGTGAAAAATATTTGAGTGAAGTTGAAATTGAACATTTAAAAACTCTTTTCAAAGGTTTTTTTGAAGATCAAATTGATCGTTGTACAACAGGTTTGTTTATTAGAATGTTTAATATGCAAACGCAAATTCTTACAAATTTCTTTAAAAACTAATTGATGCGTTGAATTTTAGGCATCGATCACGTTGGACCGCTTTGTAGAGTAAATGCTACCGCCCCTCCTACGTCCCGCGGCTTGTCCGCGGGATCCATGGAAAAAAAGGTAGCTATAACTATTTATAGAAACTTTTCAAACACTTTCTGGATCCCGCGAACAAGTCGCGGGACGTAGGAAGGAGTGATGTGTAAATTTATACAACTCAAAGATTTATCTACATTGTTTTTTTCGGTATGATTATTTTAGAAAACACGATAAGAAAATCTCCGATTTTCTTATCAAACATTATCCATAGATTTCTTGTCTACCAATTGTAAATCTCTTGAGGTTGCTATAGAATACGTTCATTAAATCGCATCCCCTAATCATACGAGTAAACGATGTTAAATAAGAATTATATCTCTCAAGATGTTGAACAAAAATGGTACCCTGTTTGGGAAAAATCTGGGGCATTTAAATGCGATCCTCAATCTTCTAAAAAACCTTACACAATTATGATGCCGCCGCCAAATGTGACGGGTTCGCTTCATATTGGCCACGCTTTGACATTTACATTACAAGATATTCTTATCCGTTTTTATCGGATGAAAGGTTATGACGCGCTTTGGCAGCCTGGCACGGATCATGCTGGTATTGCGACCCAAATGGTTGTTGAGCGTGAACTTGCAAAACAACAATTATCACGCAGAGAGTTGGGTCGTGAAAAGTTTTTGGAAAAAGTTTGGGCCTGGAAAGAAGAATCTGGCAACCAAATAACGCATCAATTAAGACGTTTAGGGGCAAGTCCTGATTGGGATCGCGAACGTTTCACGATGGATGAGGGTTTGTCGCTTGCCGTGCGCAAAGTATTCGTTGATCTTTTTGATCAAGGTCTTATTTATCGCGATAAAAGATTGATCAATTGGGATCATAAATTGATGACAGCGATTTCTGATCTAGAAGTTGAAAATCATGAAATAAGTGGTTCATTCTATTATATAAATTATCCTGTTCAAGGAGCTAAAGATCGCTTTATAACAGTTGCGACCACACGCCCTGAAACAATGTTTGGGGATATGGCCGTGGCCGTTCATCCAGATGATGATCGTTATCGTGATTTAATCGGTAAAAGTGTTTTATTGCCGCTTACGGATCGTTTAATCCCCATTATTGCAGATCTGCATTCTGATCCAGAAAAAGGGACGGGGGCTGTTAAGATTACGCCTGCGCATGATTTTAACGATTTTGAAGTCGGGAAAAGACATAAATTAGAACCTTTAAATATCATGGATGAACATGCTTGATTAAATGAAAACTTACCTGTAGATTTCCGTGGGCTCGATCGACTTGTGGCGCGTCCTAAAGTTGTAGAAATGTTGGAAGCGCAAGGCTTCATGCAAAAAATTGAAGCGCATATTTATACGGTGCCCCATGGCGATCGGTCTGCGGCAATCATTGAGCCTCGATTAATGGATCAATGGTATGTTGATGCGCATACTTTAGCGCAGCCTGCTATTAAGGCTGTTGAAGAGGGGCGCATTCAATTTTATCCTAAACATTACGAAAACACTTATTTTGAATGGTTGCGGAATATTCAGCCTTGGTGTATTTCCCGTCAATTATGGTGGGGTCACCGCATACCTATTTGGTATGGTCCAAATAATACATTGTTTTGTGCAATGGATGAAGAAGAAGCTATAGCTAAAGCGCATAAGCATTTTGGTAAGCACGTTGAATTGCGTCAAGATGAAGATGTTTTAGACACTTGGTTTTCGTCTGGGTTATGGCCTTTTTCAACTTTGGGATGGCCAAATGAAACGCCAGAATTGAAACGCTATTATGCGACGGATGTATTGGATACGGGCGCTGATATTATTTTCTTTTGGGTTGCACGGATGATTATGATGGGTCTTCATTTTATGAAGGAAGTGCCTTTCAAACATGTTTATATCCATCCATTGATTCGAGATGAACATGGCCAAAAAATGTCCAAAACAAAAGGAAATGTTATTGATCCTTTGGATATTATTGAAAAATTCGGCGCTGATGCAATGCGTTTCACGTTGGCGACTTTAGCGGCCCAAGGGCGCGATATTAAATTGTCCGAAAATCGTGTTGAAGGTAATCGTAATTTTGTGACTAAAATTTGGAATGCAGCGCGTTTCACTGAAATGAATGAATGTAAATTGGATCCTGATTTTGATCCTAAAAAGGCAACATTGTCTCTGTCGAAATGGATTATTTCGGATATCATGGATCTTGCCAAAAATGTTGAAGAATCACTTGTTGCTTATAAATTCAATGAAGCGTCTCAAAGTTTATACCAATTCACTTGGGGCACTTTCTGCGATTGGTATTTGGAATTTATTAAACCAATTTTCTTTGGGGAAGATGAAGAGGCCAAAAAAGAAATACGGGCTGTAACGTCTTGGGCATTTGGCCAATTGTTACATATGTTGCATCCTTTTATGCCTTATGTCACAGAAGAATTATGGGAGAAACGTTTTGGTTCTCCTAATGGATTACTGATTCAAGCTTCATGGCCAGATTTTACCGCTTTTGAAAATATTAAAGATGTTCAAGCGCAAGATGAAATGGAATGGGCGATACGTTTTATTTCTGAAATTCGTACCTTGCGTGCTGAAATGAACGTTCCACCATCGTCTTTCGTACCTTTATGCTTGAAAGATGTAAGCAAGGCAACAAATGATCGTTTACAACGTCATGATGTTTTGTTGAAACGCTTAGCACGTTTATCTGATATCTCCATTATAGCTGATGGGCAAATTCCAAAAGGCGCTGTGCAAAGCGTATTAGATGAGGTCACTCTTTTTGTGCCATTAGCAGATATTATTGATTTTGCTAAAGAAAAAGAAAGATTGTCGCGCGAAATTACGAAATTAAATGATACGATCGTGCGTCTTGATGAAAAATTGGGTAATGAGAGTTTTGTTGCTAAAGCACCAGCTGACGTTGTTACACAGTTTAAAGTGCAAGTAGAAGAAGCGCATCTAAGACGGCAAAAATTAGAAAAGGCATTGGAACGTTTGAGCTAGTCGTGATGAATAATGAAACTTATTTCGATATCAAATCGATGCATTAAACGAAGAAGGTCTGGGTTGTGCAGTTCACGCGAATAAACCAATCCAGATGAAGCACTTTGTACCTATTTTAAAAATGCGGTGGTTGTCGATTGCAGCATACATTTTCACAAGGATATACCCAAATAATCTAAAACTACCGTTTTTAGCCGATGACCTTTGGTCGTTTTTTGAACCAAAAATTTCTAAGGTAAAACAATTATCTGTCGAAATTTTCGGTATCAAAAATCACCTCAAATCTCATGCCTAAAAATCGATATTTCCAAATTATTTGGGTATAGAATTATTTTATAAAATTAATCTTTTTGCTTATTTGACAAATGATTAAAAAAAATTGAAAATAAAGTTAAACTTAAAATCTTGGAGGCAATAATGAAAAAAACAAACACTTTTCTAATAATTATATTCGCGATGTTTTCAACACCACTCTTTTCCGAACCCAATTATCCAGAAATTACACCCAATGACGCAGATAGCAAAGAAATAACAATTGCAAAATGCCAAAAATTTAGCGAGGAATATAAACATTTCCTTCAAATTCGAGCAGCCGTAAAGAATTTACAAAACCCCGACAATGTGGCCATGATAAAAAACTATTTCCCGAATCATCCAGACATTTTAAATACAAAAGAATCTGGTGGAATGGGCGCAGATTACTACACAGATGCCTCAGGCAAAATTCGAGACGTAGGGAATAAACTCGTACTTATCCGTGGTCAATGTATGGCGGCTGAGAAGAAATTTAATGTTAAACTCGTCCATGATTCTAAATTTGAACCGTCATCATCTTCATCGTCCAGTTCCTCTAGCGCTGGCACAAGTCATTCCAGTCCTCGGCGCTAGATTGTAAACTCCACGGGACTTGTCCCGTGGATTGCGAATTATTAAAACAACCTGTTGTTTTCGTTAAGAGCGCCGATAAAAATAAGCAATTTTACAGTCCCTTCATCAGTAATAGAAGGTCTATCTTCTTCATCTAATTCAATCGAGCCGTTAATATGGTTGTCAAGTAATGTCCGTAATTCGTTATAGATTATCAAATTCTTTCCTTGATCCATAAATTCATTGATTTTTGAACGCGTGATAGAAATAAGGGTTTTAAGATTTAAATCTGCATATTTATAAAAAATATCAAGCACTTCTTGACGATTATAGGCAAGTAATTTTTCGTAATACAAACCAGCATTCATATCAAATTTTATCTTATGGCGTGATCCAACTAAATCACCAATTAAGTTTCTTAGATAAAGGCCTTGATGAACAGCTTCCATAATATCAGCTTCACCACATAATTCCTGTAATAATGGACTAACAGCAGTAAATAGTGGGTCAATAATATCCTGAATTGTATCTTCTAAAAAGGGATATAAGTTTGGAGCGATTTTTTTAATCCCGCCTATTTCTTGGGCGTCTAAATAATCTTGATCCTCTACATCTATAGGAATAAGAGTTTTAAGTTTATATTGGTGTGGTAGTAATGCATAGATATTAACAATGCCAGCATCACGACCTGTGCTGCATTCAAGAATAGAGCTAAGGGTGCTCAAAATAGCCCATTCTTGGTTAGATAAAGTCTCTGCTGTAGCATCAGCATTTAGTGTTGTTAAATAATGTAGGATGCATTTAAATTGTGCTGCTATCCTATGCTCTTTGGGTTGTGTTAAAAGTTTTAGTAAATATCCATCGTCATCTTGACCTAAGGTTGTTAATTTAATACTAGCAAAAGAAGGAAGTCCTTCAGATTGTATTGCATTATTTAGCCTAGGGTTTAGAGAAATACGTGTTTCAATTGTAGTCAACATAAGATTTAACAATTGAGGATGAATATTAGGCACTGAATCAAAATCAATTTGATTTTGAGAGAGTTTTCTAAAAAATGTTGGGTTTAAAGCAATCTTGTGTTTAATGCTGTCACTGTTTTCATCTGGAAAAAATTGCCAAGATGTTAAATTATAGAAATCAATATGCTCTTCTCTTTTTTTGAGTAAATCTCCATGAATTTTATAAGGACTTTTTGGATCATTAGATTCATTCAAAAGTATTTCAACACGAATTGCCAATTGAACAAGCGCATTATCTTCAATAAGACCAAGCTCTTCATAGTTATTACTAATAAAATAAGAAACATATTTTGCAGTTTGTTTATTGTCTGATATTAAAATATTTTCCATTTGGTTAAGAAAAAAATCTTTTTCTTGTGTATTTTGATAAATATTTAATAAATTAGCAGAAATATAAATACGTTCATCATCTTCATCTTCACCGTCATCATTTAATATTTTTTTTAGTCCAATATTTGGTGAAAAAATAAGATTTGCGATATCCATACGTTTTTCTTCAGGAAACATTAAAAGAGTGTCAATAAAATATAAAAATTTTTTTCTATCAAACTTGTATATACAAATGAATTTATGCCAAGCATTGTCTTCATCTTCATATGCTTCGCTTTCTTTGCAGTAGGTAATATATTTTTTGATATAAAAATCAAAATCTTTCGGAAAAAATTTTATTATTTCCTTAAAAGGTTTCAAGTCCATTGGCTTAAGATCCTTTATAGAATTCCATATATGTGAAATTATTTCTTTATTTTTAATTTTTGAAACAAAAGTAGCGATAGGCCAGATATGAGAGTAATGTAAATTTTCTTTCTGCGAAATAATATCATTTGTTTCGCTGATTATATTTTCAAATTTGTCTTCATCAATATTTATAAAAAATTTTATTAGATTGCTATATAGGCTTCCGTATTCATGTTTCGTATTATTCGGATGTAGACTTGAAAAATGCGAAACAATCTTGTTTACGTTGTTATGAAGAATCTTCCATTTGTCAATACCAATTTTTATAAAGGTATTAATCAAGTATATTTTTTCATAATAAGATATATATTTGTTTTCGGTAATGCAAAAAACTATATATTTTATATCATCATCATTACTAATTTCAGAAATTTTTGAAAACAATCCTATTTCTTCACTTGCGTCACAATGTCCTAATGTAATTTCATTTTTGAATTGGTCTATAATATTTAGTTTTTCTTCTTTTATTTCTAAGGCTCTTTTGAAAATTGATAAAAGTTGATGGTCTGAATAAGAAGTTATGAGTTTTCTCCAAAATTTAATTTTTTTGATGTCATTATCTGTTTCAGGTTTGAGTGCCGCAATGAGTAAAAAAGTTGTAAGAAAACTACCGGATACTAAATTATTTTCTGATAATAAATCATTTGTTGCTTTAATATATAGATCAAACATTTCTTGATTGATTTCATATTCAATTTCTATTAGTGAATATAAATTTTTTTCTGAATATTTTATTTTTTCTTCAAAATTATTTGATTTTTTAATTTTTTTAAATAAAAATGAATAAAAATTTAAAAAATTTAAATTACTGGTTTTGTTTGTGTTAACTATAACACTTTTATACATAAAAATGCTCCAGTTAGGTTCGGCGATCTCTTTTACGAAATCAATTAATTTCTCTCTATATTCTTTTTTAATATCTTGAATTTCTATAAGTAGTTTTTTACATTCTTTAAGTGAATATTTTTCAAATCCAAATCTTTTAAAACAATCAATTAATGTATTGAAGTCTTCATCTGTTGGGAAATCTTTTACAACATCAATTAATTTTATTAATTTTTTAATAGTCCAATCTGGTTGTAAAAGTGATTTTACGACGTTAATAACATCCTCTCGTCCTGACGGTTTTATATTTTCAACTGCGTTAATTAATTTTAAGCAATCTTCTTTTGAGTATTTCGCAGGTAGAATATTTGTAACTTGGGCGCTTAGGGTATTAAGATATTCATCGATATTAATTTTGTCGATATTATTAATTAATTCATAAATATTTTCGCTAGACCAATCTGCTTGAAAAAGTGATTTTACGATGTTAATAACATTTTCACGTTTCTCTGTATTTATGTTTTTAACTGCCCAAATTAAGTGCATGCAGTCTTTTACTGAGCATTTTGTAGGTAGAATAGTTGTAGCGTAAGCACTTAGGGTATTAAGATTTTCATCGATATTAATGTTAGCTATATGGTCAATCAATTTATTAATATCATCGCATGGCCAATCTTGTTGTAAAAGTGATTTTACAACGTTGGTAACAGTTTCTCGTCTCTCTTGTTTTATGTTTTTAATTACATTAATGGATCTTATGCAATCTTCTACTGAGTATTCCGCAGGTAGAATGGTTGTAATTTGAGTGCTTAGGGTATTAAAATCTTCATTGATATCAATCTTAGATATATTAGCAATTAATTTATTAATATCGTCGCTAGACCAATTAGGATGGATAAGTTTTTTTGTTGTGTCCAATACATCATTCCATCCCGATGGTTTAATGTTGACGATTGCCATAAGAATATTTAGACATTCACTTCCTGACCATTTTTGGTGCGCAATTTTTTGATATTGTTTAAGCAATGTATCAATATCGACTTTCTGCCATATTTCGAGAATGAAGTTATTTGCATTTGAGTAATCTAAAGGTGTCCAATTTTGATTTTTGATTTTATAAATAGATGAATATGTCTTTGTGCGTAATTTTGTATGTTCGAATAAATTATTTCCATATTCGTCCATCCAATTGTTTTCTTTAATTGAAGCATTAAAAAAGTAATGGATTTTACATAATGTTATAAAAACGTTCTCATAATTAGCTACAGATGTGTTTAATAACCAATTTAATATAGGGTAAAAGTTTATATCTTTTTTTTGAATTAAAAAAATTGTAATTTCACCATATGCGCTTATTGCAGCTGTTTTATGAATGTATTGTTGGCTTAAAAAATCTGTGTAATTACTATTCCAAAGTATGTTGGCAGCTTTTAATTTTAAATCTAAGTTTAAATTGGGGGTGTTTGTAATATTAATTAAAAATGCTTGCATATAATTGGCATGATCTATATCTAAAAGCAATGATTCTGCTGCTTTAAATATTTCTTCTTTGTCATAAGTTTTAAAAAAACCTTCTAAATCTGTTTCGCCGTTAACTTCTTCTATTAATATGTTTTTTAAATTTACAACTTTTTTATTTTTAGTATTTTCAGTAATATTTTGTTGACGTTTTCCCAGTTTTTGATTTGGATCATTGGCAGGGTTTGCTAATAATGAACAAGAAACAAAAGTATAACACAATGATAAACAAAAAAATATTTTCTTCATTATTTTACTCCAATTATAATATTTAAAAAATTATTTGATGTACACTAACATAAATAAAAAAGCAAGTAAATAATTATAATAAGTTTCATTATTTTAATATAATCAAATATATATGGTGTTTGTTTTTAACTTGTTGAGAAATAAAGAAAATTTTATTTCTTTTAATGGGTTGTTTTAATCAATTATATTTGAAATTTAAAGGAAATAAGAATGTAAAGTGAATTGTTAAATTAAACCAGAAGATCTATAAGCCGGGTTCTGTACCTTTTACAAGGCGATGACTATTCATCTAGGATGCTTGTTACCAAACATCTCGTGCAACCTACCCAGAGAACAGCGTGGAATACGCCTGATCAATTGCTTGAATCATGCTCTCTCTATTTGGTCTTGCTCCAGATGGGGTTTACCATGCCGATCCTTTTACAAGCATCGCGGTGAGCTCTTACCTCGCCTTTTCACCCTTACCTTGCATGATATCCTAGGATATCAAATAGGCGGTTTGTTTTCTGTGGCACTTTCCCTAAGGGTTTTATCCCCCGCCGGGCATTATCCGGCATCTTCATTCCATGGAGCCCGGACTTTCCTCTCTTGAGTTTCAAGAGCAGTCATCCAATCTTCTGGTCTATTGTTGTTATGCTTTTAAGCGTTCAATGTCAATAGGTTGTTTTTGATAATAATATTAATTACCGTTGGTTTGTTCATTTTCTTGGTTTTCGTTTGTGGCATCATCATGTATTGAATATTCTGTTGTTTTAGATAAAAATGATGCTTTAAATGATTCTAGATCTTCAGAAGAAATAATATCTTCTGGTTTATTAGCGCCATTTATTTTTGATAAACAAAAAAGGTGGATATGGGCATTTTTAGCATAAGCCATTTTTTTTATGTCTTCTTGGAAAATAGTAATGTTATCTTTTGTATCGTCGATGAAGATCACATTTTCAAATGTAATATTAGGGTAGGCGTAATGGGCTGAAAGTGCTTTTTGAGGAAAATATTCTTGATTTACATTGCTTTTATAACGTACAGAAATAAGGTTACCATTTTGATAGTATTTAGTCTCTAAATTTGCATCACTTACGATAAATGTTTGATTTAAATTAAGAATTTCACCTAAATTTAAGCCGTTTACTCTTTGAAGGGTTTCATTAAAGTCTTTCCAGGCACTTGATACAATAACGTGTGAACCTGTTTCATGAAGAATTGCAATTAAGTCTATTATAGAGCCTCTTGGTTTGATTTGTTGCTTGTTTTTTGATCTTGCGTTGGGGTGTGATCGATTTGTAATGACGCCATCTAAATCAAATATAAAAAGTGTTTTTTCAAAATTTAATGACATTTTTTTTATTTCTTCAAAAAAATGTTTAATGTTTTTAATTTTAATTTCTTCATTAATGTTTTGAGTTTTTTGTATTTTTTTTTCACGTTCAGTGTTTTCTTGTTCGTTTTCTAGTGTATTTATATCTCTTTTTTTTGCTGCATTTATTATTTGAGCATTTAATATGATGCATAAAGCTATGGAGAAGATTTTTTTCATTTCTTACCTTTATAATAATTTTATATTTTGTTGTGTTGTTCGATCTTTATTTTGACATTAATACATCATTGTTTTTTAATGCTTAAGAATAACATAACATGCTGTATTTATATGTTTTTTTTGTCAAAAAAGATAATGCGGCTTACTGTAATATAATGTCAATGTGATTGCAATTAAAATAATACGTTGATTTAATTAATTTTTTTAAATTAGATCATGTGCCGTAGGAACAAATGTTCTGTCTTGATACGTTGGTTTGAAAATGAAATGATGGATATATTACGATCATTTTTAACGAGGTATTTATGGCGCCAATAGAAAAGCAACTCCTTAAAAGTGATTTTTGTGTAATAGGCGCAGGTTCTGGTGGTTTGTCTTTTGCTGCAGCTGCAGCTCAAATGGGTGCCACTGTTATTCTTGTTGAATCAGGAAAAATGGGCGGAGATTGTTTGAATTATGGCTGCGTGCCTTCTAAGGCATTGCTTGCGGCCGCAAAAATGCAACATCATTTTCAAGAAGCAAGTATTTTTGGATTAAATGTCGATAAACCTAAGGTAGATTTTAAGAAAGTACATGCACATGTCCATCACATTATTGCCAATATTGCGCCGTATGATTCTGTCGAACGCTTTGAATCTTTAGGTGTTAAAGTTATTCAAGAAAAAGGAAGCTTTGTAGATCAGGATACATTGGAAACAGATCATTATTTGATTCACGCAAAACGATTTATTCTATCGACAGGTTCTATTCCTTTTGTGCCACCCATTCCTGGATTGTCATCAATTTCGTATTTAACCAATGAAACAATTTTTGATTTGGATGTATTGCCGGACCATCTTGTGATTATAGGCGGTGGGCCAATTGGTATAGAGATGGCGCAAGCTTTTATACGTTTTGGTTCTAGGGTAACAGTTTTAGAAGCCTTTGCAGCCTTGCCTAAAGATGATCCGCAGATGACGTCAAAATTGAAAAAAATATTAATTCAAGAAGGTATTGAGATTAAAGAACACGTCATTATAAATTCAATTACATCAAAAGATAATAGAATATATTTTTCTTATAACGATGCTGATAATAATATGGTTGAACTTCAAGCGTCGCATGTGCTTGTAGCAACAGGACGAAGGCCTAATATTGGTGCGTTGAATTTAGCTGTTGCTAAAATTAATGCCTCACCACAAAGCATTGTTGTTGATGCATATCTTCGTACAACAAATAAACGTGTTTATGCGATCGGTGATTGTATAGGGGGGTATCAATTTACGCATGTGGCGGGTTATCATGCGGGTATTGCGATTAGAAATACGATTTTTAAGATTTGTAAAAAAGTTGAAACACGTGCCATTCCTTGGGTAACTTATACGGATCCAGAGCTTGCGCATATCGGTGCGCTTGAATCTGATTTGATAAAACGACAAAAAGCATACAAAGTATTGGAAATGTCATTTGCGCAGAATGATAGGGCGCAAGCAGAAAGACGAATTGAAGGTCAGATTAAGGCACTAGTAACCCCAAAAGGCCATATTCTGGGCGCTACGATTTTAGGCGTAAGTGCAGGTGAATTAATTATGCCTTGGGTGATGGCAATACAAAATAATCTTAAAATTGGAACGATTGTCGATACAATTGTGCCTTATCCAACTTTAAGTGATATCCATAAACAATTAGCGGGTAGTTTTTATAAAGATAAAATTTTTTCACCTTTTACCAAAAAAATAGTTAAATTTTTAATGTCGGTGACGCGGTGAAAAAATATCTGCCTTTAGTGTTGATTGTTGTTTTAGCAATCATTGCATGGTTTTCAGGCTTACGCGATTATTTTAGTTTTGCAGTGTTGAAAGAAAATCAACAAACGCTTGAGCTATATGTTTTAAATAACAAAATTATGGCTATTCTGATTTATGTTGGGCTTTATATTTTAGTTGTTGCTTTATCAATCCCAGGTGCAACTTTTATGACTTTGGTGGGTGGTTTTTTTTTCAACCAAATATTAGGCACTTTTCTTGTGGTGTCTGCAGCAACTATTGGTGCAACTATTTTATTTTTAGGTACGAAGCTGGCTTCTCGGGATCTTATAAAAGAAAAAGCAGGCCCTTGGGTTCAAAAAATGCAAAAAGGGTTTAAGGAAAATGCAACTTATTATTTGCTGACATTACGCCTTATTCCCATTTTTCCATTTGTGGCGATTAATTTGGTTGCAGCCATTTTACAAATTCCATTACGTACTTTTATTTTGGGAACATTTTTTGGGATAATGCCCGGTTCTTTTGTATATGTATCTATCGGCGTTGGTCTGCATGATGTTCTTCAAAAAGAAGAATTTTCAGTAAATTTGCTACTAGAGCCCAAAATTTTGTTAGCATTTATTGGGTTGGGTATTTTGGTATTATTGCCAGTTTTGTATAAATATTACAAAAAGAAGAAAATTAACTAAAGTCAACCCAAGCGCAATAAATACGTCCAATCGTTGTTAACCAGCATAAAAACCCATAGATATAACAGATTTCAGGAAAGTGCGCAGGTATAAGGCACATTAGAATAAGAATAAAGGCCGTTTCAGTGCCTTCGCAAATACCACCTAAATGATAAAATGATTTTTTACCTCGTTTTTGGGTATTTATATCTTTTTTGGCAGCAATAATAGCATAAGCCAAAAATGACGTGATGGGACCAATAAAGCTGAAAATCAAAAAAGCAGCGGGTAATTGGTTGCCATCATTGAGTAAGGCAAAAGCAAAAACGATACCCGCATATATAATAAAATCGCATACAATATCAAGAAAACCACCAAAATTAGTAAGGGTGTTTTGACGCGCTACAGCACCATCTAATCCATCAAAAAGTCTGTTTAAAGCTAAAAAAAACGCTGCTATATAATAATTCTCGAAGTAAATAAATAAGATTGTGCTTAATCCTAAGGTAAAGCCTATGAGGGTAATGATATTAGCATTAATATTGTATGATGCAATTTTTTTGCCAATATGATTTAAGGGTGGATCAATGAGGGGGCGGATATAAGGATCAAACATTTTAAATGAATTGTTGAAAAATTAGAGATAATAAGTCACCAAGATAATCATTTAAAATAATTTTGGTGACGTTATTAGTAAAAATCATGTTGCAGCACATTTATTGCTGAATATTAGCATAGTTTTTTGTTTTTGTCTCTTTTGATTCAACTTCATGCACTAAGAACTTATCGGCTTCAAGTGCTGCCATACAACCCATGCCAGCGGCAGTAACTGCTTGTCTAAATATTTTATCCTTAACATCTCCTGCTGCAAATATTCCTGGAACATTTGTTGCAGTAGAATCAGGTTTTGTTACAATATAGTTTTCATGATCCATTTCAATTTTATCTTTAAATAATTTTGTCGCAGGATCATGCCCAATGGCAATAAAGGTACCTGATACATTTAAGATGGATGTTTCATTTGTGTTAATGTTTTTTACTTTGAGTGCTGTGAGCTCTTTAGGGGAATCATTGCCTAAAAATTCTTCAATAGTGTGATTCCAAAGAACAGATATTTTGGGATTGGCGAATAATCTTTCTTGTAATATTTTTTCAGAACGTAACGTATCACGTCTGTGAATAAGTGTTACTTTGCTGGCAAAATTCGTTAGGTAAATAGCTTCTTCAACGGCCGTATTACCGCCACCAACAATTGCAACTTCTTTATTTTTAAAGAAAAAACCATCGCATGTCGCACATGCTGAAACACCAAAACCGCGAAATGTTGCTTCACTTTCAATATTAAGCCAGCGTGCTTGAGCGCCTGTGGCAATAATGATTGTTTCACCGATATAGGTTTTGCCACTTTCACCGATTGCTTTGAAGGGACGTGTTGAAAAATCAACAGATGAAATGTAGTCATCATGTAGTTCGGTGCCTAAAGCTAAAACCTGTTCGCGCATTTCATTCATCAGCCAAGGGCCTTGGATTGGTTTGGCAAAACCAGGATAATTTTCGACATCTGTTGTTAACATTAATTGGCCACCCGATTCATAACCAGCCACTAGTATGGGTTTTAAGTTAGCGCGCGCTGCATAAATTGCCGCAGTATATCCTGCAGGCCCACTACCAATAACAAGAACTTTTGTTTTGTGTGTTACTGTCATTTTATTTCTCCTTTAAAGCATTTCAAATAAAGATGATAATATTTATTCATATTTTGAAATAAATATTGTATAATAATTGTAAGACTAATTGTCTTCTTCTTATTATTTGTGTTGTTCTACCTTGATCCCAGTTTTAGTCTTCTTGAGGCTGGGATTTTTCATAAATCTCTCTTATTCTATCTGCAATTCGATTTATTTCAAGCAAAGGTTCGTAATGCCAATTTTCTAAAATGCCTTCAAAACGACGTGAAATGCCTTTATCACGTAAGGATTGATGGAATTCTATAAATTTAGGCGGCGATTCATCAAAATGATAAATATAAAGGGGTTTGCCGCTGGCGGCGGCTTCCGTTGCCATATTGACTGAATCACAAGTGACAATAAGAAAATCTGAAAGAGCAATCATACCAAAATAAGGGTTTGGATCAACACCCTCCCATAAATAATGAGGTATGTCAGTTAGTTCACTTTTTAGTTTAGAAATATAATGTGTAGGTGTTCTGCGAGATGGTGTTAAAAGAAGGCTACCACCATATTTTTGTTGAAGGTTTTTAAGATCTTGAATTAATGTTTGAAATACTTTTTCGCTAAAATCATGATGTTTACTGATACCACCAATAATAACACTTATGTGTGGTTTAGGTAGTTTTTCAACTAAATAATTAAACTTTTGTCCTTCTTGTTTTAAGAATTCAGGATTAATCCCATGAATAGAACCTAACGCATTGATAACATTAGGTGCTTTTAGATTGTCATGTAAAGGCGCCACAATCACATCAAATTTATTTAAATTTAATTTAGGGTCTTGAATGTGGATAGTGAAGGTCTTATTATTGCTTTTTTGACGAATTGCAGATGAAATTGCAACTGATTGTCTTCCGCATGTGATTAAAATATCAGGCCATGGTGGTGAAATTGGATCAGGATTGTTTTTGACAGAGCATAATGCTTTAAAACAAAGAGATGGCGGTAAAAAAAACCATGGATAAGAGGGCTTGATCCTTTTTAAAATTGGTGTAAGGTTAAGGGCATCTGCCAAAGCTAAGCATTGAATTTCAATGCCTCGGCGTCCATCGCTCATTATCCAACAGGTTTGAGTTGACATTTTAGGCTCCGTATCAAGTCTTAGTAAGACATAAAATTACAAAAAACATTAGGCGCACGAACTTTTACATATTAGTCTACTGCGCTGAGTACCGGTCAATTAAGGTTAAATAAATGCGACGCACAAAAATTGATGCAATCGATCTTCAAATTTTACATGATCTTCAAGATAACGGGCGAATGACAAACGTTGATCTTGCCGATCGTGCAGGAATATCAGCACCCCCTTGTTTAAGGCGTGTGCGAACACTTGAAGATTCTGGCTTTATAACAGGTTATCACGCTGATATCAATGCTGAAGCTTTAGGCTTCACAGTCGTTATATTTGCGCAAGTGCGTTTGCATTCTCATGCTGAAAACGATTTAATCGCTTTTGAAAATCTCGTGCAAAACTGGGATATGGTGCGTGAGTGTCAAATGCTTGCGGGTGATACAGATTTTTTACTTAAAATAATTGCGCAAGATTGGGATTCATACCAACGATTTTTAACGACACAATTAACGTCAGCACCTAATGTTGCGCATGTTAAATCTTCTTTATGTATTCGAAAATCCAAAAATTTACCAGGACCACCTATTAATTTGATTTTGAAGTAGGGTTTCATTTTACTGAACAACTTTATAGTGTTAAGGAAAGAGCTCAATTTGCCGTTTCCCATAAGTCTATGGCCCATTCCTCACGGTTCAAATAAGAAAGTTTACCTTGATTGGTATCTAATACATCAGGGATTTTAAATTTGTTCCAATAAGCAAAATGATCTTTATTCCAATAAACCAGTGGTACAAGATAGTCACCCGACCATAAAACACGATCAAGACTTTGAATATAAGCGACATAATCATCATAATTGGTTTGTTCAATAATTTTTTGAATTAAATCATCGATAACAGGATTTTTAATACCTGGATAATTACGTGCGCCTTCTTTATTAGCTGCTTCTGTTGACCAAGAATGGTTTAATTCTTTGCCCGGGTAATTAACACCCCATAAATGAATAACGGCATCAAAATCATACTCATCTTTTCTTTTGTTGAATTGGGTTGAGTCAACATAACGTACTTTAAGGTCGATACCTGCTTTTTGAAGCATATTGGCATAAGCTAAACATATTTTTTCAAGCGGTTTTAAACCAATTAGTATTTCAAAGGAAAGCTTTTCTTTCGTTTGAATGTTTGTAAGATTTTTACCAATGATTTGCCAGCCAGCTTCATCGAATAATTTTAAGGCGATTCTTAAACGTTCACGTTGCGTAATATTTTGAATTTTAGGGGCATCAAAAGCGGAAGGGGGAATTTTATCTTTATAAGTTTCAAGAATTTCTTTGACCTTGCCTGTGGCTTGACCTTTTGCTTCAAAATCACAATTACTGAAAAAACTAGTGCTTGGGACGTATGAATTATTGTAATAATTTTCGATCATCCATTGATGGTCAAAAAGGGTAATAAGTCCTTGGCGAAGTTTAAGATTATCAAAAGGAGGGCGGCGCATATTGAGGGCAATACCAAACATGCCCATCGGACGTTTGAAGGGCATAACAATCTTTTTGATTTTGCCTTCTTTGACCGCTGGAATATCGTAATCTTTTTCCCATTTGGCAAAATCTGTTTCGTGAATAAGGTCGTATCCACCTGATTTGAAAGATTCAAGGGCTATATTTTCATCTCGATAGCTTGTAACAATCAGATTATCAAAGTTATTTTGGCCCTTCATGCAGGGTAAATTTTCTGCCCAAAAATCCTTGACGCGTTCATATTCAATTTCTTTGCCTGGATTGAACTTTTTAACTCGATAAGGCCCAGATGAAAGAGGGAATATATGGCTGGATTCTTCGAAAACATGTTTATCAAAAAAGTTTTTGGAAAAAACAGGCATCATCGCTAATAATAAAACTGTTTCACGATCAGATTTTTCTTGATCAAGAATAAGTTTGACGGAAAGATCGCCTAATTTTTCAATTTGTTTTGCTTTATTATAAAGCATTTTGATGTGCGGACCTGCTTTTTCTTTAAGTGTGTTAAAGGTAAAAACAACGTCATCAGCTTTAATAGAAGTGCCATCTTCAAATTTTGCTAAGGGGTTTATATGGAAAATGATATAGCTTCTGTCTTCAGGCACTTGAATAGATTCGGCGATAAAACCATAAAGTGAAAAAGGTTCATCCTTATTTCGTTTCATAAGTGATCCATAGACGCGTCCCATTAGGTAGGGTGAAGGCGTTCCTTTAAGCAAATAAGGGTTAAGAGAATCGAATGTGCCTATATGACGTAAATGTAAGTCCCCACCTTTTTTAGCATTTGGATTGACATAGTCAAACAACTTAAAGTCCTTTGGATATTTGAGGTCTTGATGCATTGAAATGCCATGTAGTAAGGGAAGGGGATCGATTGGCTTTGATACTTCTTCAGCGAAGGCTAAGTTTGGAAGAAGTGCTAATGTAGAAAGAAGTACAATTTTTTTTAAAGTCATTTTGCCCACCATGTATGTAATGCCCACCAACGAATATTTCTAAATCCATGAGGTGGCGGTGATTCAGGGAATCCAAATTTATCCCAAAATGCACAATGATTTTCGCGCGGTTGAAATAACGGTATCACGAATTGATGTGCGCGTAAAAGTCGATCTAAGGCACGTGTTGAGGCAAGATATGCTTCAAGGTTTGAGGCTTTGGGAATAGTGCTAATCAGGTAATCAATGACGGGATCAGCGATGCCTGCATAATTTTTGCTGCCTTTCATGGACGCTTGTGCTGAACCCCAATTAAAACTTTGCTCGCACCCTGGGTAATAGGATTGGTTCCAATAATGAATAATCATGCCAAAATCATGGTCTTGAACGCGTTTTTCATATTGGGTGGATTCAACTGTACGAATATTTGCTTTGATACCTAATTTAGCAAGATTATGCGCGTAAGAATGTACAACTTTTTCATAAAAAGGAAGTGCTAGGAGTATTTCAAATTCCATTTTTTTGTTTGTTTTTTCGTGGTGGAGCTGATTGTTTTTAATGATCCATCCAGCCTCTTTAAGCAAATCCTTGGCTTTATTTAAATCAGCACGTGATTTTTGTGTGTCTGTTGGAATAAATTCTTCAACAGGCTTTGAAAAAATAAAAGAAGGTAATTGATCTTTAAATGGTTCTAAGATGCTGAGTTCCGAACCTTTGGGGAGTGAATGGGCAATCATTTGAGGATCAACAAAAAAGCTATCTGTGCGTTTATAAGCATCATGAAGATAATTGCGATTAAGCCAATCAAAATCGAGTGCAAGGGTGAGGGCTTGTCTAACACGATAATCAGCAAAAATATCTTTGCGTAAATTCATGACTAAACCATGCATGTCGAGTGTATGTGCTACAGGAAATGATTTGCAGGCGACGCGATTATCTTTAACAGCTTGAAAATTGTACTCATGTGACCATTTTATAATGTTTGGTTCTTCGCGAAAATCATAATCGTTTTTTTGAAAAGCTTGTAGAGAAACGGCGTCGTCACGAATATAAAGGTAGTGAATTTCATCAAAATTATAATGACCAACATTAATAGCGAGATCTTTTCCCCAAAAATTAGGATTTTTTTTGTAAATGATTTTTTTACCTTGTTCTATCTTTGTGATGATATAAGGACCGCTTGTAAGGGGGACATCAAGACCAGGGCGATCAAAATCATGTTTTGTATAATATTTTTTTGACAAAATAGGCATAAAGCCGATCATAAGGGGTATTTGTCTATTTTCTATTGTTTTTAAATGAAAAACGAGATCGCGAGATCCAAGAATTTCGACGCGATCAACATGTTCATAAAAAGACCGAAGGTCAGGGCGCGATTTCGTACGCATTAATTGAAACGAAAATTCAACATCTTCAGCTGTAATAGGTGAATTATCATAAAATTTGGCTTCAGGTCTTAACTTAAATCTTATCCAAGACCTATCATCAGGTATTTGCATTTTTTCAGCAATTCGACCATACATGGTGAGAGGTTCGTCAGCTGATTTTTTTAAAAGACTTTCAACAGTTAAACAATGACCGTCTGGATAGATTCCTTTAAGTATATAAGGGTTTAAGCTGTCAAAGGTTCCAGGCATACGTAATTCAAAATTGCCTTTTTGGGGGGCATTGGGATTAATGTAATTAAAGTGTTTAAAATCTTCTGGGTATTTAGGCTCATTATAAAGAGATAGAGCATGATGCCAAGGAAGATTTTGATCATCAAAAGCGTGTATGGTTGAACTTAAGAAAATGACAAATGCTAAAAATAATGCGTATTTAAAAAATTTTTTACTCAAATGCTTGACTCGTCTCATTTTGCCACCAGGTCTGTGTATACCACCACTTAAGAAGAGGGAAGGCTGACACAGGTTGTGACTTAGGGTGCCCAAATTTGTTCCAATATGCAACAAAATCTCGCGTTTTTTGAGGAAGCGAGATGAAATAATAACCACTTTGTAATATGCGGTCGAGTGCATGTGTGATTGTTAAATGGTCAACTTTACTTTTTTGAGATATTAATTTTTCTAAAAGGTCATCAATAACAACGTCTTGAATGCCAGCGTAGTTTGCGCTTCCTTGTGTCATTGCCGCTTTTGATCCCCAATATCGCATTTGTTCAGCGTGTGGTGCAAGTGACTGTGACCAATTATTAATAATCATGTCATAATCAAAAACATTTAAACGTTTTTGATATAAAGCCGCATCAACAACACGAACATGGGTTGTGATGCCAAGTTTTTCAAGGCTTTTTTTAAAAGATAAAGCGAGTCTTTCATATTGAGGATATTGCAGTAAGATTTCAAAGCTTATTGGTTTTGTCGATTCTTTTGAATAGAGGTTGTTTTGGCGAATTTCATAACCTGATTCTCTGAGCAAATCATGGGCTAGACTTAAATCATGTCGATGTTCAGTATGTTTTAAAAGAGGAAGGCTGAATTGATGATTACGAAGCTCAGCGGAAATTTTATCTTTGTAAGAAGAAAGTAGTTTTATTTCATCAAGACTAGGTGTGTCTGGTGCTGCAAGGTCTGTATTGCCAAAAAAACTGGGTATTGTTTCATAAGCATGATGGAAATAATTTTTATTCAGGCTATCAACATTTAAAGCGAGCGATAACGCTTTTCGAACATTTATATCGTTAAAAGGGGCGCGCCTTGTGTTAAAAACAAAACCTAAAATATTTGGACGTTGATGCGGAATGTCTTTTAATTGGACATGTCCTTTTTTGGCAGCAGGAAAGTTATAATTTTTAAGCCAATGGCCGATATCTTCTTCTTGAAATAGATCTATGGTACCTGCTTTAAAAGCTTCAAAAGCTGCTTGATAATTGCGGAAATACTCAAAACGAACGATATCGAAATGGCTATGTCCTTTTTCTGAGGGTAAATCTTGTGCCCAGTAATCTTTAACACGTTCATATTCAACAAATTTATTGAATTCGTATTTACTTACCTTGTAAGGCCCATTGGCAAGTGAAGGCGTTGTAGCAAAATGGGTTAAATCTTTTTTTTCAAGGTCTTTTGCTGGTAAAATAGGAAGAAATCCAATGAATAAGACAAGTGCGCGTTGACTGGGTGTTTTGAATGTAAATTTTATTTCGTGGGTTGATATTATATCGATATGGTCAATCTCTTTAAAAGCTTCACGAAAAGTGAAGGGTCCCGCTTTTTGAATAGCTTCAAAAGTTTTAGCGACATCGTGGGCTGTGATAGGTGTTTGGTCGTGAAATTTAGCTTTAGGATTGAGTTTAAATATAACCCAAGATTCATCATCACTTAGTGTGAATGTGCTTGCAATGCGGGGATAGCTGCTAAGGGGTTCATCAAGTGATCTTTTAAGTAAGCTATCATAGGTTAAGTAAACGCCTTCAGCCGTAATCCTATTCATGGGGTACGGATTAAAATTGTCAAATCCACCAATAATCGCAAGACGAATTGTGCCTCCTTTTGGTGCATTGGGGGTGACATAATCAAAGTTTTTAAAGTCATTTGAATATTTTGGGGTGCCATAAAGGGATATAGAGGTCAGTTCAGTGGATGCTAAAACTGGTTTCAAAAAAATACATACAATATAAAATAATTTAAAAAAAAAGTTCATTTTGTAATTTGTTACACAATTCTCAAGTTAATATTACGAAAACGTATATCATGCGAATGATAGCGGCATAATACTATATTTTTTGGTTATTCGTCGAGAAGTATTTGAAGGGGAAATGTTTTCAAAACGGTGACCATACAATAATGGTCGGGGAGGAGGGATTTGAACCCCCGACATCCTGCTCCCAAAGCAGGCGCGCTACCAGGCTGCGCTACACCCCGTTTTTTGTGTTTATAGATTTACATTATTTTCAATTGCTTTGCAAGAGGGTTTTAATTAATATTTAAACAATTCATGTAATTCTCCGGGAGAGAGAAAAATTTAGGCCTCTCCCCTACGCCCCGCGGCTTGACCGCGGGGTCCATAGTGAAGAAGGCTATTGTTAAATATTTATCTAATCTTTTCAAAAGTTTAATGGATCCCGCGGTCAAGCCGCGGGACGTAGGAAGGGAGGAGCTGGGGAATTACCAATTCCTTAATTTACTTTTTTTGAGGTCTTAAAAATTGAAGGGGAGAAATCATGGTTCACGTCCAATCATATGTCGATCATAATACAGCCAGAATCAATATGGTTCATGGATTGTTACGTCCAAATCAAGTTGTTGAGGAACGCATTGTTGAGGCAATTCTTACGACACCTCGCGAAAAATTTTTACCAAAGGAAGTGCAAAATATTTCATATATTGATAGCGATTTATCCTTAGGTGAGGGACGTTTCTTAATGTCTCCTTTAACGTTTTCACGTCTTGTGCAAGCATCGATGATTCAAGAAGATGATGTCGTGCTGGATATTGGATGTGGGATGGGTTATACAACCGCAATATTGGGTAAATTAGCGTCAAGCGTCATAGGTATTGATGAAAAACCAGAATTCTTCTCAAATGCTACAGAAGAGCTTTCAAAATTAGAGATTTTGAATTGTATTTTTCATTATGCGCATTTAAAAGATGGATTTCCAAAAGGGGCACCTTATTCATTGATCTTTTTAGAAGGTGCTGTAGACTTTGTGCCAGAGAATATCTTGAATCAATTGGCTGAAAATGGTCGTTTGATGGCGATTGTAACGATTAATGCATATCAGGCTGTTGCACGATTATATCAACGTATAGGTCAACATTTTGCGCATCGAGACTTATTTGATGTAAATGCCAAACCATTGCATGGCTTCCAACAATTAAAGGAATTTAAATTATGATCGATATGGAAACAAACGTAACGGATTTAAAAAATTGTTTGGACAACAACACACCATGCGTTGTTCTTGATGTACGTGAAAAATGGGAACTTGATATTTGTTGTCTTGAAAAGGCTAAACATATACCCTTAGGATCAATATTATCAGATGATTATGCTGATTTACCGAAAGATAAACCTTTGTTTGTTTTTTGCCATCATGGTAGACGTAGTTTGCAAGCAGTGTGTCATTTAAGGGATAAGGGTTACGATAATGCTGTTAGTGTTCAAGGTGGCATTCATGCTTGGGCGTGTGAAGCTGATCCAACTTTAAGTACATACTAGGTTATAGGATTTGTAATGTTTCGATTTTCACTAAGTTTTTGTTTTTCAGTTCTATTGTTTGGAACTCAGGCTATTTCCGAAAAAAATACCACTAATTTTGAACTAGAGGATGCTTTGATCGAATCATATATATCTAATCCAAGATTGATGGCGGAACGTCAAAAACTTTTTGTTATTGATGAAGAATTATCTAAAGCAAATGCAAATTTTCGTCCCAGAATACGTTTGGAAGGTGAGGCTGCTGCTCAAAAGAGTCAGTGGAAATTGCCATTAGATCCCTCTTTTGCTAATCAAGTGACTTCTTTTAACGGTGGATCTTTTAAACATGGTATGTATACAACGACTGGCTCCTTGTCATCACGTGCTGGTAAGCTTGTTGCGGAACAGCCTTTGTATCGCGGTGGGCGAACGATTGCTCAAAAAAAAGCTGCTTTTCATGCAATTCTTGCACAACGACATGTTCTAAATTCTGTTGAGCAAGATGTTTTCATTGATGTTATTCACGCACATTTAAATGTTGTTGCTGCACAATCAATTCTTGATTTGCAACATAAGACGGAATCTGTTTTATCCAAACATTTAGAGGCCACCAAAATTAGGCTTGATGTAGGTGAAGTGACGAAAACAGATTTATCACAGGCTGAATTTAGATTGGCAGGCGCTAAAGCTGAGCGCATTAAAGCTGAAAGTGATCTTAAGAATGCGCGTAGTAATTATGAAAAAATTGTTGGCTTTGTGCCAAATTCTTTTCATTTCCCCAAAATAAGACCACAACTTCCTTTTTCACTTCAGGATTGTCTTGATATTGCTGAAAAGGAAAATCCACTTATTTTAGCAACACGCGAAGACGAAATATCTTCAAGTCATGAAGTGCGTCTAGTGAAAGGTGAATTGTTACCGACTTTGAGTTTACGTGGTGAATTAACGCAAGCAAACAATCAGTTTATTAAGAATGCACGCAACCGAAATGCGGGTGTTTTTCTTAATCTTTCCATCCCTTTATATAGTTCGGGAAGTGTTGAAGCGCGTATAAGACAGGCTAGTCACACTCAAAGTCAAAAAGGTTATGAAATTGAAAGAGCGCGTCGTGATGTGCGTGAACATACGGAGCAAAGCTGGGATCAATGGGTCGCATCAAAAGCTCAAATTGATGCACGCAAGGCTGAAGTGATCTCATCTGAAATTGCGCTTGATGGTGTTATTAATGAGCAAAAAGCAGGTGCGCGTAGCGTTCTAGAAGTGCTTGATGCAGAAAAAGAAGCGTTGCGTGCAAAAGTAAATCTTGTTCAAGCTGAACGTGATGAAATACTAGCTGCTTTCTCTCTTTTACCTGCAATGGGTAGGTTGAATGTTGCTTTCTTAGGGTTAAAGGTACAACCCTTTGATTCTGTAGGACATTTTGAAGAAGTTCGTTCAAAATGGTTTGGGCTTTCTGATTCAAAAACATTAAAAGTTGTAGGGTGATTTATTAAGTTGCTGGACATTTTTTGTTTTTTACTTTTTTGTTTCCCTGGGCTTGTTAAAGTGTAGCTTCATACCTAGGTCCAGGCTTCAGGCTAATTTAAGTGTACTATTCTTTTATTAAAAGATATAATTCTTAATATTGACTAAAAACATATATATTTGTTGAAAATTAAATTTTTTTATGTTAAAAATAGAAAGTTTTTATTAAAGTAATAAATATTCTAAAGGATTATGTAGGTGTTTTCATATAATATTATGACAAAATTTGTCTTTTTTGTATTTTGTTTTTTTTGTTTAGAGGTAAATGCAAATCCTGTCCTTCAAAAAGAAGTTCATTTTAAATATTCTACACTTTCAGAATATGAACATCCTGATATTGCAAATTTAAAATATGTAAAACATTTAGATGGTGGTACGGGTGGCGTTCATCTATTTGAAGATCCAAAGAACAATAAATTATGGACTTTGAAATCCTGGAATTCTTATGGTCATGGTATTAACGAGATTCTTGCTGCTCTTTTATTAAACAATATGGGTGTTGAAACCCCACGTTTTATTGCTCTGAATACACTTCCTGATGAATTAAAGAATCAATGCAATCTTCAGGGGAATTTATTTCGATTTGCTGAATATGTTGAAGGTGTACAGCCTTCTAAAGAAGATCTGGATAGATTGTTACCATCTTATTTTGTTCCTTTGGCTTTGGTTAGTTTTTGGGATATTAAACCAGCGAATTTTATACTCAATCAACATGGTAAGCTTGTTCTAATTGATACGGGCGGTGCATTGTTATATAGATCTTTAGGGGAGTCTAAAAAGGAAGGTCTCGATTGGTCGAAATATCAAATGACTGATCTTCAAACTTTACGTAATTCTAATTTATCGAGTGTTGCTGGTATTTTTAAAAAAATTACGGATAATGATTTAAAAAATCAAATTGTTTCCCTTCTTTCTCATGCGGATAAGCTTCTGTCGCTTACAGATGCGTTTTGCAGACAACTTCATTACAAAGGTCGTAAAAAAGTTTTGTCTATGCTGGCGGCAAGATTGCAGCATGCTCAACTATTAGATCAAATTTCAAGAAATGTTTTAACGTTAAATAATGATCCTTTTGCCTATGCAACTTCTTATGATGCCGCGGGTACCTTAAATTATACCTTTGCAGAGGGAAAACCGTTTTTATTAATAGGAAAACGTGTGCGTCATAATTGGTGGGGAAATTTGGGCGGGAAATCTGATCCAGAAGAATTATTGTTAAAAACAGCTATTCGCGAAACCAAAGAAGAATCAAGTAATCAGTTGATATTTAACGAGCGCGATCTTCTTTTAAGTGCTTCTCATGATCTTATAAATATTCATAAAGAAGGTACGTTTACACGGTTTCGAACATATTTAACTGAAATAAAAAATCCAGAATGTATTAATGACATGCATGATCATGAATATACTCAATATGCTTATATTGCTGTTGACGATGTATTGAAAGCTTTAAAAGCGAATAAAGTGGTGATAGCTGAAAAACAAAATACAATTCGTGTCAATGATTATATTTTACATCCGCCTTTTGTTGAGTCGTTGAGACAAAAACCAGTTTTAGAATGGTTGGAAACGCTTTTACGACCCGATTTTAATAAAAATATGTTACGTGAAAAACATACCCAAAGCATTTTAGGAAAACCAGATTTGCAGGAAGTAAAAGAAGAGCGTATTTCGCATCCTGCACTAAAAGATTTGGAATATGCTTTTTTGGTGGCAGAAAAAATAAAACGATCTGAACTAGAGAGGCCTACCTTCAAGAATAATGTAGATGTAAAGCCTTGTGCATCGGATTATCTTTTGAATCAACTAAAGGTTGAGAAAGGAATAAGTTTAGAGGCTACGCTGGAAGAATCTTTAACTACGTTATATCCAACATTAAATTTGTCGAATAACGACATTAATCTTGTTGCTAAAATTCTTGAAGAAGAGCGTCAACATCCAGATAAATTTGTAATGTATCATGCGTGTCAATCAGATATATGGTTTAATTATCGTATATTGTCTGTATTGCGCCATTTGTTGAATGAGACGCCCGTTCAGACGGATACATTGCGTTCATTGGACAATTTCTTTGATCAATTTAAAAATGCTAAAGATCTTTTAAATTATGTTATTGATTTTCAAAAAGATAATTACAGCAAAGGATTTCAGTCTTGTGGAATTTCGTGTAATCCAACATTTTTTAATAATTGTTTTGTTTATTCAAGCTCAACATTTGATTATTTTTTTACAGGGCACTCTATTCATCCTCCTCATGAAATATTTAATATTATTAGGGCAGCTTTTCTTGAATTTGATCTTGATATGGATTCAATTATTGCTGAGTTTAATGAATTTTATGAAAAATTTATTAAACCGAGTGATAAAGGTGCCCTTCTACAATTTTTTTTAGATCCAACAATTGCTTCAGAGGCTTGTTATATATCAGCAAGTCGCGGTGTGCCAGTTTATTATAAGGGCAATAATCAGATTATTGATGATCCGGTACCTGTTTTAGAGTTTTTTAAACAGGGTAAATTAGTAGAATGTAATGTTAGTTCGTTGGAGTTACAGGCGCGCTTACATGCAAATTTATCTAAATTTCCTGAAGGGCTTGTTGTTGTGAAGGATTATTTATCTGGTGGTGGGGATATATCTAAAATCGATGAATTTATTATAAAGATTCTAAAAAAACATTTGTTCTATATTTGTAAGAATTTACCTAAAAATAGCACACTTTATCATAATTCTCCACGAATCCAGGTTCTTTTACGAGAAGCAGAGGATTTTTCCGAAGGTGATCGACAAGAACAAGAAACATCTATTGTAAAGGCATATCGATCTAAAGATTTACAAGAAGTTTGGAATTTATTACAAGATGATCCTTCGTCGATAAATCAAGAAATTCTCTGTAAGGATTCATTGCAAAGTATTTCTTTGGACAAAACTTATGCATCTTTTTTGGTTGATCCAACTTTTTCAAAGGATGCTCTTCTTCTGGCAGTATCAATCATTAAACCCGATATGTCAGAGACAAATATGAAGGTTGTTATAGGATGTATTGGTACTTTAAAAAAATATAAAAAAGAAATATCAGCAATTATTAATAGGGTGGATCCTTTGATTGGATCATTGTTAAAAGCTTTTGATTATTATGATCGTTTTATAGATTGTTCTCAACAATCCTTAGAAAATATTTTGTGTATTATTGAAAAAACATCTGATGATCAACTTGTGGATATAATTGAAGCTATAAAATGTTTAATTTGCATTGATATGAACCCAGAAGTTATTTGCGAATGTGTAATATATTTATATCAATTGAATACGGATCAACGAAAATCTATTATTGATGTTAAGAATATTATTAGATCTGATATGAGTTTTACGTGTATTAAAGAAATAATAGATCTTATTTCTGCAATTAATCCTCAAAATAAGGCATCTGTTTTAAAGGCAATAAAATATATAACCATTAATCCTACGATGTTTGGTGATAGTGTTTTGGAGTCTATACGAAGAATCGTTTTATTGCCTTTGGGTCGGGTGCAAATTTTTGCAAAGGTAGCAAAAAGTTTAATTCAATCTGATATGAATATTTGGGATATAGAGAGGATTATAAATGGTGTTTTTGAATTAAATTTAGATAATGAAAACTTTATTAATATCGTTAATGTAGTTAAAAAATATTTAAAAAATAATATTGATGTATTTTGTTGTTCTAGAGATATTTTTTTAATGTCTGTTGATCAACTTGAAGAGGCAATGAAGGCTGCAGAAATTATAATTCCGTTATTTATAAATAATATAGATAAGATTGTATCTATAATTAAAGGTATTTCTAAAATAAAATCAGAGAATAGGGTGTATATTGCTAATGCAATTGCTAAACTGATTAATCCTACGATGACTTGTTTGGAAATATCTCAACTTCTTGAAAAAGTAGCATTACCTATGTCAGAGACTGCTATAGAGGCTACAAAAATCCTGAGTCAATCTAATTTGTGTGGATTTAAAATGATTGATGCCATGTTTGGATCTGACGTGATTGATATAATAGGAGCTATTTTTGAAATAAAATCAGAGGATAGGATAGATGTTGCTAATGCAATAAAAGACAATATGATGATAGGTAGGTATAATTGTTCATTTGATTGTGTTGAAATAATACAAAATATTTCTTCAGAAATTAAACCAAAAAATATTATAGAAGCTGCAAATATTGTAATTAATAAGAATGTGAATATAAAAGATATTAAATCAATTATAAAATCTATATCTAAAATAAAGGCTGAAAATAGAATTTTTATTGCTGAGTTAATTAGTACATTGACAGCTTCTTGGGTGGAATGTTCAAGTGTATGTCAATTGCTTGAAATGGTTGCATCACCTAATGCAGAGAGCGCTTTGGATGCTGCGAAGATTTTAATTCATTCAGAAATGGATGAATTGAGTCTTTTTAATCTTATAAAATTTATTTTTGAAATAAAGCATGAAGATAGAATAAATGTTGCTAATGCAGTTAAAAAATGTTTGATTGTTAGTAATAATTATGAACAAGCAAGTTGTTCTGAAATTATTTTTATGGTAAATAAAATTTCTTCTATGGATCAGTTTGAGGTGGTTATGAAAGCTGCAGAAATTTTGATTCACTCAGACATGGATATAATGGATATTGAAGATATCATAGATTGTTTTTATAAAATAAAGAATGGAGATAGAATATTTGTTGCAAATGCTATAAAAAATCATTTGATAAGTAAAGTGAATATTTCTGATGGTGATATTTGTAATATATTAGAAAGTGTGGTTTTAATTCCAATAGATCAATTGGGTGTTGTTTTAGAAAAAGCTAGCGTCATGATTGAGCCTGATATGAAGTGTTATGATGTTGTAAATATTATTGATAGGGTAAGCGCGGATAGATAAAATACGAGATTATTGTTTTTAGAGGCTAGATTAATAATTTTTTTAGGGTTGAATATAAAACCATTTGATTTTGTTTCATATTTTGAAAGGTGTATTTGATTTTTGTAGTTTTTAGTAATTCAAAATTTGTTAAAAAATAAAGATGAATTTTAATATATAGGCTTTTAAATCACAGTTTTTAATTTATTTTGAAAATCTTACGAAAGAAGGGGCTAGAAATAATATTAATTTTTGTTAGACTATAGAAGTCAGTGACTAGAAAGCATGAGAGATATGAGTCAAAAATCAGCCCAAACATCCGCGCAGCAAGAACCTTCGATGGAGGAAATTCTTGCATCTATTCGTCGCATTATTTCTGATGATGAGGTTCCAGCTCAAAATACAGAAGCGCCGACCGTAAAAGAGACTCAGTCCAAAAACACGCCTGTGGCTCAAAAGCCAGTAATAAAAAAAGAAGAGGTGAAACAAGCTATGGCGTCTAAAGAAAAAGAAATTAAAAAAGATTTTCCCTCTTTTAATGAAGATGATTTGTTAGAATTAACCGAAATGGTTGATGATTCCCAAGATGAAGTTGTGATGGAATTGGATGATATCGTTGAGCCTGTCGTTGAAGAAAAACCTAAACCCAAACAAGCGCCAGTACTTCAAGAAGTTCCTTTGCCAGTTCAGTCAGTAATAGAAAAACAACCAAAAGAGCAGCAAATGTCAAAATCAAAAGATACTTTAGCTCAAAATAATGAAGATCACCTTATTTCAGACGAGGTTGAAGAAAATTCAAGAGCATCTCTTAATGAGCTTTTTACAGCGGTATCCAAGGTAAATTATTCTTTAGGTCGTGGCGAAAAAACATTGGAAGATATTGTTGTTGATTCTTTGAAACCGCTTTTAAAGCAATGGATTGATCAACATTTGGCAGGTACTGTTGAAAAAATCGTTCGTGAAGAAGTAGAGCGTATTGTCAAAAAATTAGAGCAAAAATAGTTTTTTGATAGGTCTTTAAAATTTAGAATTAAAAATTTAATGAATGTATAGTAATGTACAGAATAAATATTCTTGTTTCAAGATTTTAGAATTAAAATAGTTTTGGGATTATTCTTTATTATATATTTATCTTTAACGGATCTGAGAAAAAATGAAATTACATAAATTATTAACGATAGCTGGATTTTTTTCAGCTGTTCAAATTTTTCCGTGCAAAGCCGTTATGATTAAATTTACAGGACTTCCATTAAAAGTTGAAACCTTACCAAATAATCTAATACAGGTAGATCTTGATCAATTTATTCTGCAACATTCTATTCAAAAGCTTTCGCTTAGATTTATAAATACTAAAGATGAAGTTTTAGAAGAAATAATAACATCAGCAGATAATATTGAGTCACAATTTCCAGAAAAATTTTATAACTGGAAAAGTAATTTCATAGAATCAACAAAGCAGCCTTTAACGATCAAATTGCGCGCTCAAAAAAATATTGATATACCTTTGGACTGGGATATAAAATCTATTGAATGTTCTTATAATAACGAACCTTATCAAAAGGTTCAGCGTTTATTTGAGGGGCAAGTTATTTCGAATTTAGCACGTAAAGAAAATGCTACTTTATACATAAAATCAAAACGGTATCTTTATGCTGACACTGGAAATCCTCCAAATGTAATACCTCAAACACCTGGGGAACAAGTCATTTTTACATTGTCTGATTGATTCAGATTCAATCTACGAGACAAAAAATGAAATTAAGCCCATTTTTAACTATCCTGCTCTCACACTCCGAACTTATTTCTAAGAAGCGAAAACAATTTTTTACCAAAAGCCCTCCAAAAGAAGGCTTTTTTTACCTCTCCCCTTGTGGAAGAGGTCGCGACCAAAGGGAGCGGGTGAGGGTATTTTACAATTTTGGAATGCGTATTTGCTTGGCAATGCTTAAATTATGGCATGATGGTGTTGCTCTTTGTAAACGCTTTAGATACCCCTCACCCGTCCCTGCGCGCCGACCTCTCCCACAAGGGGCTAATCTGTAGACACATCTTTTGCAATAGTAAATTCTGATAAAAATCGCACTCCTTCACTTCCCGCGGCTATATCATTACTCATAAGTATAAACCCCACCCCTTTCCTACGTCCCGCGACTTGATCGCGGGAACCAGACGATCTTTCCTAAAGTTAAGATTGTATAAAATAGGCAATGACATCTTCTTTATTTGCTTTCTGGATCTCGCGGACAAGCCGCGGACGTAGAAGGTGGAGTAAGCGATAGTTATTAAAT
Organism: Alphaproteobacteria bacterium; assembly: GCA_030696155.1. Classification (GTDB taxonomy): domain Bacteria; phylum Pseudomonadota; class Alphaproteobacteria; order JAUXUR01; family JAUXUR01; genus JAUXUR01. Next base: position 390 of record JAUYSY010000002.1, on the reverse strand, counting down.
ATCAATAGGTTGAAACACTTGTGGGTAATGATATGCCCGCGGCTTGACTATTGGATCCATTGTAAAGAAGGTGGATTGTTGATTTGTGTTAAATTTTTATGATTTTATGGACCCCACGGTCAAGCCGCGGGGAGTAGGAAAATGGGGGTTAGTGGTGTGATTTTTATCAGAATTTACTATTGCAAAAGATGTGTCTACAGATTAGCCCGTAAGGGGAGAGGTGAGAAAGACCCTTCTTTTGGAGGGCTTTTGGTAAAAAATTGTTTTCACTTCTTAGAAATAAGTTACGGAGTGTGAGAGTGAGATAGTTAAAAATAGGTTTAATTTTATTTTTTGTCCGGTTCTCTAATTGCGCTTAAGTCAAGAGATATCTCCTTATTTTTTTCTTTG
>JAUYSY010000132.1 GCA_030696155.1 Alphaproteobacteria bacterium | reverse complement strand
TTGAAAAAGATGAACTTGATCTAGCGCTTAGTATTCTCTCTAATAAAGAGTTTTATAAAAGCGCCCTTGCACTTCAAAGCCAAACAAATTTAAAGCAAAACGCAATTAGTTAAATATCAACGCCTTAATTTCTTTTATAATTTCACTTTTATTGAGAATGGTATCATCGAAATCAATATTTTCTGATTCTAAAATTAAAAATTGAAGATTTTCATATTCTGTTGCTTTATTAGATGCGTTATTTTCTAAAGATACTAACTTTTGCTCATCATCAGCGCACATTGAATTTTTTAACGCATGCATTTCTCGATCCAAAGCACCTAATTCAATGGCTAACTCAAGCTGTTGGTTTTTCAATTCAGATAAAAGTTGTTCCTGTCCGCTAATATCAGAGGAATCTAATAAAGGATCGTTACCTAATTGCAATATTAATTGCTCTAATTTTTTAATTTCTAATACGGATAAACTATTTTCTTTTTTAGATGGAAAAAAAGAAAATATGTCAAACTGATAATAGTCTAAGGCTGAAAAAGCATCTTCTGTTTTTATAGGTGTAAATTGACAATTTAATATTGTTTTTAAATTTTCATAATCATTAGATTTATTTTTAGTAAAAATGCCGTTAAGAGTACCTGTTTCTTTGTTGTAAAGATTCATTATTTTATCTTGACCATCATTTGTGATAACATCTCGCATAAGCGTGTTCAAGATATCTGAATAATCTACACCGATGTGATCTTGTATATTATGTGTAATTGTTTTAAGAATTTCATCTTCATACCCATTTTTTTTGCAATTATCTTTTATATAGATAAAAATAGGGGCATATCCTTTGGTATAATCATCACGAAGAGATGGTGGGTATATTGAATACAAACCGATCAATGACGCGTCTTTTTTTAAATAAATATAATAATCACCCCAAAAAATGTCTTTTTCGTTTATCGATTCGTATGTATTGAAAAACTTTATTAATTTTAAATATATTTCTGTATAAGATTCGAAATCTATTTCAGGCGGTAATAATTTATAAATTTCTTCGTTTTCATTGAGTTGGTCTAATGACCTTGCTTGCACAAATACCAATCTATCTGTCTCAAGTATTATTGCATCTATACTTGTGTAGTTGCACATTAATGCAATAGCTAAAGAAACTATTTTCCTCATTTTAAAATCCTTCAATTTAAAAATGTGTAGCTTATTATTTCTAATCAATCAATCATGAAATTCATATTTTTTTTTAACGGCAATAGAATTTTCCCATTGAAAGTGATATGTTCAATACCTATTTACACAATTGCCTTATAGAATTTAAGGAATTACGAATTTAAGAAGGAAGCATGATGGAAAAGATTCCAATGACAGTACTAGGTTTTGCAATGCTACAGGATGAATTAAAGCGTTTAAAAACAATTGAACGTCCTTCTGTCATTGAAGCACTTATTGAGGCCCGTTCCCATGGAGATCTTTCTGAAAATGCTGAATATGACGCTGCAAAAGAACGACAAGGCTTTGTAGAGGGTCGTATTGCAGATATTGAAGATAAATTAAGGCGCGCCGACGTCATTGATACAGAATTACTTTCGGGTGACATCGTTACTTTTGGGGCAACTGTTAAACTTGCTGACGAAGAAACAGACGAGCAAACAACCTATAAAATTGTAGGTGTTGATGAAGCTGATATTAAGTCGGGCAAAATCTCATATACATCACCCGTTGCTAAAGGTCTTATTGGTAAAAAAATTGGTGAAAATGTAATTGTAACGACACCTCGAGGTGTTCGTTCTTTTGAAATTTTAAGCATTAAATTTGGTTAAATTTCAATGTCTGCCAAAATTAGCGTCATTATTGTTGCTGCAGGGCGTGGATCACGTTATTCAACGGTTTTGCCAAAGCAATATGAGCTAATTAATGGGAAAACAATTTTAAGGCACACCATCGATATCTTTTTAAATCATCCTTTAACCAAAGATATTATGTGTGTCATTCACCCAGATGATGTTGATTTATATAATCAAGCTGTAACAGGTTTAAGCATCCCTTATGTTTTTGGTGGCGAAACACGTCAAGATTCAGTGATGAATGGTCTTAAATCATTAAAAGATACGGATCTCGTTTTTATTCATGATGCTGCACGCCCGAACTTAACAAGCGATAAGATAGATGCTCTCATTAATAGCTTCACAGATACTGAAACTTTTGGCGCTATTTTAGCCCTTCCCGTTACTGATACCGTTAAATATGTTGAAAATGGCTTTATTGTTAAAACGTTAGATCGTCAAAATGTTTTCAGAGCTCAAACACCACAAGTGTTTCGATTCAATGCAATTTATGATTGCCATATAAAAGCCCCTCACCAAAATTTTACAGATGACGCAGCGCTTTTAGAACATTTTAATCACAAGGTTAAAATTGTCTTAGGCGATCCGTCTAATATAAAAATTACAGAGCCGAACGATACCAAACTTATGTCAGTATCTTCAATGTCACTGTCCAGATTATGAGGCAAAGTCTAGAAAGTTTGAGAACCGGCGCGGAATGTACTTAAGGTACATGAGCACCGGAAGCGCAGAACTGACAACGAATTTGACCATAATGTGGTCAGGTTATTTTAAGGATAACGTAAATGCGTGTATGTACAGGAATAGGTTTCGACGTCCATCAATTTTGCGAAGGAGATTCTCTTTGGTTATGTGGTATTTCAATCCCACATTCCCAAGGTCTTAAGGGTCATTCAGATGCAGATGTCGCTTTACACGCATTGACAGATGCGTTATTAGGCACGATTTGTGCCGGCGATATTGGGATGCATTTTCCGCCAACAGATGAAAAATGGCGAGGTGTTGACTCATCATTGTTTTTAAAACACGCACATGACCTTGTCCTAAAGCAAAATGGTAAAATTACGCATTGTGATTTAACAATCATTTGTGAAAGACCTAAAATTGCCCCATATCGAGATGCGATGCGCAGGCGTATTGCAGATATTTTATTTATTCCACTTAATTATGTCAGTGTTAAAGCTACTACAACAGAAGGTTTAGGATTCACGGGTAGAAAAGAAGGTATTGCCGTACAAGCTATTGTTACTGTACAATCACCCTATGAGTAATGAAATAGTACAAAATAATCCAAATCCCTCTTCTCCTCCCCGTGGTATTGCATGGTGGATTGCGACTGTAGGCGGTATTGGCCGTTCACCTGTTGCCCCTGGCACTTGTGGCTCTCTTGTTGCCTTGCCTATGGCTTGGGTTATCGCATCTTTATTTGGTGAAAAATGGCTTTTATTAGCCATTGTTATTATGTTCTTTGTGGGATGGGTATGCTCGTCTATTGTTTCAAAGCAAATGGCTGACCATGATCCTCAAGAAATTATTATTGATGAAGTTGTTGGTCAATGGATAGCGCTTCTTTTTGTCCCCTTTAATTGGCATTGGTATATCATTGCTTTTGTGTTTTTTCGTCTTTTTGACATCATTAAACCTTGGCCTATAAATGAAGCTGAAAAACGCTTCCAAAATGGCTTTGGTGTTATGATTGATGATGTGATAGCGGGTATTTTTGCCCTTGCTGCAACTCATGCTATCTATTTGATTGTTTCATTCTTTTAATAAATCTTTGATCATCAAAAACGGTATTAACAATCTATCTAGAGCGACGTTTAGGATGCTTGTGTTCAGGTGCAGGCACTGGTTCTGGCAATACACCACCAAACTCTTGTTTTGGCCAACATTGACGTCCAAATTTGCTATAATAACAATCTTCTTTTTTCGGATGGCAAATTCTTACACCCTTTTTCATAAAACAATGATGCGCATATTGGTGCGCTGGATTCTTATGACGTCTATTTTCTTCTAATTGTTGTCTTTGTATATAGACACTATAAGGGATGGTTTGACCTGTAGATGGATCATAGACAGAAAGCACTTTTTGAATCTGCGGTGTAATATCTTGCTCCCATGCAAAGATAGGCAAAGAAATTGCTAAAAACGAAAATATTATAATATATTTTTTCATATTCACCTCCGCATTCTGTTCATTATTTAATGTTAACAATAAATAGTTAAAATTTTATTAATTTATGCTAAAAACATTGATTAATCATAAAGTTTAGTATATAAAATATTTCAAAATGTTAAATTTGTCACATGATTATAGGATTGTATTGTGAAAAAAATCTTACTTCTTTTTGTTTTTATTAATTTTATTTCCGCATCATCTTTTGCGCGTGTTCCTTTAGATCAGTGTTTTAATTTTTATCAAAATACAAAAGACGAATACAAACATATTTCTCCAGCTTGGGCAGAAATAATGCTTCAATCAGGACATCTTAAAGGCATACGTCTTTTTGGTGATTTCGGATCCATTGAACATCAAGATTTTAAACCACACCCAGCTTTCACAGACAAAGAAGACAGATTAAATTATAATGCACCACAAGATGCTATTTCAGCATTATTGCAATATCTTTTTCCTTCAACCAATGGTCAAGTTTTAGCTATTAATCAACGTCAAAATGACCCACTCGGGCAATTAAGAAAAAAAACAAAATTACCTTTACTAAGCTCTCTTATTGAAACGATTGTTGTATACAAAAAAGATAAAAATAAACAAAAATTACAAACTAAAATTATAGAACTAATTGAAAACACACGTGGAAAAAATGATAAATCAAAAAAAACACGCTCAAAATTTGATTCTATTCAGCATGATTTCACGGACATACTTATGAAAGCTATAGAATTTGAAGATACGCCTGATTATTTAGAAAAATATCCTGCCAACACAATAATTAATGCTCTTTTTGCATTTGCTCTTACTTCTGCTGATCATGCTATTGAAATTTATGAATGTTTCAAGTGGGTTTTTGTTAATAATCCTAATCTTCAAATAATGACGAAAGAAAATTATGAAACACTTGTTACTGATATTTTAACAGATCCAAAATTTGATAATGGCGTTGATGAAGAAAAATTAATTCGAACATTACTCGGTAATGCATTTTTTGAACAGAGACTTCCAGCACCTTTATCTTACATTAATGCTTCATTTCTTTACCAAAATAAGAAAATTATTTATCCAAATTGTGGCGAAACAACACTTCTTAATTTCTTTTATTATCTTTGGGGTGATCGGGGCATTATTAATCCAAATTACATTGAAGAAACTGAAAAAAAATTACAATACAACATAATAGATATTAATAAAAACGAAAATTGGACAAAAATTAAAAAATATTTTACAGAATTTAACACTATAAATTTGTCAATGAAACAAGATGCTCAACAAAAATGGAGCAACCTAATTTCAAATCTAAATCAAAATGATACTGATCCAAGTTTGAAAATTATCTATCGTCAAGAAGTATGTAATGTGATGGGTGCAGGTATTTTTAATATGTTAAATGTACTTGAAAAAATTATTCCTGATGATCTTCTTTCAAAAACTTTTTCTGACGATGAGACAAAAGCATTAGAGGAAGCAGCACTAAAATTTGATCGATTGGTTACACTTTTTTCAAGAGAAAATGATACACTTGATTGGCATATTAACAGCCAAAAAATAATAAGCAACAAAATCACAAATATTGTTTTCAGCGTTAACAAAGAAGAATGGTTTACATGGCAATTTAAGAATAATTCTTTTGGTCTAGAACGCATTCTTACTAAAAACAACGATTGGCGAAAAAAAATCTTCTGGGAAAAAGCTCCCTCACTTTTAAAAGCATGGGTTCGCGCAGAGACTCAAAATTTATGTCACGATATAGAACATCCTAGTGAAATCTATGCATTGGATTTATTATCGCCTAAATTTGCAGGAATTGCGATTGACACAATCTTAGACAATAAATGGATCCAACTAAAATCACTTATACCTCAACTTGTTGGCAAAACATTATATGCTGCTGATATGGAGGCACAAATTAAATTATATCTCTTATTACATTTATATAATGGAAATATTAATGGAAATTATTATACAGAGTTAGATTATAATACATATATTACTAATAAAGAATTATTAGAAGCCTTAAAAGAATTATCCGAAAATCAAGCAATTTCTGCTTGTGCACAAAGAAATTTTTGGAAATTAATTCAAAAAAATTATAATGTTGAAGATAGTCGAAATGCTCAAGCTCATTTAATAGCTGCTCAACATGGCTATTTACCTATCATTAGATGGATTTTAGAACATAATCCTGAAGCTAAAAATGATAAGGATAAAAATGGATACGATCTTACCCAAATTGCTATTCAAAACAACCAATTAGATGTTCTTGATTATCTAAACCCTCAATCAGATTATAGAACTACAAATGGGCAAACTTTGCTCCATCTATATGCTTCTTCCCCTTATGATATGACAGATTATATCAATAAAGTTTTAGAAAATAATTTAGATCTTATCAATGTCGTTGATGCTAAAAATTCAACAATTTTGCATTCTATTAATTATTTTACACACATTAACAATGTAAAAATTATTATTGATACAATCATTAATAATAATTTTTCTTTCGATCAAGAAAACAATGATAGTATTACGCCATTAATTCATCTAATGAAATATGCCACAGATGAGGCTGTTTTATATTTTCTTAAAAAAAATATCCCTACTCATTTTATAGATGAAGATGGTAAAAATTTACTTCATTATCTTAGTGAAAAAAGTAAAACTGAAAGCGCTTTATTTTTGATCGAAGAAAAAGGATTTAATATCCAACAAATAACTAAAAAGAATGAAACGCCACTTCATTTTGCGGCTAAAAGCAATGCATCATCACTTATTCGATATTTTATAGCAAAAGGTGCAGAAATTAATGCTGAAGATGAAAATGGTATGACACCACTTCATCTTCTATTAAGCAATGATTTTCTAACTATTAACGATTTTGAAACAATCAAATATATGTTAGACAATGGGGCTAATTTACATATATCTACTAAATCTGCTCCAGCCCCTTTTTATACTATGATAAAAAATAGTGGTTTCCCTGCAAATTTAATGGAAAAAATTATTGAATCCTATAAAAGTATACTTAAATATATACCAACAATTTTTGCATCAATTCCTAAAGAGGGTAATAGAAAATTAACTCTTTTTTCTTCATTTGGTGTCCCAAATTTTACTATGATAGAATCAGAAACAACAATAGATTATGTAGCTCCCAATGATGTTCTCCATATTATTTGTTTACGATATCCTTCAAAAATTGTAGATATGTTTATAAACAAACTAGGATATCCAATTGATATCAAAGATGAATTTGGGCAAACACCTCTTCACATTGCAACAAAAGTTTTAAATTTAGAAACAGTAGATTATCTTTTATCCAAAAATGCCGACCCATATGAAAAAGATAATCAAGGAAATGCGCCTTTACATCTCTTAAGTGAAATGAGAGATCATTTTGAAAGAAAAAACTTAATACTTGAGTGTTATATAAAACATCATGTTGATCTCAACAAAAAAAACAATAGAGGTAAGACACCTTTGATGATAGCTTTGCCAACGCTTCAATGTGAAGAATCTGAAAAATTTGTTACATTACTTTTAGATAATAATACAGATCTTTCCATAACTGACGAATATGGGAATACGCTTATTCATTATTTGTTTGATGAATCAATTGCTTATTTTGATTCAAGTACATCTTTTTTATCTAACATGCTTGAGATGCAAACTAAACTAAATCCATCATTATCCTTATTAACGGCAATGTTTACAAAATCAGATTCAGATTATGATCCAACGCCTATTTTAAATAAATTAATAGAAAATGGGGTTAATTTTGAAGCTCGAAATAAAGAAGGGCAAACACCTCTTTTGCGTGCATTTACAAATTTTAATTCGAACAAAACTTTTCTCAAAAATGTTGAAATTTTGCTCAAATTAGGTGCGTCCATTCATGCAAATGACGATAATGGCAATACAATTCTTCATAACCTTATTTGTGTTAGTGATTATTATCTTAAAAACAAACTCAATTATGTCCAACGTTATGTTGAGCAATATAATTTAGACGTCACCCTAAAAAATAAAAATGGCCATGAAGCCTTAAACTATGTTTCGGATCCTAATTTAGCAAAATACCTTATTAGCAAGGGTGCTAACTCAAACATTGTTTTTCGCGGAAAAACATGGACAGAACGACTAAGTTTATAAAAACCTAGTTGATAGTCTCTTTCGAAGCTTACTTTTACTTCGAAAGAGACTTAATACAATCCATCCAGATTTTCACTTAGATTTATAGCGTAAACAACAAAATATTTACTTTATATTTCAAATGTGTTAGTTCTTACGCAACATTATCAAACAAATAATAGGAAAACACCATGAAATACTTTATTTCAGCAATACTCGTATTTATTTTGAACTCTACTGCTCACGCCGCAACAACAGAAGAAATAGTGGCACATCAAGATGAATTAAAGCGCGCCGAAGAATTATATGAGAAACATTATAGTTTTTTTTCTCATGAAATGGAGCCTGAAATTTTGAATCAAATTCTCCCTGAGGCTGCTGCATTAAAAGATTTTATAGATCAAGAAAAAGAATGGCTATTGTTACATGATCCAAAAAATACACACCATCAAAAATATCTAGAAGATGAAGCTAAAAATATAAACCAGCAAGAACTTACAAATAAAATGCCCAACAGCATTACAGAAGAAATTGCGATGCATCAACAAGATTTAAAAAACGCCGAAGAAATATATAAGAAAAACTATCATTTATCTTCTTATAAAGTAGCCCCCCATCTTTTAGAACAAAAAATCTCAGAAGCTGCTGCATTAAGAAAATATATTGAACAAGAAAAAGCTTGGTTATGGGAACATAATTTAGATAATCCTAGGAATCCAGAGAGCCCAAAACATCAAAAATATTTAGAAGATAAAGCGGCGGATGCGGCACGCGCTGCGATGCTAGACAAAATGTTTAAAGGGGACCTGGCCGCAGGACTTATGGGGGCTTTTTAAACAACGTTATATTAAAGTAGCACCATAAAGCTTAAAGGGAGTTTTTTGGTGCATGCAACCAAGTAATCCGTGATTCACGCAAAACTCACTTAATTAAATTAAAAAATTTAATACAATCCATCACCCTTCCAATCCCGATTTTTTATTTTCTTAACTTTATTTTCCAACGATCTTCCAATGACATAACCACCCACACCGAAAGTCAAAAGTTCAAAAAAAGCTTCAGGTAATGGCAATATTATTTTTTGCGTTAAAAACATATTCAAATAAGGAATAATGATGTAAGCATTTATAACGATTCCCATGATGGATAGCATTAAAATCGGTCGCCACGATTTTTGAAGCCAATTGTCGCTTTTAACTTCAGCCAATACAATTTTGCTAATTTCATTAAGTTCCTGCAATTTGTTTTCTTCAGCCAGCAGTTTCAATTTTCCTTTAATAGTACCTGCATGATCTTTGTTATCAACGACTTTTTCAACGATATCAAAAACAAACCCTAATATTTTTTGGGGTAATGCCGTCTTGATTGTTTTCGCTAAAAACGGCAAAAATGGAAATCCCATTCAGCTCTCCCTATGAAAAATTAGTGGATTAACATCAAGGTAATCTGATCTTCTATCTAAATGTAGAAAATTTTTATACACACCGATGCTCCACCCTTTTGATTTTGCAAGATGAAACAAACGATCTTTTTCAATAATATTAGGAGTGGCAATATCAATCGCACAGGTGCCATTTGCAGGTAAATTCGGGTCATCATAAATATGAAATGATTTTAAAGCACCCCCTACTTTTTTGTTATAATTTGTACTTCTACAGCAGGATAAAACACGCATTGGTTGACCAAAAGCTTCGCGTAAGTCAATAAGATGCTCAGCAAACCCTCGCGCTAATCTTATGCCCCCCGATCCTTTGCATTTCAATTCTTGCGCAGAAAAAAGAATAGCGCCTTTATTATTTCTAAGCGGTTCAAAATCAATCATGCATGACCCTTCTCAGATTCAATATGTTTAACAACACGTTCAACCAGATTTTTAAGATGATCAAACCGTTCATCCAACCTGTGAATCATCGTTGGCATAGATCTATTTTCTTTAATCCAATCTTCCAATGCATTAACGCGTGTTGATAAAGAAGACGCCCACCAAACAATTGTAAATGACTGAATTAAAACAGTAAGCGCAATCGTTAACATGATGCCATATTGGTTTAAAAATTCATTTTTACGATTTTGATGCGGATGTTCTGAAAAAAATTTATTCATATGTTGTATGTTTCCCTATTCGATTTATTGATCTTGATTTTCTTCAATGATTTCAGGTGGAAAAACCATTTTGGGTCTTTCTAAAGTTATGCCGATACCTTCTAAACAGCTCTCATAAGCGCTCATATGATGCAAAACGGCCTTTATTTCTAAAAGATAATTGGCACCCATATCAATGCTCACAATCATCAATTGATAAACACGTTCATGATGCAAAATTTCGACTAAATCACCAGGTTCTAAAAAAATATAAGAAGGTGGTAATGAAAAGATACATTCAATCGCGTGCATCCATGACAATGCCAATGTTTTCTCAGCAATTTGCTGCGCTTTGGCATCCGTTAAAAGAAAAGGCAATGACAAATGATATGTTTTGTGGGCATCGTTGTTGCCACCTTTATGAACCACCTGGCATGAATTTTCATAAAAACGTTCATAAGATGCATAATGACAAATGACAGATTCAGGCAATTGACCAGCAGGTTGTTTTAGCAAAATCAGATCTTCATTGTTTGGACCATATGCATCAACTTCATGCGCCCCTAAGTCTTTAGGGTCAATTTTAATGATCTTTTGCTTATCCGGATGAAAAAAAGAAATTTTATGTGCTTGAGATCGTAGTTGAAAAAAATAAGCGGACATTAAGGGCTGTAAGGTATGATAAATTGATTGAGGCTCTGAAATAACATAACCAAGAACTTGTTCTTGGTTTATGTCACAATCATGCAATGTATCATCAATGCCGCCGCGCCTTAAGACATCAGCAACGACCTCATTTAACCTACAAGATGATGAATCGAAACGATCAAAAAGCGTTTTATGGAGCCCCTTCCCTTTAGACCACAAACAATTTAAATCTTCATCGAAGCTTAAACCAAATGCTTGTATATTAAGAGTTGAAAAAGAAATCTTTTTTTCAACTTTAAATGTAATAAGATCAATTAAAAATCCTGTTTTATCATTGAAACTCCATATGAATCCATTTAGAATTGAATGATTTAAAAATGAACTATGTGCATTGCCAATTGAATTTTTAAAACGAATTTTAGCTTCAATTTCAAATGTTTTTGGATTAAGTCTTAAGAGCCCTTCTGAAGAATTAATGATAAGTCGTTGTGTTTTATTATCATATGCAATATGAGTCGCATAACCATGATGCTTAATTTTAGTACTCATTGCATCAAGTCCATATTGAAACTTGGTTAAATAAAAATTTTTTTGATCAAAGGGATCATGTGAAACAAGCCAGATATTGCTGTCAATATCTTTTGTAAAATTGCCAGGACGCTGATGAAGACCAGAATTCAGGCAACCAGGTACAAAATAATCATGACGCTCTAAACTTTTTTTATCATAAATACGAATAGTACCTTTCAGAAAATCTGCCGTGTATAAATGATCATCATCAATAAATCCAATATGTTCATCCGCCACAATCCGTTCATTAAAATTATGCATTGTAATGCTTAAATCGAACGTATTGATACACACGATAAAGCTAGACAATTGGTTTTGTACAAACGCATACAACATATTTGATGTTTGGTCTAAACACATTTGTCCAAACAAGGATGATACAACTAAACCAGTGCGTGGCAATTCATCCGTTAAATCTTTTGAACAAACAACATGTTCATTAAAACGATGAACTTTTTGAATCAGATTGCCATCACGCAGATAAAGATAGGGACTCGTTTTTGAAATGCATATATTATCAAAATCTTCCGATATAAGATCTAACGTTTTCGTTTTTGTGATTTCTTGGGCTTTTGAAATAATTTCAACTTGAAAATGTGGTATTTTATTTTTAAAATCATGTAATGGAAAATTTTCCAACACAAGATAGGCAAGATTTTTAAAAGCTGGAACATTATTAATACCTTCTATTGATTGAATAAGGGGGTCAGGTAGTTGAGTTTCTGATCCGTTATAAAGACGGATAGGTGTCGGATATAGTTTAATGGGCCCTGCATTATGCACACTTCGGTCATAAATCAACACATCATTCGCCCAGATCCGCAGCACACCTTCAATGGGGCCTGCACAAAGTCCAAGAGCTAAATTTGTCGAATAGCTATACGATGTTTCGACAATTTTTGTGCCGTGATCGAGCCGTTTTTTTTCACTTATTGCTGATTCTTTAATACCGTTCGACCAAATGATGTTGCAGCCTATGATAGCTTGACCATAAACAATTGGAATTGATCTTCCATAGGTTGAGCTTTGGATTGATAAATCTTGTAATCTTTTCCCTTCAATATGATGTGATTTGTTTTTATTAAATAATCTTGAAATTAAATGTCCACCAAGCCAGCCAACATTAGATCCAAGCCCAATAGCCGAACCAAATGCCGCACCAGCTGTGGCAAAAGTAAAATTTGCCATAGAAGATCTTTCTGTGATGACATCCATCAAAACTACCAACTTGTTTTCCTGGACTCGTTGAAGCGAAGCTTCATAAGTAGATCCAGGATCCAGACTAAAATACATGCTCAAGAGAGCATGACTTTGTTTTTAAACTTCATGTCATGATCTTCGATCATCAGTGTTTCTGGACCCTGGATCCGCATTCGAGCCCCTTGAGCTCTCATTGGTCCAGGGAAACAAGATATACGTTAATCTAATTGTTAGTTTTAAAAGAGGTCTAATGATAAATAGGGAAAAAGATGTTTGCGAATGAAGCATCTTTATTTGTACGAATTACTTTTATATGTTAGCCATAAAAGTTAACTACTCAGATTATGTGGCAAAGTCTAGGCAGGCAGAGAACCGAAACGGAATGTACCTCTTTGTACATGAGTATCGGAAGCACAGGCCTAACGACGAATTTGACCATAAGATGCCTGGTTAACCATTTTCTTTTTTTGAATTTCCAAATAAACCATATATAAGCCACTGCAGACAACAAGGCTACACCCTATTAAAAGTGTATTAGAAGGAAGATCTCCAAAGATCAAATAGCCCAAAGCACCATACCAAATAATACCAACATAATTAAAAGGTGCTAAAAGGCCAGCTGGTGCCCATTTATAAGAATGCGTAAAAAATGTTTGCGCAAAATAAGCAATAACACCTAACATTAAAAAAAGTAATAAATGTGAAAAAGAAGGTGTTACCCAATTATATAACAACCAACCTCCTGAAATAAGTGCACAAATACAATTAAAATAAAGCACTGTTGTGATTGGGTTTTCAGTTTTACCCATATCGCGTAAGAAAATAGAAACCAGAGACGTTAAAATTGTACCTAGAAAACCATAAACCATCCCCATATTTAAATTATCAAGATCTGGGTTAAAAGCAAAAAATATACCTGAAAAACCAACAAGAATAGCTATTGCTTGTTTCATAGAAATGCGTTCACCTAAAATTGGCCATGCAAACAACGCAACGAAGAAAGGACTTGTATATTGAATTGTTGACGCATCTGCCAAAGGCAATTCCATATATGAAAGTGTTAACAATGTGAGCGCTGAAAACCCTATTAATGAACGTAAAAAATGTATCTTAGGACGATTTGTTTTAAAAATCTGTTTGTTTTTTTTCCAAGCAGCAGAGCTCAAAATAATAAAAATAGTAACAATTGAACGAAAGAAGATAAGTTCGTTTACCGGATAAACACCGTTAAAATACCGGGCAGCAGTCCCCAGCAAAGCAAAACAGAGAACACAACCTGAATAAAGCAATATACCGTATAAAGGATTATCACTTGCAGTATCTATTTTTTTTAATTTCATTTTATATTCCCTATTTTTAAATATTTTGTGTAATTTTCTTAGGCTTGTTTTTTTCTTGGTATAATATGTATAAACCACTTCCAATGATAAGCGATCCACCTAAAAT
>JAUYSY010000125.1 GCA_030696155.1 Alphaproteobacteria bacterium | reverse complement strand
ATGCTCGTAAGAGCATGGCAAAACTATTTAAATAGCGTAATGATCTGCGATCATGATTGTTAATTGGACCCTGAATCTGTGCTCGAAGCTTTGCTTCTCACCTGTTCAGGGAAACGGCTGCTGTTTTGTGGCTTTCCATCTAAAACTAAATTTTTGTTCCGTAGATTGATCGACTATAATTCGATTAAACAGAATTGTTAATAATCTAAAAAATTTTAATTGATATTAATATTTCCCTAAAAGTCGAAATGAAGCATTTTCACCCATGCTATAATCGCAAATTCTTGACAAATCTTTAGTATTATCTTTCAAGCCATAAGATTTTAATTCGCTTTCTGTTACGACGGGCAAGAAAGATCCTACTGGATGTACGTTTGGACCTGTTATAAGCTGATCTTTGTTTTGTACTTTTACAACTTTACGACCAAGAATAATATCGCCGATAGAAATCGTCTTCACGGACATTCTTTTCAATTTATCATGAACAACGCTAGCACTAGGACATACAGCATTTGCAACAATAAATGTAAATATAGAAAAAACAATGCACAAAGGCAAAAATTTAAGTAATTTAATTTTCATCATATTAAGCGCCTCTCATAAGTTATTCTTATAAAAGATAGCATTAAAGTAATTAAAAAATAGTAAAGCACTATAAGATTTATTTAGGGAGGAAGGATTTTTACGCCTCAATCCCCATTAAATGATTCGCGAAATCTTGTGCTTTGAATGGTTTTAAATCCTCTGAGGTTTCGCCAACACCAATCGCATGAATGGGCAGGTTAAATTTTTCAGCGAGACCCACAATGATACCACCTTTGGCAGTCCCATCTAATTTAGTCATAATAAGACCTGTAACGCCTGTTAATTGCTGGAAGATTTCAACTTGATTATAGGCATTTTGGCCAGTTGTCGCATCCAAAATAAGCAAAACTGTATGAGGGGCAGTTGGATCAATTTTTTTAAGGGTTCTGATAATTTTTTCAAGTTCTGCCATCAAATGCGTTTTATTTTGAAGGCGTCCTGCTGTATCGATCATTAATATATCGATATTATCTTTACGTGCTTTTTCATAGGCTTCGAATGCAACGGCTGCAGGATCGGCACCTGCTTGCTTTGTAACAACAGGTATTTTAAGACGATCACCCCAGATTTGCAATTGCTCGATCGCTGCCGCTCTAAACGTATCAGCAGCTCCTAGCATAATGCTGTGACCTTCTTCTTTAAATTCTTTGGTTAATTTGGCAATCGTTGTTGTTTTACCCGTGCCATTTACGCCGACCACAAGAATCACATGTGGTTTTTGTGTATTATCGATCACAATCGGTTTAGCAATGGGATCTAATATGGTTGCAATTTCTTGCGCGAGTGCTACGCGCACTTCTTCTTCATCAACATCTTTGTCAAAACGTGATTTAGCAATCAAGGACACAATTTTATGAGATGTTTTAACGCCTAAATCAGCTTGGATCAGCAAATCTTCTAATTCTTCAATACTTGCCTGATCTAATTTTTTTTTGGTAAAAAGATCTTTAATCCCTTGCGTTAAAGGCCGAGAAGTTTTCGCAAGACCTTCTTTTAGACGGGTAAACCACGATTTTTTAGGTGCATCAGACATGGACGTTGATCACTTTTCCAATAAGTTTTTGATTTTCTTGTGCAATAAGGTCAATATGTACTTCCTGACCAAGATTGAAATTTAGCGAATTATCAAGCAATTGAACAGGGAGAAAATGCTCTTCTTTGCCCTCATTACCTTTTTCTAAAATCATAATGGCTTTTTTACCAATATGAGCATTAAGCTCTTGATTTAATAACACATCGCCTAAATCGCGTAATTTCTGCGCTCGTTCTTTACGTATTGCGGAAACAACTTGCGGCATTTTTGCGGCCGGTGTCCCAGGCCTTGGTGAATAAGGGAAAATATGTAAAAGCGGGATATGAAGATCTTTGATTAAATTATAGGTATTTTCAAACATCTCGTCACTTTCAGTTGGAAAGCCTGCAATCACATCCGCGCCAAAAACAATATCTGCTCTTAGTTTACGTGTTTTTTCAACAAAATTAATAACATCTTGACGCAAATGACGTCTTTTCATTCGTTTAAGAATAAGATCGTCGCCTGCTTGTAAACTTAAGTGCAAATGGGGTAATAATCTATCATTCGTTCCAATTAAATCAAATAAATCATCGTCAACTTCAACAGGATCCAAAGACGATAAACGTAACCGTTTTAAATCTGGCACTAAATTAAGAACACGACGAATCATTTGACCAAGATTTGGCGTTCCTGGCAAATCACTTCCATAAGACGTTATATCAACGCCTGTCAAAACGATTTCATTATAATTTTCGGATAATAGTTTTTGAATTTGGGTGACGATTGTGGGAATGGGCACCGAACGCGAATTGCCACGACCATAAGGAATCGAGCAAAAAGTGCATCGATGATCGCAACCATTCTGCACTTGAATAAAAGCACGTGCATGTCCTTCAAAACCCGAAATTAAATGCGTCGCCGTTTCTTTAACGGACATAATATCGTTCACAAGCACACGCTCTTGCAATGGCATAAAACTTTCAATCGTCATTTTTTCGTGATTGCCAATGACACGGTCAACTTCTGGCATGGCAGCAAAAAATTCAGGTTTAATTTGAGCCGCACACCCTGTTACAAAAATTTGAACATTGGGATTTTCTTTGCGTGCTTTACGAATCGCTTGACGTGCTTGGCGTTCAGCCTCATTCGTCACAGAACAGGTGTTAAAAATAATAGCGTTTTCAAGTCCTGCGTCTTGCGCCAAAGAACGCATCACTTCAGATTCATATGTATTGAGACGACATCCAAACGTCTGTACTTCAATAGACTTCATCCCAAACTCTACTAACGTGGCCGATTGATTTGTTGTTTCAGTACTCAGACCCTCATGTATATAAGGATACACTTCGTCCTTCTGTGCTGAATCTCCTGTCACGCGTCTCACATTAGCGTGTTTCGAATGAAGTCTAGTTTTCGTATTCATATTCACTTTCAATTTTATTTTTAAAACTTGCCGTTAACTTTTTGTTTTCCTGAACGCCTTGATGTGAATCTTCATAAGCAGATTCAGGGTTGTATCTTAAATCTAACATGATTGAGTGAAATTGGTTATGATAATGGCAGAAGACTTTGTTTTTCAGGGCAGACCTAAAAGGTCTGTTGGATCCCAAAGCTTCTGCCCACGATCTTAAACGCGAACGGTAGAACGGACCTGAGTTCGATTTACAATCCAGCATTATGGATCAACATAGATGGTGATAATATCATGAAACACGCTACTTTCAAACATTTTGTTGATATTGATGTGTCTAAAAATTGGATAGATGCGTACGTTTAACAAAAATCGTAAAATGGGCACATTTTATCGAATGCCATTAAATTTTTCCTCAAAGTTCACACATTGTTCAAGTGTAAAACGTTCGGTATTTCTAGGGGTTCGAAACATAAAAGACTTAGACTCAAGCCTTGTAAAGCATCTTTGAAAATAGGGTGAGGCTTCTATATTTCTGACAGTGGGTCTATAGTCTTTTTTGTTTAATTCAATGGGATCAAGTTTTGCATATTCACGATGGGCCATTACTTGAAACCCAGCAAAAACAAAAAACAATAATATGACTATTTTCATCGCCAATCTCCATACGTAAATTTTAACTATACTTTAATTATAAAACAAATATTACAAAAATTAAACAATTATTAAGATTTCATTAAGATAATTAACTATTTTTAATATAGAATTACAATGTTTTTAAAAATAGTTAATCTATTTTTTACTTATTAGACTTTCTTCGAAACTCGCTAATGTGAGACGAGTGATAGGAAGTTCAGCACGGAAGACCACAGTGTATTCTTCATACATGAGGATTTGAGTATCGAAACGACGTATCAATCGACCACAGTAGTAGGGTTTCGAAAGAAGTCTATTCTTTTATTATGTCTAGTTCTTTCCTTTTATGCGTATTTTTTGCAGAATGCATTGCAAAAGGTATAGACCCTGCATATAAAACAACAATTGCAATCAGCGCAAACCAAGGAGAGGAAGAAATAAAAGCAACAAAAGCGCCAATACCAATCAAAATAGGTAAAACAAATTTAACAGGAATTCTTAAACGTTTGAATGAGTAACATGGAACGCGACTGACCATAAGTGCCGACGATATAAGCATTATTGGAATCACAAGCCAAGGTGTGCGCGTCCATTCTGTGTTAAGCGCATAAGACAACATGATTGGGAAAAGAACAAAACCTGCACCTGCGGGAATAGGCGTTCCTGAAAAATACGCACTAGGGCCCTGAGGTGTTTTAGAAGGTTGTGTATTAAAACGTGCAAGGCGAAGCGCACCACAAATGCAATAAATAAGAACGACTAGCCATCCAATGCTTGGTACCGTTTTAAGGGTCCATAAATAGAGAACTAAAGCTGGTGCTACACCAAAATTAACCAAATCACAGAGTGAATCAAGTTCTGCGCCAAAACCAGAATCATTCACACCTACCATACGTGCAACACGGCCGTCTAAATTGTCAAGAAAAGCTGCAAAAACAACTAAAATCACCGCCCAATGAAATTTATCATTAAGGGCAAAACGTAAGGCCGTTAATCCAGAGCAAAGAGCGCCTAAACTTATTATATTTGGAAGCATCTGATTGAAAGATAAAATTTTTGATCTTTCTTCGCGTAATTTCTTCATTTTTCTCAGCCTTACGTATAAATATTAGTTTGTTTCAGCGATAGCTAGCACAGTTTCGCCGGCAATCATTGTTTGACCCAGCATTACTTTTACAGGCCATTCTGCAGGAATATAGATGTCAACACGACTGCCAAAGCGAATGAGTCCGTAATTTTTTCCAACTTCAGCACGATCACCTTCTTCCACGTCCCAACAAATACGACGCGCGACCAGTCCTGCGATTTGAACGACACCTATCATAGCACCAATATCTGTTTTAAGTGCAATAGCTAAACGTTCATTATCTTCGCTTGCTTTATCTAAGCTTGCATTAATGAATTTACCTTTAATGTAATTCATTTTTTGAATAATACCTGACAAAGGCATTTTATTCACATGAACATCAAAAACATTCAAAAAAACGCTGATACGTCTATAAGGACGATCTTCAAGTTGAAGTTCTTTAGGCAATGAAACTTCATCAATATGAACCACTTTTCCATCAGCTGCACTGATCACAAGATTTTTATCTTGTGGTGTTATACGATTAGGATTTCTAAAAAAATAAACGCACCAAAGTGTTAAGATGAGCCCTAAAAATCCTAAAGGTTGTGCAATAAACCACAAAACAAGGGTTATTGCTGCAAAAATTCCAATAAATTTATAGCCATCTGGGTGAATGGGCACGAAAACATCTTTTAACATTCTATAAGTAACCTTGTACTTTCCTGGTTTGTTTTATTTGCAAGCATATTTTTCATGGGCGCAAAACTTAATCGATGATGTTTTGTAATCCCATAAGCATCAATTGCTTCTCGATGTTCCTTTGTGCCATATCCAGCATTTTTTTGCCAGGCATAATGTGGATATCGGTGACTTAAACGCATCATTAATTCATCACGTTTCACTTTTGCAAGAATAGATGCCGCTGCAATGCTAAGGCTTTTGGAATCTCCCTGTATAATAGGCAAAGTTGGATAAGGGAAAAGGGGGTTCATTTTACCATCGACCAATATTTGTGTTGGAATTATCCTTAACCCCATTAATGCGCGTCGCATCGCCAAAAAACTTGCTTGCAATATGTTTATATCGTCAATTTCTTTAACGCTCGCCGATCCTATTGCATAATATCCGTACATTTTAAGTGCTTCAACAAGATTTTGACGTTTTAGGGAGGTCAATTTTTTTGAATCATCAATTTTTTCGAAAAGATCTTTCGGAATATCATATGTTTTAAATACATAGGCGGCTGCCATCACAGGACCTGCTAATGGTCCTCTGCCGACTTCATCTATCCCCACAACGATGCCTGGAAATTTAGCTTCATAAGAAAAGTCTGGTATGGTACTCTGCCCCTTAGAAATAATGCTACTCACCCTATGGGCAAATTCGTCGTTAAGGCTGCGCTTCCAATACTCATGTACCTTAAGTACATGCAGTTTCGGTTCTCGCCTTTTCTAGACTTTGCCTCATAATCTGAGCAGCAGTCAAGCCCACGGATCATGAAAAATGCTGATGGAAAAATATCATGAAGAATCTACCCAAAATAGGCATTACGTTGGATCGAAACGAGCCAGGTCATTATTCGCAAAGACCATATTATGCGTTACGTGAAAATTATTGCACGCCCATTTCCGATTTAGGTGGCGTGCCAATGCCTATACCACCAATTATGGATATGATGGCTCATTATCTTTCATTAATTGATGGACTCATTATAACGGGTGGCGATTTTGATATTGACCCTATTTTATTTGGCGCAACAGAAATTCATCCAGAAGTTAAAACAAAGCCTATCCGCACACAATTTGAAATGCTTCTTTGTACGATGGCTTTGGCTAAAAACATGCCTATATTGGGCATTTGCGGCGGTGCACAGATTATTAATGTTTGTTTAGGTGGGACACTTATTCAGCATATTCCTGATGAAATTCCAAATGCCTTGAATCATCAAACGGGCGCTCTTTCATCGCACCTTATTAAAATTGAAAAAAAATCTATGCTTTCAGAAATTTTTAGCAAAAATACGTTGATGGTGAATAGTTCTCATCATCAAGCCATCAATTTGTCAGGCAAAGATCTGATCGTTTCAGCAATTGCTGAAGACAATGTCGTTGAAGCCATTGAGCTTAAAAATTACCCCTTTTGCATCGGTGTTCAATGGCATCCAGAATTCCTTTTAACGCCAGAGGACAATCTATTATTTAAGGCCTTTATGAATGCAATCTAATATAAAAACGCCCATTAATACAACAGAACGGCTTGCTAAATGGATCGCCCATGCTGGATATTGTTCTAGACGTCACGCTGAACGCCTTATCCAGGATGGTCTTGTGAGTGTTGATGGTGAAGTTGTTTTGATCCCACAAACACCCGTTTCAGACGATAACGTTATTATCGTTGAAGGCAATGTATTGCGCAAAAATAAGGTGCAATTATGGCTTTATCATAAACCATCTGGACTTGTGACAACGCATGCTGATCCAGAGGGACGACCTACTGTGTTTGAAAGTTTGCCTGCGCATTTACCACATGTGATTTCAGTAGGACGTCTTGATCTTCACACAGAAGGCTTGCTTCTTTTAACAAATTTTGGCCCTTTGGCACGCAAATTTGAACACCCTTCCTCAAATTTAACCCGAACGTATCATGTGCGTGTTTATGGCGCCTTGACTGATATTATGTGCGATATGCTTGCAAAAGGGTTAGAAGTTGATGGTGTTTCTTATGCGCCCATTGAAGTGACTCAAGTGAAAGGCGAGGGCAGTAATCAATGGATTGAGATGATTTTAACGGAAGGAAAAAATCGTGAAATTAGAAACGTTTTAGGCTATTTTCATCTTCGCATTAACAAATTAATCCGCACAGCCTATGGACCTTTTGAATTAGATGATCTTAAACCTGGAGAGGTTAAAGAAGTAAATCCAAAAACTGTAGCGGATCTTATGAAGCATTTTGACCTTTAGCAACCGCCAGCAGTTGCTGTAACATTGCCAACGTTGGAAATTGTTGCTTGTACAGTAACAGGTGAATTTGGTGCTGGATTAATAACAAGAACGGCACCACCGATATTACATTGCTTTGTTGGTGTTGTAGTCCCAGGCGCAGCGCCAGGAACACTCGTCGTTGTTGTGCCGCTCGTTGCACTCGTTGTAGCTGTGCCATAAGGATTTAATAACAGATCAGGCATAGAGGCTGTTGGAGAAAATGAAGCACCTGAACCCATATTAGCACCCAATCCAACAAAATCTGCGGCTTGCAGTTGAGAAACAAATCCTAAACCAAAAACCAAAGCTAAAGTTACTTTAAACATTTTTATCCCCTTGTCTTCTAGTTAACAACTATAACTGTACCGCCGATATTGCGCTGAACAACTTCACCTACAACATTACTTACCGAAAGATCAGAGAAAACATTTCCAATATTTTCTTGCTTAAAGGTGCCCCCTTTAATATTCGCGTTAGCATTAGCACTAAAACTATTACCCGCTACATTGTTTTGGATGGTAGAATTTATCACATTATTCGCTTCAAGCTTCGCTTCAACATTACCAACATTGTTTTGTTGTATTTCTGTATTTTGCACTGTAAGTGCATTAACACCTACATTCGCCAGAAGTGCTAAAAAAAACAATGTGTATCTAAACATATCCAAAATTCCTTCCATCTTTGTTCATAATTCAAGTATAGAAGATAAGTTATTAATTTTTGGTTAAGATTTTTTCTTTTTTTTTCAAAAAAAAGCTAGAACACATTTTTTTATTAATAATGGCTCTAGCTTTAAGTTTCATTAGAATTTAAGGAAGAAACATAGACAAAACATGTTCCTTAATTATAGTCTAGTTTAATAAAGGTTAAGAAAAGGTTAATTTTTATTTTTAGATAAAAAAAAGCGCGGATTTTGGCCGCGCAGTTTCTTAGGATGAGACGAGAAGTTTAGGTTTTTACTGACCGGAGAAAGTAATAGCATTTCCTGCTGCATTGTTAGCGACAGAAGATGATATTATGTTAACGCCGATTTGGTTTGCAGTTGTTGTACCAATCTCTTGTTGAAGTACATTATTACCAATAAGAGTCGCAAAACCATCGCCACTTTTTGCTTCAGCAACTGTAAAAGTGTTACCAGCAGATCCGTTAGCAACTGTAGAGCTTACAATTGTGTTTAGGTTTTGATTAGAAGTACTTGTTCCAATTCTATTTTGTGTAAAGTTATTTCCAATCACAGATAAAGGATCAGCCGATACCATTTCTGCTGCACCAACACTTAAGAATGCTGTAAGGGAAACTAATTTAAAGAACTTTGTCATGATTTCCTCCTTGTTTGATTCTAGTTTTAGTCCATAACTAAAGTATAAGTACTTATTGGTTAAAAAATTATTAAACTATAATTAAAAAAAAGTAATTATTATAATAAAAAATAAATATTACATAGTTTTCATTTTGTTTTTATTTTGCTGTTTATGCTTATGAAAATGAATTTCATAGTTAAAAATGTTAATGCTGAAGAAAATATTTTTACAAATAATTATGTTTTTTTTATTTATGTTATACTTATAATTAATTGAATTTCTAAAAACAAAAGCAATTAAAAATACGTTTATTTAAAAAAAATTACTTTACAAAGAAACATCTTTTGATTTAATGTGATCTGCATTAAGCCTCACATAGTGACGACCTATTCTTAAATCATCCGAAATTGGCTTAAAAACGTACCAACACATTTTGACTTAAGCGCAAAACCAGATTTTTCTGCTTTTAGCGCTATTTTGAGATGAGTTTTTTCTATATCAATACTAAAAACATAGTCATTCATTACGACTATTTGCAATCATTTTTATTTTATGTCACAATTTTTTAGCCTAGAAAAAATAAATAAAGTAATTGGAGGAAAAAGTGCGTTTCATTCTTATCTCAAGTATTTTAAGTTTTTTTGCTACAAATTCAATTGCGTTAGATCTAACAAAAGAAATTGAAACACTAAGAACAAAAGCGGCTTCAGGACAAAACATTCAGGCTGATATAGCATCATTGGCAGATGAAATTAAAAAAAATTCTCAATCACTTGTTGTTACGCATAAAGTTGATTTTTCTATTGTTGGTAATGACGGCAATGTAAGTCTTTTTTTGCCTGGTAAGCCTAATTCAACTGTTATATCTAATAGTACTGAACATCAAACAAAAGCAATCGATGCAATAAATAGACATCCGCAAGCAAAAATAGCTCAAAATCCTGATGGTGCAACTACCTTAGGTGGTGCTTCTAATGATGGTGGTTTTGGCCACCTCATTACAAGCATTTTAGGTGCTGTTACTTCTATAGGCGGTGATGCTTTATCAGGTGTAGTTAGTGGTGTTGTTGGAGCAATATTTTAATTCCGTGGTTCTTTATTGAGTGCCAAAAAAGTTTTCACCCTTAAAAAGAACAAATTGAGTTACGCACATGCATTCAGAAAAAATAAAAAAGAGGTTAAAAAAATGAAAAGAACAGCCTTGTTGGTAATATCTTTAGTAATAGGTTTTAACTTTTTTGTGCAAGCGGAATCACTTCCGGGTGAAAAATTCACACTCATCGAAACAACGGTGAATTTTACAAACGTCGATAAAGACGGAAAAATTACAAGGGAGCGAAAAGTAACAGGTAAGAAAATTATTCCACATAATAAACCTGGTGAACCTGTTGATAAAAAGGAAATTGTAAGACTTGCTCATATTGCTAAGCAAGAACAAATAGCAAAAAGAAATCCCTCTGACACGGAAACACTTGGTCTTTTTGATGAGGTTGCTGATTTCATTGATCATGCGAAAAAGGGTGTAGGTGGTCTTGTAAGCAGTGGTGTAGGATTTGTTACAGGACTTATTGCTGATGAGGCTGTTGGTGCTGTCGCAGGTATTCTTGTGCCATAAACAATAAGGTGAACATGATGTTAAAAAAAATATATGTATTTTTAGTTATAGCTTTTATAACATATCCAATTGCGTATGCACTTGAAAATTCTAGCGTAAAATTGGATCAAGTACACCCAGGAGCAGCCACTAGTCAAGAAGAAGGTCGAAAAGCCGTTATTGTCACCAGAACAACGATTAACGTCGTTGAGCTTACGCCAACAGATGACAATAAGTCTTTTGTAATTAAGGAAATACATAAAATCGTTGAGCCTGGCATTATAAAAGATCCAAGTGTTAAAATTGATGATGATAAATTGAAGGTTATGCTTAAGAAAGCCTTTGATGATCATGATCTAAAACAAGGTGATGCAGTTACACTTGGTGTGGGTGCAGATTTAGGTGATCTTGTAGGTACGGGCGCTGGACTTGTAGAGCCGGTCGTAAAAGTTGCCACTTTTGTTATACCAAAAATCGCGGGTGCTGCCGACGTTGTTATTGGATTGGCCAAAAACCTTCTTGCTTTTTTGTAAATTGAGAGCTTGTTTATATCTAAGATATTTCTTGAGATTGTTTGTAATAAGGGGGCAGTGTGTTTGAGTGAATTGAATGAATTTTTATATTTTTTTAAAATAGCCCATAAGATTTTCTTGCATTTTTATCTCTTATGTGTATCGGGTGTCAAAGTAATGTACAAAATATTATGTATTTTAATCTAATCAGTAATGGTTTTTATTTGACATTTTTGCTTAGCTTTTTTAGACTTATTGAAAGTCATTAATAAAATTACATTAACCCATGGTAATGTAATTTTCGTTGGATGGATCGTAAAATACACTATTAATTACTGTTTGTGCGTTCGTAAGCATTTTTTTTACGAAGGTGGTGGCTTTTACTTTGTGAAATTTATTAGTGATGATATGGCCAAGTCTTTTTGGTGTAGTCATCTGGAAATTAAATATTTTTTGTGAGTAGGTATCGAAATGTCTCCTTCACGTTTTATTGTTTGGGCCGTGTGGCTTGTCGCTTCAATATTTTATGCATATCAATATATTTTGCGCGTTATGCCCAATATCATGTTCAATGATA
Source organism: Alphaproteobacteria bacterium (assembly GCA_030696155.1). Lineage (GTDB taxonomy): Bacteria > Pseudomonadota > Alphaproteobacteria > JAUXUR01 > JAUXUR01 > JAUXUR01. Next base: position 11,334 of record JAUYSY010000125.1, on the reverse strand, counting down.
TTATGAATCAATTTCAGATAGATACGACAATTTTTGGACAGCTTTCAGGTGTGTATTATATTACCTATTCATTAATGCATTTGCCAATGGGTATAATGCTTGATCGTTTTGGACCAAAAAAAGTCATGCCGATTTGTACATTATTAACGGTGATTGGTTTGACACCAATTATATTTGCTGAAAATTGGATTTATCCTCTTCTAGGACGTGCGCTTATTGGTATGGGGTCATCTGCCGCTATTCTTGGATTGTTTAAAATCATTCGTATGACTTTTACTGAAAAGCATTTTACGCGTATGCTTAGTTTTTCAGTCACAATTGGTCTTATCGGCGCCATTTATGGTGGTACGCCCATAAGTTATATGTGTGATGTCTTAGGGTATAAAATGGTTGTAACTATTATGGCTTTTATAGGTGTTGCACTTGCAATCGTCACATATTTAATTGTGCCAGAAATGGCTAAAACACCTAAAACTGCAATTCTTTCAGATGTTAAAGAAGTTTTGTCTGAGCCACGTGTTATTTACTTGTGTCTTTTCGCTGGTTTTATGGTGGGTCCATTAGAAGGCTTTGCAGATGTTTGGGGGACAGAATTTTTGAAGAATGTGTATTTCTTTGATAATGTTGTTTCTTCAAGTTTGCCATCGATGATTTTTATTGGGATGTGTTTTGGGGGCCCAATATTAAGCTTGATTGCTGAAAAAACGGGTCATTATTTGGCGACAGTTATAGGTGCTGGGCTTTTGATGGCCGTTTGTTTCTTCATTTTGATTTCAGGTCAAATGACCCCCACAATTATTGGGTTTAGTTTTATTCTTGTAGGTATTTGTTGTGCCTATCAAATTATTGCTATTTACAAAGCGTCAACTTATGTACGTGAGGGCGTTGTAGGGCTTACAACAGCTGTTGCTAATATGATTATTATGAGTTTTGGGTATGTCTTTCATACTTTTATTGGGCTTATTATTAATTTAATGGAAAATGAAGGTCCTTCTAAATCCTTTGTTTATGGCGTTGGCATTATCCCTGTTATGTTGAGTATAGGTGTTGTTGGTTTTGTTTTGCTTGCCTTAAAAGAACGTATGAGACTAAAAAAAGCTTAATCGATAGTATTAAGATAATTGTTCTTTGGATGTTTTTTATAATTCATTATTTATGTTAATGTAAATATAGTTAACTTATTATTGATTTATAAATTAATTTTTAGTATAATTCATTATCTATTTATTTTTTATAATAACAGAGCAGAAAAGGCTTAATTAAAAAACTGTAAATTAATGTTTGTATTTTTTTTCATTTTTATAGTATTTTTTTAATGTTCCTAAAAAAGCCTCGTTCTAATTTTGATCTACAAAAAGTTAAACAATTTAAAAAAAGAGATAATAAATGTCTGCATCACGTTTTATTGTATGGATAGTTTGGCTTTTGGCATCAATATTCTATGCCTATCAATATATTTTAAGGGTAATGCCAAATATCATGTATGATGATATTATGAATCAGTTTCAAATTGATGCAACAATATTTGGTCAATTGTCAGGTATTTATTATATTACATATGCTTTAGTTCATTTGCCTATTGGTATTATGCTCGATCGTTTTGGACCTAAAAGAGTGATGCCTATTTGTATTTTGCTTATGGTTATTGGTCTTTTGCCAATATTATTTGCTGAAAATTGGATTTACCCCCTAATAGGGCGTGCCTTAATGGGTGTTGGATCTTCAGCTGCAGCGATTTGTCTGTTTAAAATTATACGTATGATTTTTGCCGAGAAGCATTTTTCGCGTATGCTTAGTTTTTCAGTCACGATTGGTTTGATTGGTGCTATTTATGCAGGTGGACCTTTAAGCGATTTATGCGCGCTTATGGGATATCAAAAAGTTGTGGGCATATTTGCAATAATGGGTGTTGCGCTTGCTGTTGTTACCTATTTAATCATGCCTTATATTGAAAAAACGTCTCGGGCAAGTATTGTATCTGATATTAAAGAAGTTTTATCGCAGCCTAAAGTTATTTTTTTATCATTGTTTGCTGGTTTAATGGTTGGTCCATTAGAAGGTTTTGCAGATGCTTGGGGGACGCAATTCTTGAAAGAGGTATATTCTTATGACGATGCAATAGCATCAACATTACCGTCTCGCATTTTTATGGGGATGTGCTTTGGGGGACCAATTTTAAGTTTAATCGCAGAAAAAACAGGACAATATATGATGACACTTATTGTTGCGGGTTTTGTGATGGCTATTGGTTTTATTGCATTGCTCTCAGGTGAAATGTCACCTTTAATAATGAATATTGTTTTTATTCTTATTGGCATATGTTGTGCTTATCAAATTCTTGCTTTGTATAAAGCCTCAACCTATGTACGAGAAGAAATTGTGGGGCTTACAACAGCCATTTCCAACATGATTATTATGAGCTTTGGCTATTTCTTTCATACAATTATTGGATATATTATTGATTTTATGGATGATGTAGATGCTGCTGAAGCATTTTCATATGGGATCTCTATTATTCCGATCGCATTGAGTGTTGGTGTTGGGGGATTTCTTTATATAGCTTTTAGAGAACGTATGAAGGCTAAAAGAGTTTAATTTACGTATAGTGATCTTGAATAATAACAAAGCTGATATAGAGTGTCTAATCAGCTTTGTAAAATATATTTTACGACATAGGTTTAGTGGCAGGTAATGTACCTTCTTTGCACGCTTTGATGTAATTGTCTTTTGTAAAGCTGCGTACACCTACAAATCCGCCTACAGCAAATTTGACATAGTCTTTGCCCTTTGAGTTTATTGTCCAATCACTTTTGCAAGTAGCATCATCCTTTGCCGCTTGAACGCCTTTAACGGGTGCTGGCTGTACAGATGATAATGGTGCGCTATAGGCTGCTTGAGTTGCAAAAAATGAAAGCGTCATAGCAATAAAAACTTTTTTCATGATATTCTCCCTGTATTTCGTTTCACTTAATTAATTATATCATATGTTTTATTAAACAATCTATTTAAAAAAATTTGTAATAAATGAAAAAATACTTGGGCGTGCTGAGAATTGTTCGATTTCTTTTAGTCTTTCATCAATTTCAACCATGGTAAGACTTAGTTCGTCGGTTTCGTCCCAAAGCCAGGTGCGCGTTGTTTGAAAATATAAATACGAAAGTTTCAGCGTGGGAAATTTTTTAAAAGCATCATAATTTTGTTGTGGGATCAAAGATCCCATCCAAGAAAGCGATTGTAAGATATGGGGCAATGTTTTAATAAGATCAACGCTTAAATGACCAATTGTATCGTTGTAAATCGCAAGAATCCCTTTTTTATAAGGCGTCATCAGCTCAAATCGTGTCATGAGTATATCGAATAAGGCGTCATGGGGATCATCGCTCGTATTATCAGCAAATTGTGACAGAATTTCTTGATCGATCATTGTGCCGAATTTTTTAAGAATTTCTGCTTTGTTAGGAAAAAGTGCGTGAAAATCAGCAAGGCCTAAATCTGTTGTTTGAGAAAGTGCATATAAAGAGGAATCATTCCAACCATGAACACCTACAAAATCAAAAATAGGTTTTAAGATTTCAGCTAAAGATGTGTTGTTCATGATGGCTCTCCAGATATTTGGTTTTGAGTATAGCCGATTGTGTTGGATTGATACACGATCATTTTTTGTATGAATCTCAGTTCTATCGACTATATAACGCAAATTTGGATTTAAAAATATTAAAAAGTGAGAGGGTAGTATCATTGTCTTCCTGAATCGGACAGAACCCATTGGGTCAAGTCAGATCCAGGAAACAAGTGTAAAAATCTAATCGAGGATAACGTTATTATCCGCAACAGGGTTACCGTTTTCATCAACTTCGTTTAAAATACCAAGTTTTGTTAAAAACAAAGCCATGGCGAGTTTTTTTCTCCATTGTCCATTTTCACTGTAGTAAAACATATACAAATCAACGATTGATTCATCTATTCCTTTGATGCGTAATTCTTCTTTTGCAATAATACTTATCTCATTCCAAGTTGTGTCTATGCCAGTTTCAGAATCAAAAGTATGGAATTTATCTGAGATAAGCATCTCAATATAATTAATGATTTTATCTACGGTGAAATCCTCATGAAATAAATCTAAAATTTCTTGCAAAGATTTTGATGTTAAATCGAACAGAAGGGCTTTCTCCCAAAAATCTGGTGCTTTATGAGGATTTCGTAATCCAATTGCACGGCTTAGAAGATCTTTAATATATTCGATTGCATAAGGTGTTATAAAATATTTTTTTCCTAATAATTTTTCATTTAACTCGTTAATACTTTGATCTTTAATATTAATTAATTCTTTTATGAATATCTTTTTTATATTCTCGAAACTTAATGAAGATGATTGTTCGTCAAATGCATTCGCAGGTAAATAAATTTGATGTGCTTCACATAGTTTATTAAGTGTGTTGGTAAAACTTTCTGAGTTTGTTGATTGCGGATAAATGTAATGTTCACCACATGATGCATTGTATGTTTTAATGTATTCTTTTGAATTGGACAGTTGCAGCAAAATATTAAGTGCTGATTTTAAGGTTTCCCCTAATGTTTTTCGATCGTTAGGATTGGTATTTTCTTCAAGTTCTATAATAGATCCTAATAATGCTTTAAAAAGGTCTGCTTTTTCTGTGTTAAGATCAGTCAAATATCTACGGATTATGTGATTAGGTTTCAGCATATCTGAAACGAGTGTTATTAATTGATTTCTCGACATATTAAAAGATGTTTTTATATCTTCATCTGATAAATAAGAATTTTCTTTAAGACGAATCAACCAATCAGTTATATTTTTCAGTTTAGCGAAACGAAGAGATTTTGATTCAATTAAATAATGATCAATAATGGCTTTGTATTTTTTATGTGCGTTTTGATGCATATCATACATTAAACTGATCAGCTTTTTCTTACCATTTTCACCCATTTTTTTAAATTTTTTAATCATGGCTTGAAGTATTATAGATTCTTCTGAAAAAGGTGCTGTGAAATAGCTTTTAAAATCAGAGTCGTTTCGTATAGTCTTTATAGTGATATCTTTATCGGCGCCAAGGATAAAGTCAATATCATCAAGGGTTGCTAAAGCTTCTTGATTTTTTATTGTAAAGTAATCAAATATTTCTGGATTGATAGCAAAGCGAAGAATTTTTTCATTTTTTCCTTCGATTTTTAATGTGAAAGCGTTTGGATTGTGTGTAAAAGGCTTTTCAAGTTTTAAAAGTAAATCTATATAGACCTCTAATGCTCTATCGTAATGATTTTTTTCGTGTGCATATAAGAATAATAATTCTTTGACGCGGGGATTTTCAGCACCAAAAAGAGAGATCAAGTTCTTTAAAAGGAAACTTTTTTCATAATTATTCATAATAGGCCAGTGTTCTTTTATAAAACAATCAAATTCTTCTTGGAAGGGAGCCCCAAACATCAGATAGGTTTTAAGCTTCAGGTTCATATTGTCAGGTTCTTCAGTAAGTCTTTTTTTGAAGGTATCGCATAATATTGATTCGTGCTGTGTAATAATTTTTGGGTTAGATGCTAATATAGAATCTATTGCTTTGTCGCGAATTATTCCGTCAGAACCATTTAGAACAATGTCTAATTTTAAATCATTATAATGTATAATTTTTTCTTGTGTTTCATTTTCCAGTGTAATGATTGCTATGAGTGGATTCTTTTCATCTTTTGTATTTTGAGTAGGATCCAAAAGTGTAGGCATTAATGTATTATGGTGTGTATTTCCTCTTAGGATTGATTCAATTTGGATTAATATATAATGGTCTTCTTTCTCCAGTGCAGTGATTGCATAAAATCTGGGTGTTTCCTCTTTTGCATTTTGAGCAAGATCTAAAAGCGTATGGATTAATGCATTGAGGTGTTCATTTCTAGATTTTTGGTCGCTGAGCAACATGCAGATGGCTATGTATTTAGTCGTTTCATTTTGCGTATTTTGCACTAAATCCAAAAGATTAGAGGTTAATCGGATGCGATGCGTATTTTTTACTTCAGTGCTCTCCCAAAGTTGATTAATATTTAACAATTTTTTATTTTCGTTAAGTTCATTTTCGATAAGATTTAAACGTAGGGAAATTAATTTATCAAGATAAGAATCAGTTTCTTTTTTGCAATGCCAGAGAATTGCAAAAGCTAGTGTTTTATTATCTTCATCTTTTGCATTTTGCATAAGATCTAACAATATAGGGCTTAATAAATCACGATATGAAGTGCTTATTTCTGGGTTAGCCCAGAATTCTGCAAGCGCACCTAATTGGTCGGTTTCATTATTCGGATTTTGTGCAATCTCTAAAAGTCTAGGCTCAATTACACTATGAAATATATGAAGAGCTTCAGATTTAATATTTTTATCTTGTGTATGTTTAGTAAGATTTTTAATTGTATTATTTAAAGATACAAATAGAGTCTCTTCTATTGCATCTCCAGAAAGGTTTAACAGCTTTTTGCAAGCATCCAATCGTTCGTATTCAGATTTTGATACATCGTTTGTGATAGCTTGAAGTTGTTCTATGGATAAAGAGTCGATTTCAATTATATTATCACCACCAACGGCAAATGTATTGAAAACAGTCGATGAAAGTAGAATAGAAAATGTTAATAATGTTTTTTTCATTTTAATGCCTTGTTAATTTTAAAATTTGATTAATTTGCATCAATTTATATTTATTAAATAATAAACTGAATGAATTTTATAATACAGCATTTGTTTTATTGAAAATACCCGTAAAAAATACTGGGTTTTTTATTTTTGTTGAGATGAAAATTTTTATGTTTATATATTTTTCAATAGGTTGATAATTTTTTGTTCTATGGAATAAATATAAAAAAATAAACTACGCATAAAAATTAATTACGCGCCAAGTTCTTTGGAACGTTTAGTCGCTGCCTTTAATGTTTCTACTAGCAACACGTTAAGCGCATCGTCATGTTGAAGAACTTTGATACCTGCCTCGGTCATACCATTGGGGCTTGTGACGTTACGTCTTAATGTTTCAAGGGGAATATCATCTTGCTCCATTAAGTGGGCGGCGCCAATCATTGTTTTGCGTGCTAGAATTTTGGCAATGTCGATTGGCAATCCATTTTGAATGGCAGACTTTTCAAGCATTTCTGTAAAATAAAAAAGATAAGCGGGACCCGATCCTGAAACAGCAGATATTGCATCCATCAAGGATTCATCCTCTATCCAAAGAACATCACCTGTGGATTGCAATAAAATGCTTGCTTCATCTATTATAGTTGGGGAAACAAATTTGTTGGCGATACATGCGATGATGCCTTTGCCGATGGAAGCAGGTGTATTGGGCATTGTGCGGATAATAGGCGTATGGGAACCTAAATATTGTTCAAAATAATGAAGTGTTTTGCCAGCGGCAATAGATAAAAAAGTTTTTGAGTTTTTAACGATTTTGGGTAAGTTTTCAAGAAGTTCAGTCATATGTTGTGGCTTAACAGCAAGAATCGTTAAATCTGGTTTACTTTTAACCTGCTCAATTGATGTATAGAAATGTAAGTTTTTATTTTCAGAAAATAGACTAGCATTTGCGTGATGATCGATAATATCTATATGAAAATCCGCATGTTGCTCTACAACACCTTTAAGAATAGCACCGCCCATTTTGCCACAGCCAATGAGCAGAAGGCGTTGCATTAGGCTTCTCCAAGCGTTTCAAATAAAGCAACTTCAAAGGCTTCTTTGGTGGTTTTATTATCTAAGATAACCATTTGGAAGGCTGGATAAAAACGTTCGCATTCATCAAGCGCTATTTCAACGAGATCTTCAATTTGTTCATTGCTCATTTTAAGCATGCCCCGGAAAGGTAAAGCATGGCGGTAACAAGGAATGCCTTGTTCTTGAATATACGCAAAATGCCCAAACCAAAGTTTTTCATTGGCTTTTGCCATTAATTCATAAAGGGGGGCTCGTTTGGGTTTAGGGACTTTAATGTCAAAAAGGACTGTAAAATGCAGAACGCTTAACTCATCGCGCCATAAAAAATGAAGCCTGTAATCGCACCAACGTCCTGTAACATCTACATGAAGTTCATCTTCTGAAATACGCTCAAAGCTCCATTCGCGGGAGGCTAAAATTTCTTCAATGCAATCCAAAGGATTGTTAAGTTCAGAGAGTGATTCTGCAAGAGATAAAGACATGTAGCACCAAATTTATTATTTCCAAGTAACAGCCAACCCTATGGACAAATTCGTCGTCAAGTCTGCGCTTCCGGTACTCATGTACTTAAGTACATTCCGTGTCGGTTCTCGTCTTTTCTAGACTTTGCCACATATGCTTGGTTGTTAGTCTAGAGGAGGGTGGGTAGTTACGTTTCCCAAGAAGGTCCCATATATGCTAGGTAAAATCAAGAAAAAAATGGGCCAACCTACTTATAATTTTTAAAAATTTAGTATACAATTAGAAAACTTTGTATAAAAAAATTGCTTTGGTGTTATAGGCCAGCGAATAGAGAGCTGTAAAGATGTTAAAATTGATCCCCAATCCAGGTATTTTAGATATTGCACCTTATAAAGCAGGTGGTTTTTTACCTGAGGATTCTAAAATTTGGGGTCTGGCGAGCAATGAAAATTTATTGGGACCATCACAACACACTTTAAGCGCCTATCAAAAAGCCTATACGCGACTTAATCGTTATCCGGATCAAGGTGCTGTAGCACTTAAAAAAGCAATTGCCGATCTTCATCATTTATCGTCTGAAAACATTCTGTTAGGGAATGGTTCAGATGAAATTTTGTCTTTATTGTTTAGGGCCTATGTTGGGATTGATGAGGAAGTCATTCTTTCTGAAAATGGCTTTTTTTTGTTTCCTATATTAGCAAAAGCACAAGGGGCAAAAGCTGTCCTTGCCAAAGAAAATAATCTGACAACACAGATTGATGCAATTTTAGAAAATATTACCCCTAAAACGCGTATTATTTGTATTGCCAATCCCAACAATCCTACAGGTACTTTTGTGCCTTTAGTTGAATTGAAGCGTTTATGTGAATCTGTTCCTTCTAACGTTTTGATTATTATTGATTCGGCCTATGCTGAATATATGGTTGAGGGTGAGTATGGGGCGGGTTCTTCTTTGGTGGATCAATATCCTAATGTTGTGATGACGCGTACATTATCAAAAATTTACGGACTCGCCGCTTTGCGCGTTGGTTGGGCTTATGCTTCAACTGATATTATTGCTGTGATCAATCGTATCAGGCTTGCTTTTCATGTGAATTCTGTTGCACAAGAAGTATCAATTGCAGTACTTGCTGATCAGATGTTTGTGCAAAAATGCGTTGCGCATAATTTATATTGGCGCAATTGGTTTGAAAAAGAATTGGATCAACTTGGGCTAGAATATCAAAAAACTTATACGAATTTTAGTTTGTTGCTTTTTAAAGAAAATTCGGGTGTTACAGCACAAGATTTACAAGAATATTTGCTGGATCGTCATATATTAACGCGCGCATTAAATCTTCCAGGATTATCAGGATCTTGTTTACGCATTACGATTGGGCCACAACAGGCTATGGAAGAGCTCGTTTTAAGGTTGAAAGATTTTTTTCATGAGAGTAAAAAAGCACTTTCAAATTAATTCTATAGCTTATCAACTGATCCTGTGTCTTTAGAGTTGTGACGATGTGTGCTTTAAGATACATGAATACGGGAATATGCATATATAATGATGAATTTAAGCGTAGGATAATTCATTTTAAATATAATAAATAATACGTAAGTAAAAAAGTGGAGGGAGATAAGGTGAAAAAAATAAATATTGCTTATATATTAAAAGGATATCCACGTCTTTCCGAAACTTTTATCGCACAAGAAATTTATGCACTCGAACAAAAAGGGTATCAGATTCATCTTTTTGCATTAAAGCAGCCCAAGGATCGTAAAAAACATCATTTTCATAGCTGGGTTGAAGCGCCTATTACGTATCTTCTTGAACATCCAGTTTTAGAGCCGATTAGACTTATACAAGCCATTCGTTTTTATCAAAAAAAATTAAATTATCCAAATTTATTGCCATTAATTTGGCAGGATATGAAACGTCAGAAATCGATGAAGCCGTTGAAAAGATTTTTTCAAGCGCTTGTTTTTTTGAATGAATGTCCTAAAGACGTTGATCATATTCATGGACATTTTATTCATGCCCCCACAAGTGTTGCTTATTATGCGCATTTGCTATCTGGCAAAACGCTAACAATTTCAGCGCATGCAAAAGATATTTGGGAATCAGAAACTTGGGATTTGGAACGTAAAATAAAAGCGGCGACTTGGGTTGCATCTTGTCATCATGAAGCTGCAGAATATTTGCGTAATATAACGGATTATCCAGAAAAAATTCAACTTGTGCATCATGGGCTTGATTTTAAAAGATTTCCGATAAAGCCGCCCGTGCTTAATGATCATGATGGATCGAGTGTTGATAAAAAAATTCGATTGATTGCGTTGGGTAGGCTGGTCCCTAAAAAGGGTTTTGATGTATTGTTAAATGCATTGTCGATGCTTCCTAAGCGTATTCATTGGCATTTATCTTTAGGCGGCGGGGGTGAAGAAAAACGTCGATTAAAGTCTTTAGCACAAGAATTGGGTATTGCTGAACATGTTGATTTTTTAGGACCTCTTTCTGCATATGAAGTCAAAAATCTATATGATAATGGCGATATTTTTATATTGCCGGCAAAAGTGACTGAATCGGGGGACCGTGATGGGATTCCTAATGTGTTGATGGAGGCGATGAGCCATGGTGTTTCAGTTATCAGTACTTTTGTTGGCGGCATTGCAGAGCTTATCACGCACGAAAAAAATGGCTTAATGGTGCCGTCTGACGATTCGCAAGCATTGATGTTTTCGATTGAACATTTGGTGATGAATCCTGCATTAAGACATGAGCTTGCAACAAAAGCGCAAAAAAAATTAAAAACAGAATTTGACTTGAAAAAAGGGGTTGAAAAACTTGACGCATTGTTCAAGCACAATTCTTTTTTACGCGCCGCTTAGCAATCAACATAAGAATCACGTTTCTGGCGATAAAATTATTGCAGCATCTTTTGTTAAGCTTTTTGAAAGAATTGGTTATAAGGTTTTAATACCCAGCACATTTTCGTCTTGTGAGTCAAAAGGCTTGGCAAATATTCAGGCAAAAATTATTGAAAAAGCGCAAGAAGAGATTGCACGTATTGAAGCTTTATTAAAATTTGAAAAACCCATTTTATGGGTGACCTATCATCATTATCACAAAGCACCTGATCTTTTAGGATCTGTAATAACCGAAAAATTTAATATTCCTTATATGTTGA
>JAUYSY010000118.1 GCA_030696155.1 Alphaproteobacteria bacterium | reverse complement strand
AACTTTTCAACCAAGCTTTCCCAATCTATCTCTGCATCTGTCATTGGTGCTAATAAAAATGTGCGGATAACCTCTAACATCTTTTGCTGAGCAGATGTCAATTTATTAGCCATTCTTTGTTTTCTATAAATCCTCTCAGCTGCATTACTCAGTATTTTTAATTTATCCTTTATATTTTGATTTACCGCTTCTTCTTTATACAATGCAACAAATATAGAACGTAATCCCGCACATTTCGTATAATTTAATGTCGTCATTAATTCTTGAACAAAGTTTTCTTGATCTTTAAAGTCACCTGACATCACTTTATCTTTTATAACATTCAAAATTTCTTCTTTTAAATTTTTAGCATTTTCATTATTATTCACTAAAGTTGATCCAACATCCTTATCAAGAACTTTATCCGATGTTTTTTTCTGCGCTTTAGACCCATTTTTATTTAAAACAATATCTGAATCTTTTCTATTACGTTTTTTTACAGCCCGTATTGGTGTAACATCTTCAACCATTGAAATAGATACAGGTTTATTCTTAAGAAGATTTAATTGAGATTTTTGTTTCTCACAAAGCCTTTTAATCGCATCGCCGAGTTTTCTTATTTTATCTTTTTCACCATCAGACAATCCATTTTTTTGCGATAATCTACCAAACATCATATTTAAAACAGCATAAGTAACCTTATAAGTAACTTTATGCTCTAAATCCGTTTTTAATTTTTCAACAGCATTTTCCCAATCTGCCTCTGTATCTGTAATAGAAGCTGACAAAACCATACGAATAACTTCTAACGTCTTTTGCTGATTAGATGTCAATTGATTAACTATTATTTGTCTGTTGTAAATTCTAACAGCTGCATTACTAAGCCTTCTTAGTATATCCTTTTCTTCTTCTGATAATTCTTCTTTTTGAGATACATTAACAAGCACAGTACGAAAAGCACTGTACGTATTTTCATAATTTAAATCTATTTTTAATTTTTTAACCACATTTTCTAAGTCTAACGCCGTATCTATCACAGATGTTGACAAAATTATACGAACAGCTTCTATCACCTTTTGCGGATCTAATTTATTATAATTATTATCTATACCTTTTTTATTGTACATTCTTTTAGCTGCATTACTAAGTTTTTTTAATTTATCCTTTATGTTTTGATCTAATACTTCATTTTCATATAATGCAATAAGCATAGAACGTAATCCTGCATATTTCGTATAATTTAAGGTTATCATTAATTCTTCAATAAAATTTTCTTGATCTTCTAAATCTTCCAATATTGATTTATCTTTTATAAAAATTAAAATTTCTTCTTTTAAATTTTTAGCATCTTCTTTTAATATACGTTTCTTTTTCAAAACTGGCTGATCTTCTTGATTTAATGGGCGGCGTTTTCCCAAAACCGAGCGATCTTTTACCTTAGATTGAACTGATTTCTCATTAAACTGGCTCTGCAGATAATGCTCATAAAAAGTTGGATAACTTTCTTTAAGCACTTCCTCTGTATTATTATTTATTGATTGTGGATATTTGGAAATATTAACCAATAAAGCATAAGCAATTGGTGAAATGCCTTGAAGATTCCCCATAACAATCTCAACATCTTTCCTTTCTTTCAATGCCATTTGAGGCAAAATTTTTAAATATAATGTATTCAAAAAATACATATGATCAATAATATTTTCAGAATCAAATTGTTCCGCAAAATTTTTAAGGTCTAACCACAAATAAGGCGCATGTTGCTCTAAATAAAACAATGCTTTTTTAACCAATAAATATGAATCAAATGTTATAGGCAATATAAAATTAAGATATTCAAAAATATGTTTGTTTATATGTTTTTGATCTCCAAAGTTAATTAAATCAACATATTCTGTATTACAAAAATTCAATTCTTTTTCCGTTAAAGAAAATACAGAATCAATTTCAAAACTATCATATTCATTAACATTATTCTGTTGATCAATATCATTATCATTATTTAAAATATCTATAAAAAAATCATAAAAATTATCATGATCACTATATATAAGCTCATCATTCAATAAATGATCATCATGTTCTTCGTTATTTTGTGTTGATATATTAAGATTAAGATTTAAATCTAATTCTAAATGAATGTTTTCTAAAAAATTAGTGTGATCAAAATCTAATTCTTCATTCAATCCTTTTTCTATTATTTCATCGAAATTATCATCATTTAAATTTACAGCAAAAATATCAATTGTTATTGAAAATAAATATGCAAAAGTAACAAAACCAGCAACTGCTTTTCTAAAAAAGACCATCAAATGAATACCTTGTATGAATAAATAACAAAAAAGACTAAAAATCTACGCAATAATATAAATTATTAATATTAAAATGTCAACAAATAATAATTTTATATACTTGTTGTATTGTTTGTTAATTAAAGAACGTACAAAATAATTACAACTATTTTTAATAATAATGATTATCTTCTTGAATAATCTCATTTTGTTCAAATTCAGCTCCTACCCAAGATTTACGCCAATAATGAGCACCAAAAGCCGCAAGTGGCGCTTCTTCATTTTCACCTAAAACCTTATCAAAATCCTGAGGCCCTTGAAGACCCTGCTTAACTGGATAAATTAGGTCGGGCGGCAAAATAATATCAACCATATTTTCTTGTCCTATGGCATTCGCTATAGCAAGCGTTGTCATAAAAGGGCCTGTCACAAGAATAGTTGCCCATATACTTTCAGATAATTTTCTATTTTCATCTTTTTTAATCTTCATATAATCAGGCCGCGTTTCTTGATTATAATTTCTTTTAATAAGTTCAATCATTTTTTTAAGCACTGGATGATTAGGACTCGCCGCCAAGAAAGCATTGTTAACAAAATGCGACATAGGTTCTTGTGCTGCAATAAAATGATACATTTTGGCAAGCCCTTTGAGAGATTGCAGCGCCTCATAATCCGTATCCATATAAAAACCACCAAAAATGTTAAGTAATTCAACACGCAAAATATCCGACGCCATACCAAATTTATGTTTAACATAAAGGGCATTTTCGAATTCTATTCTATTGTCTATTTGCGACAAAACATCTTCTGTAAGCTCTTTTATAGTAATTGAATTATTTTTGGCGAGCCTTTTAACAAGATCTGGTAATAATTTTTTATCTTGTATCCATAAATAATGCTGCCATCCATCTTTAACAGGATTAAGCTTTATCGAATTCTCCATCCACCTAATGTAATCTTCCTCCATATTCCGAGGATTGTCAGGATTTGTGAGCCAAATATGATGCGTTATCAAAGGGATTCTAGGTGATTCATTTAAAATAGTTGGATTTCTATCTATTAATTTTTCAGGCGCATTTTCATCATAAATAGCTTGCAAACGATCTTGAAAATCTGAAAAATTAAGTTGTTCATATTTTTCAAAAACATCATAAGTAAATTTATACAAATCATTATATTTCCACTTAAAAGAACTAAAATTATTTTTAAATTTTTCTACATTTTTTAAATGATTAATTTCATTCTCAATTTCTTTTTCTGAAAATAATTTATAAGAAGAATCAAAAGAATAAGGATAAAATTTATATAAAAATAAATTATCCAATCTTTCATCAATTGTAAATTCTATATTCCCATCAATTGTCCATTTTGGATTAATGTAATATTTGATATTTTTTCTAAAACCTACATCTAATACAAATCTTCTAGCATCATTTTCATAAACATGAATATAATTCTTAGGAATTAATATATATTCTTCTTTTGTTGATTTGATTATTTTATCTTTTATTTTTCTTGTTTTTACAATCACATAAACATCTTCATTGGTATTATTCTGGATTAAAAAACCATTTTGTGTATTAATTTTTTGAATATATCCACGAAGATCCGCCTGAAAATCATATAATCCCGTTTCAGCCAACAAAGGAAAGGCTCTATACAAAACAATGATCACCAAAAAGACTATTTTAATATTCATAACTTTCCCTTCAAGCCAGAATCAAATTATCAACCTTTTGAAACTCCTTTGCTCCATGACCCCAGCCAATAATGCACCCCAAAAGCTGTTGGTTTAGAAGATTCAAGCTCACCCAAAATTTTGTTAAAACCTTGAGGTCCATAAAGATCACGTTTAACAGGATAAATTAAATCAGGCGGTAAAATAATATCCATCATTCCTTCTTGTCCAATGGCACTCGCAATGGCAATTGTGACCATTGAAGGACCTGTCACAAGAATAGTTGTCCAGGTGTTTTCAGATAAGTTTCCTTTTTCATCAAACATTATTTGATTATTACTATCTTTGCGTTTCATATAATATGGGCGTGTATCTTGATTATAATTGCGTTTAATAAGCTCAATCATTTTTTTGAGCACTGGATGATTGGGGCTTGCCGCCATAAAAGCATTACATAAAAAATGTGACATTGGCTCTTGTGACGCAATAAAATTATACATTGTCAAAAGACCTTTAAAAGATTGCAAAGCCTCATAATCTGTATCCATATAAGCGCCGCCATAAATATTCAGCAATTCAACACGCAAAATATCTGATGCTTGTCCAAATTTATGCTTTACATAGAGAGCATCTTCAAATTCTGCTCTATTGACCATTTGAGAAAGAATATCTTCGGTGAGTTCTTTTATGACAATCGACTTATTACGCGCAACCCTTTTCACAAGATCAGGTAATAATTTTTTATCTTGAATCCACAAATAATGCTGCCACCCATCTTTAACAGGATTGAGCTTTATTGAATTTTCCATCCATTTAACATAATCCTCATCCATATTTTTTGGATTATCAGGATTTGTTAGCCAAATATGATGTGTAATTAAAGGAATTTTAGGTTCTTCATTTAAAATATTTGGATTTTGATCTATTAAACCTTCCGGATTATTTTTATCATAAAGGTCTTGAAAAAGTTCTTGCGCTTTTACAAAATCAAGATTTTCATGTTTTTTAAACACATTTGAAATATATTTGTATGAATCATTATAATTCCATTTAAAGGAACTATAATTATTTTTAAATTTTCCAGATGCTTTTAACTGATCAATTTCATCTTTAATTTCTTCTTCTGTAAAAAGTTTATGCTCAGAATCAAAATAATGTGAATGCAATTTATATAAAAATAAATTATCTGCTTCCGTATCAATTGAAAATTCAATATTTCCGTCTATTGTCCATTTTGGATTTATATAATATTTACTATATTTATCGAGCCTAACCTCTAACAATCTTCTTTTAGCATCATTTTCATAAACATAAATATAATCACCTGGAATTGTTATATATTCTTCTAATATTGATTTAATTTTTTTATT
>JAUYSY010000124.1 GCA_030696155.1 Alphaproteobacteria bacterium | reverse complement strand
TCAATTGTACACAAAAAGAATTACAAACAATGAAGCTTCTGTCAGAAGGATTAACGACTAAAGAAATTAGTAATTTTCTTGAAAAATCGCCGCGCACAATTGAATCACAAATTTATGATTTGAAAGAAAAAATGAATCTTTTTTCAACACAAAAACTGATTCATTATTTTAATAAATCTATTTATAAAAATTTTGGGTTTTAAATTATAGTAAAAAATATTTGGCAATTTTACATACCAATAATTTTCAACACATCCTGATCATGCCCCTCAACTTTAACTTTTCGCCAGATATGGGCAATAATTCCTTTTTCATTAATCAAAAAAGTCGAACGTTCTATCCCTTTATATGTTTTACCGTACATGGATTTATCCACCCAAACCCCATACGCTTGACAGAATTCAAGTTTTTCGTCTGCAAGAAGCATAAAAGGCAAATCATATTTAGCTTTAAATTTTTGATGCGACGCAACATTATCTTTTGAAACACCTAAAATGACAGCTTTTAAATTTTGAAAAGCAGGTAATTGATCTCTAAAATTACACGCTTCTTTGGTACAACCAGATGTGTCATCCTTAGGGTAAAAATAAAGTACAATTTTTTGGCCTAAAAAATCAGATAACGAAACTTCTTTATTTTCATCATTTAAGACTTTAAAATCAGGGGCTTTTTGACCGACTTCTAACATGTTACATCCTTTCAGGGGCTTCTATGCCTAATATACTTAATGTTGTTTCAAGAACTTTAAGCGTCAAATGCGTTAACATTAAATATCCACCACGAATATCACTATTTTCCTCACTCAAAATATGACAATTGGTATAAAAACGACTAAATTCTTTGGCCAATTGATATGCATACTCACATAAAACACTCGGTAAATAACGATCTGCTGCATGTTCGATAGAATCTGGAAATTGAAGTAATAACAATGAAAGCGCACGCGTTGATGGATTAATATCTTTCAAAGGCGAGGATACAAAGTCTTTACTTTCTGCTTGCTTTAACAAAGATTTAATACGAACGGCGGCATATAAAAGATAGGGGCCTGTTTTGCCTTCAAAACGTGAAAATTTAGCAACATCAAAAATATAATCGTGAACGCGATCATGTTGTAAATCACCAAATTTAAGCGTTGCCATCGCAACTTTTTGCGCAATATCGTTAAATTCGTCTTCGGGTAAATTTTCTGCAATGCCCTCTTCATGTAATCTGTTTTTGGCTTCTTGAATCAGTGTTTGGATCAAATCTTTTAATTTCATGGCGCCACCAACCCTCGTTTTAAAGGGTTTGCCATCAGGGCCATTGACTGTTCCAAAGCCTAAATGTTTACAACTTGATTCTTTCAATAGACCTGAACTGTTTGCCGCTCTGAATACTTGTTCAAAATGTAAGGCTTGACGCTGATCAACGACATATAATATACGATCAGCTTTAAAAACATCGATACGCTCTTGAATGCAGGCAAGATCGGTTGATGCATAAATAAGGCCGCCATCTTTTTTGCGCAACAATAAAGGCGGGATTTCTGTTTTATCATTTTCTTTGGCAACATCAATAATCAAAGCACCATCGCTTATATAAGCGATTTTATTTGATTCTAAATCTTGGATAAGAGCTTCAGCCATTTGTTGGTAACGGCTTTCCCCGAACCATTGCTCGAAATTAACACCCAAGATATCTAAATCAACTTTGATGTCAGCCACTGAAATATCGACGAAATGCTGCCATAAAGCTTTATAACCACGTCTATTTGATTGTAATTCAAAAGTGGCCAAACGTGCTTTTTCAGCAAGATTTTTATCTTCTTTACAACGTCCTGAAATATCAGGATAAATAACATCTAAATCTTGCAATGTCACAGGCGATGTTTTGGGATAATCCCCTTGAAAATTAGAATCAAAATAAGGTAAATCTGGCCATTTTTCGGCGATGGCGATGATCAACATCCCCATCTGTGTGCCCCAATCACCCATATGGATATCACCTAAAACGTCATGCCCCATAAAGCGTAATAAATATTTTAAGGATTGCCCTATAACACTCGATCTTAAATGACCAACATGCATGGGTTTGGCAATATTTTGTCCACCATAATCAATAATTATTTTTTCTGACTTGAGAGGTTTTTCAAAGCCTAATTGAGGATCTTGGGACAATGCATTAACGTATTTTAAAATGAGCGCATCTTTTAAACTAATATTAATAAATCCAGGACCTGCTAGTGAAAAATCATAATCTTGCGTTGTTTTTTCAGCGAGTTCTTTAATAGATTCAGCCAGAATCCGTGGATTTTGTTTTTGAGCCTTAGACGCCTGCATGGCACCATTGCATTGAAAATCAGCAAGATCAGGTCGATCTGATAATTTAACATCTCCAAAACTTGGCGCAGAACCAACAGATTTAAATAATTCATTGAATAATAATGTTAGTTTTTGACGTGGTGACATAGTTATGGTTTTCCTTTTGACTTGGAAAGATGCTTAAGCTACGATCTGAGAAGCAAATTCTTTTAAGGGGCCCCCATGCGCGCAACATTTTTATTCGTCTTCTTTATCGCTACTTTTCTAAGTTTCGAAGGCTTATGTGAAACTGAAGAAGTGCAACCCGCGCTTATTGAAATAGCGCAAAAAAATAAACCTGCCGTCAAACCCTTTGAAATGACTGCGGAAGAATACTTTAATGAACTCCTTAAAAAAAAACAAGCAAATCTCTCTGAAAATCAGCTTTTAAAATTGAAATCAGAAACGCGTGGATCGATTCAAAACAAAGATTATTATAGCGCAATCAGTAATTTAGAAAAAATAATTGCTCAAAATCCTAAAAATTATCATAATTGGTTTTTATATCTCTATACTTTTGTTCAACAAGAAAAAGAATATGCTTCTGACAAAACAAATAAAGTAAAAAAAATTGCTTTTTTAACCAATAAACTTGCAACAATACCCCTTGAAGAAGCGATTATTTTATGGATATCAGGCGATTTACCTGAAAGTGATGAAACACTTAAACAACAAGCCGTACAAATTGCTTCAGAACAAGAAATTAAAGCTAAAATTGAGGCTTTAATAATGAATTATCCGCCTAAATTTGCGGCTTATGAAATTGACAAACCTGATAACCAGGGCGTTGCTTCAGCATGCTTTAAATTGACACATCCACTGCCTAAAAATCGTGGCATTGATTATGGACAATTCGTGAGCGTTGAGCCTGCGCTCCAAGATTTTCGTGTAAGCGGACGACAAAGTAATTTGTGCATCGATGGATTTATCTATGGTAAGGATTACAATGTAATTTTAAAGCCAGGTATTCAAAGTGTAAACAAATTAGTTCTTGAAAAAGAACAAAAGTTTGCGATTTATATTGACCATCGTAAACCACGTTTAAGTTTTCGTGAAAAAGGATATATTTTACCTTCTTCTGGACCCCAGATATTGCCACTTAATACTATAAATGCGAAGGAAGCCTTTTTAGAGCTTTATCATGTACCTGAACGAGGGCTTTTAGCTGTTAATCCATATGAGTTTTTAAATAATTTAACGACATGGACCGTAAAACAAATAGGGGAAAACAATGCTGAGAAAATATGGAATGGCAAACTTAATACGGATGGTCCTTTAAATGATACTTTAACGCATGGTATCCCGCTTAACAAACTTATTCAAAAACAATTGGATCCAGGAATTTATGTGTTAGGCGCAAGACTAAAAGAGCTTAATTATTCGAATTATGAAAGTGATTTTTCAGGACAATGGTTTTTGGTCAGCGACATTGGCATTTCAACCTATGATGGTCCTGATGGTGCCCATGTTTTTGCGCATTCGTTGGAAAATTCTATGCCTCTGACTGGCGTTAAATTACAGCTTGTTTCTAAAAGCAATAAAATTTTAGGCACAACAACGACAGATGAAAAAGGTCATGGATTTTTTGTAAAATCGTTAACGCAAGGATTAGATGGCAATCGCCCTGAGCTTATTTTTGCTGAAAAAGATGCTAAAGATTTTGCATTTTTAAAATTTTCGTCTGTAGGTTTTGATTTTAAAGATCGTGGTGTTCAGGGACGTGACCATAAACATCATATGGATGGTTATCTTTATGCTGAGCGCGGTATTTACCGTCCTGGGGAAGACGTTCATTTTGTTGGGTTGCTTCGTGATTTAAATCAGAAACCCATTCTAAATGAAAAAATAACGCTCAAACTTACGAAACCCAATATGCAAGAAGCCTATTATGCACTAAGCGATGATCAGGGTGCGGGTAGTTATGCGTGGGATTATACTTTGCCGCCTTCTTCCCCTCAAGGTCTTTGGAAAGCAGCGATTTACCAAGATCCAAAGGGCACGCCTATCGCAGAATCATCTTTTGACGTGAATGATTTCGTACCGCCTAAAATTGATGTTCGATTACACAATTTACATGAAATTATGCAGATTACTGAAAAATTTGAAACACAAATAGACGTTAATTATTATTACGGTGCACCTGGTAATGATTTGATGGTCAATGGTGAAGTCGAGCTTAAAAAAGCCGAAACACCCTTTAAAGAATGGAAAAATGTCTTTTTTGGTTTTGAGGAAGATTCTTTCAACCCAATTCGTTTACCTTTAACAGAAGGCAAAACCGATGATAAAGGACAGATGTTGCTTGCTCAAGAAATAACAACGCAACCTGATTTAAATGCACCTTTATTACTTGAAGCCAAAATCAATGTATTTGAACAAGGGGGCAGACCAGCTTCTAAAACAACGCAATCGATTATTCATCATAAGCCATTTTATATTGGTATTAAGCCTGCTTTTAAAGAAAAAGTAGCTGAGGGTGCAAAAGCAAATTTCGACATTATTGCCATTAATCCTGCCGCTACTTTGGTTGCGAAACCTCAATTAACCTATACACTTTACGAAGAAACACACGATTTTACATGGTATAGATCGTCTAATAATGTCAATTACGAAAATTCTATTCGAGATAAAGTAATCACACGCGGCAGCCTTGAAACATTTGATGATAAAGCAAGCATACTTTCTTTAGATATTAAATATGGCCGTTATCGTGTTGAGGTTACGGATCCTGAAACAGGTATTGGATCATCATTCAGATTTTCAAGTGGTTGGTCTTATAACAGTGATCATCCTGATCGTCCTGATTTACTTGATTTACAACTCGATCAACAAGCTTACGCTAAAGGCGATATTCTTACAGCAAGCATCAAATCGCCTTTTAAAGGTCAAATAATGATTTTGGCTGTGGGCCAAGAAATAGCGCCTTTATTTCAAGGCGAACTCAACGAAAATGGACTTGCTTATCAAATTACGCTTGATGAATCTTTGTGCAAGGGTCCTGGGTTTTACCTAATTGCAACTGCTTTACGCCCTATTGACGCAAGTGCCCAACAAATGCCTGCGCGCGCGATGGGTGTTTCATGGGTTAATTTAAGTAAAAATTTAAAATCAACTGCTCTAAGTTTTGATATGAGTCAAGAAATTGTAAGGCCTCATGCAACTTTTACAACAAAGCTTAAATATGACCCACAATTGAAAAATGCTTTTGCAACTGTTGCGCTTGTGGATGAAGCTGTTTTGAATTTAACCAATTATAAATCACCAGATCCACTCAAATATTTTTCCAGTCAATTGAATCTTGGGTATAAAATTTTTGATTCTTATGGAAAATTAATTAATCCTTTTGGCGCCGTTTTAAATGACGGACTTGTGGGTGGGGATGGCATGTTTGGGAGATTTTTATCTATTTTACCAGGGCGAAGCTTCAAAACCATTAGTCTGTTTACAGGTATTTTGCCCCTTGATGAAACGGGCGAAACGGAAGTTAGCTTTGATATTCCTGAATTTGAAGGTCAAATGCGCTTAATGGCTGTTTTGTGGTCAGATGATCAATTAACGCATGCTGAAAAACAAATTCATGTTCGCGATGAAGTAGTACATGATTTTGCATTGCCGCGCTTTTTGGCGCCCCATGATGCGATTTCGACACCCTTTATGATCCATAACATTGAAGGACCTATTGGCATCTATCATATTAATATTCAACCCGAAGGTTCAATCTCTGTGAACCCTCATGCATTTGCCTTTAATTTAGCAAAGAACGAAAAGAAAATACAATTGCTGGATTTAAAAGCGAATGCAAGTGCTGATAACGTTGTTAACTTTACTGTTAATTTAAATGGACCTGAAAAGTATGAGCGCATCAATCATTGGCAATTAAGTATACGCTCCCCTTTAATGGACCACATCAAACGTGATTTTAAAGTTATTCAACCGAATCAACCGATTGCCATTGATGGAACATTGCTTAATGGATTCGATCCGACTTCTTCAAATTTAAAGCTTGAAATTGGTGCGATTCCAAATTTTGGTACTTTAAAACTCACACAAGATTTACAGAAATATCCTTATGCGTGTCTTGAGCAAACAGCGAGTAGTATTTATGGATATATGCAACATGCTGAAGAAAATAAAGATAAAATCCATGAAAGATTAGCACGTCTTTATGCACTTCAAAACCTTGAAGGCGGTTTTGTGATCTGGCCAGATTATTATGCATCTGATTCATTTTTAACGGTCTATACATTAGATTTGATGCTAGGTCTTAAAGCTTCAGGTATTCAAATATCAGAATCCATTCTAACACAAGGGCATAAATATTTAAGATCAATACTCGAAACAAATGTTAATGACTACCAAAAAGACAGACGTTTTATTCTGTTACAAGAACAAGCTTATGCGCATTTTGTTTTAGCCAAAGCACAGAAAAATGCATTAAGCCAGATTCGTTATTTTGCTGATAATAATAAAAAAACGCTTTCAAAATCAATGATTGCATCTGCTTTTGTTGGTGCTACTTACGCTTATTTAGGTGATAAAAATGAAGCTTTTGCTTGGTTTAACAAATCATTTTTAGCAAAACCAAGTGATTATCAAATCTATGGTAGTGCGATACGTGATCTTGCATTAACATTGTCTTTTGTACTTGAATCCACTGAAGGCTACCCACAACTGATTGAAAAATCAGTTGAACTTGCTGGCATGTTGGCGGCTAAAAATTATCTTTCGACACAAGAAATGGCTTGGGTTTTACGCGCTTCCATGAATCTTCAAAAAGCAAATAAAGATCATCATTTTGTATTTAATCAAGCGTCTTACGATGGCAAAGAAGCTTTATCTTTTGATGTCAATCTGGCCCAATTAACACAAGGCATGTCCATTGAAAATAAAGGCGAGGCGCCTCTTTTTGTGACGTTGGTCGCTGAAGGAAAAATTCAGGAAAATGGTATCTATGATAAAGTTATTACAGATAAAGGCTTTATTATTAATCGAGACATTTGCAAAATCGATGGCACAAAAATAACGGATGCACACTTTAATCAAGGTGAGCTTTATGTTGTTGTCTTGAAGGGGGAAATCGCAAAACCAATCGAAGAACATATTGTGATTGCTGATTTATTGCCGGCAGGATTTGAAATTGATAACGCCCATCTTCACAAAAATCTCAACAATTATCCTTGGCTTTCAAATGTTGTAACACCTTTGATGGTAGAAGGGCGAGATGATCGTTATGTTGCAAGCTTCAAAACTGAACGTAATCAAAAACAATTTACGCTTTGCTATTTAGTGCGCGCAAGCTTTAAAGGAACCTTTATCCTACCAGCTCCTTATATGGAAAGCATGTATCGACCAGAATTTTTTGGATCGGGACAACGAGAACGAATTTCAGTTATTGGTAAATAAGCCTTAATGCAGAAATAAAACAATTGAAAATATCAAGTGTTTTATTTCTGCTTCATTTTATAAACTAGCTATCCATAAAAGTATCATTAAGAACCTTTAATACTTCCTGTTCAAAAGATCGATGCATTGATTTAATTTTATCCATAACATCGGTAGGCTGTTTGTCATCTTCATCAAACTCATCCAAAAGATTTCTGGTGTTTAAATCTCCATCATCTCTATAATCTTGAACGTCATTTAAGATTTCGGTTAATCTTGAATTTGGAAAACCATAAAATTGTCCTAATTCAGCATATTCGAAACTGTTTTTAGTCTTTAAAGAATCCGTTAAAATAGGCGGAGAATATAATGAAGGTTCTGGTGTTTCATATGCGTCAAAGTTTTCATCAGTAAGATAGGGTAATGATGGACGTGCGGTTTGATTTTTAAAAACAGATTGTACTAAGTCAATATTGTCAATCGGCATGAGAGGGATAGGTGGAACATCTTCAATTTCAATAAGTTGTTGAGGTGTTGTAGCAAGTGGTAAAATTTCTGGATTAACCGTAATGGCAATTGTTTTTACATCTGATAGAGCACCGCCCGATCCTACATTGCCTTGATCATCAACTTTGACTGTTAATATATCGAATCCATTGAAATTAGGATCTCCTCTATAGACAAGAGAGGCAAGAATTGCATTTATATCTGCAGCATTACCGATAATACTGACTGTTTTGCTTCCGTTGTTGTTAATTGTAGTATCACCGACTTGTATTAAATTTACAGTACCATGTGAAACAGAAAGATCTACTCTAAGGTTTTCATTTGGCGCTTCAGCAAGATCTGCGTCTGCAACAGAAATGCCAGGAAGAGATAAATCTGTATCTTCATTAACATTTTGGGCGCCAGGCACTGTAATTGCAGGCGCATCATTAACAGCATCAACATGAATATCAATTGTTTTAGTATCTGTTTTAGCGCCGCCTAATCCTGTATTACCTTGATCATCAACTTTTGCAATTATTGCATCAGATCCGTTGAAATTAGGATCTCCTTTATAAATAAGGGAAGCAAGGGTTGCATTAACATCTGTAGCACTACCAACAATACTGACTGCTTTACTTCCATTGTTAGTAAGTGTAGCGTTACCCGATAATATTAATGTTAAAGTACCATGCGAAGCAGAAAGATCTACTTTAAGATTTCCATTTGGCGTTTCTGCAAGATCTGCGTCTATAACAGAAATACCAGGAAGAGATAAATTCGCATCTTCATTAATGTTTTGTGGGCCAGGTACTGTAATGACTGGTGCATCATTAACAGCCCCAACGTCAATAGGGATTTGTGCATGTCCACTACCTTCATTGTTTTCAGCAAACGCCAATACCTCTACAGAAGCAAGACCATTGAATTGAGGTGTAGGGGAAAAAATAACAGGATTTAAAAGGGTTGCATTGATATCGTCAATACTGCCCATAATTCTTACAAAATCACTACCATTGTTAATGATTGTTACCGCACCCGAAGGGATAAAGGTTAAGATTCCGTTGGTACTATTAAAGTGAACATCAAGGTTCTCATCATCAGCATCATTGACGCTAATGCCTATTAAGGAAACATTTGTATCCTCATTCGTTTGTGCATTGGCAGGCGCTGTAACTTCCGGTGAATCTTCGATAGATAGCACATTAATATCGACAGTTTTAAGATCAAATTTAGTGCCACCTGATCCTGTATTACCTTGATCATCAACTTTGACTGTTAGAAGATCAAATCCATTGAAATTTAGGTCTCCTCTATAAATAAGGGAGGCAAGAATTGCATTGACATCTGTAGCATTGCCGTTAATGCTGACTGATTTACTTCCATTATTGCTAAGTACAGCATCACCAACTTGTATTAAACTTAAAATTCCATGTTCAACAGATAGGTTCATTTTAAGTTTTCCATCAGGCGTTTCAGCTAAATCAATATCTGCTACAGAAATACCAGGAAGAATTAGATCTGTATCTTCACTCGCAATTTGCGTGAGCGGTACTGTAATGACAGGCCCGTCATTAACAGGTATAACGTCAATTTGTGCGGTATCAACATTAGTACTAAAAGCGCTTGTTTCGTTATTAGTAGAGAAGACAAAATTATTGACAAAAGCTGCTGCAATTCTTTTGTCATTATTAGGAGAAGTATCAACACCTTCTGCACCATTAGGATTTCCATCACTTTGATCCCAAGCACGGTAGGAAAAATTAGCTGGTCCATTATAATTAAGATTTGGCACAAAGCGCATAGAAGTATGCGTATCAGCTTTAAGAAGCAATGCAGCATTATCGCTTACGGGACCAATATCCGTCCAATTGACGCCATCATCAGTAGAATATTGCCAAAAACCATTCGCATTATTATTATCTAGCGCTGTAATTGCAATTCCTTGTAAGGGGCCGTCAGCATCCGTAATTGTTCTACCAATTATTTCTTCAATTGTATTGCCAGGATTAGAGGTATTACTCACATCTTCAGGAATATTGGTTAATTGGGGATCGCCAGTATTATCAAGAATGGGTGCATCGTTAACAGGAATTACATTTATTTCAATTGTTTTTGTATCCGTTAAAAAGCCAGGTGCGCCTGTGTTACCTTGATCATCAACTTTGACTGTTAAAAGATCAAATCCATTGAAATTTAGGTCTCCTTGATAGATAAGTGAGTCAAGAATTGTATTTACATCAGCAGCATTACCGATAATGCTTACTTCTTTACTTCCATTGTTGTTAAGTACAGCATCACCAATTTGTGTTAAATTCAAAATTCCATGTTCAACAGATAGGTCCACTTTAAGTTTCCCATCAGGGGTTTCAGCTAAATCAACATCTACAATAGAGATACCAAGAAGGTCTAGATTTGTATCTTCACTCACAATTTGTAGGCCAGGTACTGTAATGATAGGAGCGTCATTGATAGGATTGATATTTATCTCAATTGCTTTTGTACTGGTTAATGGGCTGCCTAATCCAGTATTCTTTTGATCATTTACATCGATAATAAGTGTATCAGATCCATTAAAGTTTAAATTACCTTTATAAGATAGACTTGCTAAAGCAGCATTAATATCTATTAAATTTCCTGTGATGACCGTGCGTGTATCATTAGTTCCAGCTCCTATCGTAAGGCCTGTAAGTGTTGATAAAGTAATTTTTCCATTGGTAACAGACAAAGTGACTTGGGCATTACCTAATGCAATATCGGGATCAGAGAATGAAATGCCAGTGATTGCAAGATCTGTGTCTTCATTTACATTTTGTGGGCCAGGTACTGCTATGAGTGGCGCATCATTAACAGGAATTACATTTATTTCAATTGTTTTTGTATCCGTTAAAAAGCCAGGTGTGCCTGTGTTGCCTTGATCATCAACTTTGACTGTTAGAAGATCAGGTCCATTGAAATTTAGGTCTCCTTGATAGATAAGAGAGTCAAGAATTATATTTACATCAGCAGCATTACCGATAATGCTTACTTCTTTACTTCCATTGTTGTTAAGTACAGCATCACCAATTTGTGT
>JAUYSY010000119.1 GCA_030696155.1 Alphaproteobacteria bacterium | reverse complement strand
GGTTGTTGAATCCATCAATAAAACGGGTTATGGCTTAACGCTTGGTATTCAAACACGTATTCAAACGACCATGGATTATATCCGTGATCATGCCAAAGTCGGTAATATGTATGTCAACCGTAATATGATTGGTGCTGTTGTTGGCGTTCAACCCTTTGGCGGTGAAGGCCTTTCTGGCACTGGTCCCAAAGCTGGTGGTCCGCACGCATTATTCCGTCATGCAATTGAACGTACTTACACTGTTAATACAACAGCGATCGGCGGCAATACAAGTCTTGTGACGATGAACGAAGACGATTAGCAAATGAAAAAAAAACTAATCAAAACTTTTCTTATCTATATGCCACTCATATTAATGACAACATTCACGCATGCACATCAATATGAAAAGCGAACATTTGATAAGCATATCATTCATGTTGTTACAATTAATCCTAAAGAATATGACATTCAAATCGTTAAATCAAATGATGGGGCCATAGGACGGGAAACCGTCCCTTCAATGGCAAAACGATCTAAAGCATCCATCGCAATTAATGCCGGTTTTTTTGACATTGGTCATAACAGGGATGGCAAAGCAAGCGGTACATTAATCATTAATGGTAAAAAATATGGGATAAAAAACCGTATACAACCCCTTTTAGTCATTAATGCTCAAAATTTATCTATAACAGAAGCAAATCCAACGCATTATCCATCAACAAATCATTCGATGGTGTCAGGCATTCCGTGTCTGATCCATAATAATCATATAAAACAAGATCTTCATCAAAAAACAAGCGATTTTTATAAACACAATCATGCACGTACGGCAATCGGCACAAAATCTGATGGCACAATTGTAATTATTGTCGCAGAACATCATTATCAAAAAGATTTAACCAGCATTACAATGGGCGAAATACAATCTCTCCTCAACGAAAAAGGTGCCTTCTTAACTGAAAAATATCACCATAAAAATCTTGGTGACCTTACACTTACAGAACTAAAAGAAACCATAAAAGAATTATACAAAACGACTCATGGAGTCGAAGGTCTTACTATTTTAGAACTTGCCAAATTCATGAAGGATCTTGGATGTCAAAATGCTCTAAATTTAGATGGTGGCGGCTCATCTACTTTATGGATTGACGACAAAGTTATCAATCAAACGATTGGTGATACAGATGAAGGGAATGGCGTAGAAACTGTACGTCATGTTTCAGATGCAATCGTTTTTATAAAAAAAATAAAATAACTACAGATCTTCCCAGCAAATATACAGAATTTAATAAATTGACATTACTAAATACGTACCTATATAGTACATACGCAACAAAGAAAGGATTACATTATGGACGCAACTACTTATACACAAGCACGTAAAAATTTTGCGGCCGTCATGGATCGTGTTTGTGATGATCATGCCCCCATCATTATTACGCGACAAAACGAAAGGCCTGTTGTAATGATTTCACTTGAAGATTACAACGCTATCGAGGAAACTTTGTATCTTATTAGATCTCCTAAAAACGCTTCTAGACTTGCTAAAGCCTTGCAAGAACTTGAGGCTAACAAATTAAAAAAACATGATTTAATCGAGATCTAGATGAACCTATTATTTCTAGAAGATGCATTAGAAGATTACCAATATTGGCTTCAAACGGACAAAACGACGCTCAAAAAAATTAACCAGCTCATCAAAGAATGTATACGCACACCCTATAGTGGTGTCGGCAAACCAGAACCATTAAAATTTGATTTATCCGGCACGTGGTCAAGAAGAATTAACCAAGAACACCGATTAATTTATAAAATAGAAGATAACAACCTTATTATTCTGCAATGTCGATATCATTACTAATCTTTAATGAAATTAATTTTATTTTTACCGCTGCTTTGCTTGAAATTGAACCATAATATTCCTATCTAAACAAAAGGAACGATAAACGCTTTCATTAAAGGCAAAATTTCCTTTTTGAAAATGCGGGATTTAGTGGTAAATATCCATTAGACTTCTTTCGAAACGCGCTAATGTGAGGCGAGTGATAGAAGATTCGGCACGCAAGACCGCAGTGTATTCTTCATACATGAGGATCTGAGTACCAAAACGACGCATCAATCGGCCACAGTAGTAGAGTTTCGAAAGAAGTCTATTACACGCCAAATAAGATGTGTTAGACTGTGATCCATAGCACGTAAAAAGACCTTTCGTTTTTATAAAAAATATGCTGCATAACCACAAGATTAAGTAGGAACAAAATGACCATTTTAATTAACATTCTAGCCTTTATTGTAGTATTCTCCGTCATTGTTTTTGTACATGAACTCGGTCATTTTTTGGTTGCCCGGTGGAATGGAGTCAAAGTTGACGCTTTTGCCATTGGTTTTGGGCCTGAATTACTAGGATACACAAGCTCAACGGGGACAAGATGGAAGTTTTGTGCAATTCCCTTAGGTGGCTATGTCAAAATGTATGGTGACGCTAATGTCGCAAGCACAGGACCTAACGCTGAATTAAGTGCAGAAGAAAAGAAAAATTGGCATTTATCCCTTCATTCAAAAAGTGCAATGCAACGCGCAGCCGTCGCAATCGCTGGCCCCATGGCCAATTTTATATTTGCCATCGTTGTTTTTTTTGCTTTATTTGAAATTTTTGGCAAACCTTCAACTGTACCTGTTATTGGCACCATAAAAACTGAAAGCGCCGCTGAAAAAGCAGGTCTTAAAGTTGGCGATCATATTCTTGAATTAAATGGTAGTAGCGTTGATTCTTTTGAAAAGTTCGCTCAAAACATTCTGATGAATCCAGAAACTGAACTTAAATTAAAACTTAAAAGAAATGATGTAGATCTTGAAATTTCTGTAACACCTGAACTTAAAGAAGTTAAAGATGTTTTTGGCAATGTTTCAAAAATTGGACAATTAGGCGTTACCCCTGGTGCTGAAAAAAAATGGACAAAACTTGGACCCATAGATGGTGCTGTGGAATCTGTTAAATATACTTGGTTTATAACAAGCACAACCCTTAAAGGGTTAGGTCAAATGATTACAGGCGCACGAAGTGCCGATGAATTAGGCGGTCCTATTCGTATTTTTCAAATGACAGGACAAATGGCCCAAGTTGGCATTGATGCACTTGTTACTTTCGCGGCTGTTCTATCCATTGGTCTTGGCCTCCTCAATTTATTTCCTATACCTGCCCTTGATGGTGGACACGTTTTATTCTGTATCGTTGAGGGTATTCGTGGCAAACCTTTAAATGAAAAAGCACAGGAATATGTAACAATTGTTGGCGTTCTAGCCATTCTAAGCTTAATGGTTTTCGCCATTTGGAATGATTTAAAACACGTCAAAGCTTTTGAGTGGATTAGTTCACTATTTTAAAAAAGCATCTAGGCACTTTTTTGTATAAAAGAGTGCCTTTCCTTATATGATTTCTTACTTTTTTACAATTTCATTATTGTTTTTTCGATTTTCTTTAAAATGCTCAAACAAAACAATACATTCAAAAAAAATATTTTATAATTATAACAAAAATAATCAAAAACTTGAAATTAACAGTAATTTGTTATAAACTTTCCCTAATTTTAAACATTAAGGATTTACAAATGACTAAATTTATAAAACATATTACGCTTGTTATCACAATGATTGTATTTGCAAACACAGTTTCAGCACATAAATGGCCTGTTTTTTCAACAAAACCCACTAATCTAACAGACATAGAATTAAATAACAATTTTGATTATAGCACTCAACTTTCTGATGCAAACTATAATTACAAGTTCGAATTTAATGACTCTAACTTTCAATTAGTGAATATTCTTATTGCAGTTAGCTCAACCTCAAAAGGTGAACTTATACCAAGCGACCCAGAATCAATAGAAAACAAAATAACATACTCTATTTATCTAAACAGAAATAAAATTGGAAAAATAAACATCGAAAGAAAAAAGTAAAACAAACAATTAGCTGCATGTTTTATTTAAAAAATACGATAAAAAATAAAGCCTTCATAAAATTTATACAATCAAATGATTTAAAAATGCCCATTTTGAGTCTAAGATTTAATAAGATGATTTTTGATACCGAAAATTTCGACAGATAATGGCTTTACCTTAGAAATTTTTGGTTCAAAAAGAAGCCAAAGTTAGTCGGCTAAAACGGTAGTTTCAGATTATTGCGGTATATATGACGAAAAACATTTCATAAGCTACGCTCAACGCGCACATCAAAAAATTTTATTAAACCCTTGCATGATATTTTTTTTACGTTAAAATAGAACAAAAGAAGAACAAAAATTCTCTTTTGATAAACCATCGATCTTAAAGAAGCCAGTTAAACATGTTTACGCACACAAACATTATCCCCTTTGAACCCAAAAATTTTCCACAACAGGAAAAACCTATTCTTATGGAATCTTTTATTGCAGCTGGTTTCCCCTCTCCTGCTGAAGATTATCGCTCCAAAAGTCTAGATCTACACGAACATCTTGTAAAACATCCTGCAGCCACTTTTTTTGTGCGTGTTGAAGGCGACTCGATGATTAATGTAGGTATTTTTTCAGGCGATCTGCTTATTGTCGATCGAAGTCTTCCTGCCGATTTTGGTAAAATTGTCATCGCCTTAATTGACGATGAATTTACTGTTAAACGACTTCTACAAAAAAACGGACATATTGTTCTACAACCTGAAAACCCCGCTTTTGCACCCATCATTGTTAAACAACCAGAACATCTTATTATATGGGGGGTGGTGACTTATGTAATCCATCATTTGTAAAATAAGTAGAAAACACTACAAAAACCTCGTCATTGCGAAAATGCCCTAGTGTGCAGCACAAGCGCATTTGTGGCAATCCGCACTTTTAAAAATGACTCGATAAAAAGTGCGGATTGCCGCGCGGCTTCGCCACTCGCAATGACGAGTCTATTGATTTTAAAATATTTTTCAACATGCAACCTCTTCAAGTCATTTTACTGTACTCTTTCTATTTCAAACTTATACCAATTTCAGAAATGATTAATTAGTTTTTATAATTTTTTAGGTTTCAATATTTAT
>JAUYSY010000103.1 GCA_030696155.1 Alphaproteobacteria bacterium | reverse complement strand
TAAAACTCTTTATTAGAGAGAATACTAAGCGCTAGATCAAGTTCATCTTTTTCAAGTGTTGCTGGATTTATAGATTTACCCGTCATATAAGAAGTGTTTGTGAGCTTTTGCGGCGCAATGCCCGTTTTAATTAAATTTTTCAACCAAATAAGTTGCGCGGGGTTTAATTTTTCAATAGATAAAAAGGGGTCAATACCTACTTTATTAAGTCTGTGGCCTAAAGGTGTATAAAGACTTGCCCAGGTAAATACGAGGGAACCATCATTGGGTAATCCCTGAACGCGTTGAATGCTGCCTTTACCATATGTTTTACGTCCTAAAATTAAGGCGCGATCATTTTCTTTTAAGGCAGCGGTTAGCACTTCTGCAGCTGACGCGGATTTTTGATTTACAAGTAATATTAAAGGATTGTTAAAAACAGCTCGTTGGCCATTTGCTTCAAATTTTTGATAGCTATCTTGATGTCTTCCTTTACTTGTGGCAAGTAATCCTTTATCTAAAAAGGCGTCTGCAATTTCAATAGCTTGTTCTAAGCGTCCACCAACATTATCACGTAAATCTAAAATGATCCCTTCATGCTTATCTTTTGCGCCTTTTAAAAGTGAAACAACCTCGTTTGATGTCCAAGGCTCAAAATGTTTAATCCGTAGATACAAAACATTATTATAAACTTGACTCCAAGATGTGGCTTCACTTTCTTCTACTTTAATATTTCCAATGTATATTTGATGTTCAGGTATTGATTTATGGGGCGGGACATAGCGTGTTAACTCATCTAACGATCCTGCAGCACCCTTCATATAATAAGAGAGGATTTTCTCTGGTGTGATTGTATATAATTTTGGTGAATGTTCGAATGCTCGGTTAAGAACATTTAGCGAAGTCACAATCCAATATTTCAGATCATCTTGAGGTTGTAAAATTGAATATGTATCAATTATTTTTCCATCTTTGCTAAGTGTAATTTTATTTTGATCAACGATAAATGTAAAAGAATCGTCTTTTTCAAGAATTCTTTTGATACCATTAAAACAGATATTTTGAAAATTAGGTTGATCAATATAATAAACTTGTAAAATAGATAATGCTGTTGGCAAAACGTCTGCAATTAGTTTTAAACTTGGATCATCTTTAAAAGGTGTTTGATCATTTTCAGTTGTTTTTTGTGAAGTTAGTACATTTTTATAGAAAAAGGATTTTAAACTTTTATCTTGTTCTGCAGCAACAATTATATTGTTGGAATTTATTAAATAAACAAACGAAAACACAAAAATATTTTTGAAAATTGTTTTTTTTATTTTGCTCATTTACGCGTTCCTTCATTACTTTTATGTGCGTAACGATAATTCTACCATTAATATATAATTTTTGAAACAATATCAAAAATAATGATTTTTAAATCGACATTTTGCCTGAAAGTTCTTAGAATGGCTTATGTTTGTTAATTTATTCTCCTGGAGGGTCAAAGATTATGACGGTGTTTGCTGCACGCGATTTTGATGATCATGAACAAGTTGTTTTTTGTTCTGATCGTTCGAACAAATTACTCGCAA
The DNA here is from genome assembly GCA_030696155.1 of Alphaproteobacteria bacterium. Classification (GTDB taxonomy): domain Bacteria; phylum Pseudomonadota; class Alphaproteobacteria; order JAUXUR01; family JAUXUR01; genus JAUXUR01. The sequence goes on along the minus strand of JAUYSY010000103.1, from coordinate 11,862 downwards.
TTATTGCAATACATAACACCAATCGTGGTCCATCGTTAGGTGGCTGCAGAATGTGGCCTTACGCGACAGAACAAGAAGCTATTGATGATGCTTTGCGTTTGTCTCGAGGCATGACTTATAAATCAGCTCTTGCTGGACTACCTTATGGTGGCGGTAAATCTGTTGTTATTGGCAATCCACGCCTTGACAAAACAAAAGAGCTTTTTGAGTCTTTAGGTGAAAATGTCGAAAGACTTTCAGGTCGTTATATTATTGCTGAAGATGTTGGTACAAATGTAGATGACATGGAAACAATGCTGACCAAAACAAGACATGTTGTGGGTACGCGAACCGGCGGAAGTGATAATCCATCGCCGTTTACGGCTTTAGGTGTTTTTGTTGGTATCAAAGCTGCTGTTAAACATAAAATGCGTGTAAATAATCTTGATGGTATTAAAATTGCAGTTCAAGGACTAGGTAGCGTTGGGTACAAATTATGTGAGTTATTGCATAAGGAAGGCGCTCATCTTATTGTCAGTGATATTGATACTGAGCTTAATGAAAAGGCAAAAAAAGAATTTAATGCTAAGATAAGCTCATTGGATGAAATACTCGCTGAAGAATGCGATGTTTTGGCACCTTGTGCATTAGGTGCAATTGTTAATGATGATACAATTGACAATATAAAAGCAAAGGTTATTGCTGGTGCTGCTAATAACCAGCTTGCACAAAATAGGCATGGTTTGGCGCTCGCACAACGTAACATTTTATATACCCCTGATTATGTACTTAATGCTGGTGGGTTAATTAATGTTTCGTATGAGCAACATGGGTATAATAAAGCAAAAGCTGAAGCACATGTCTTAACAATTTATGATACATTGTTAGAGATATTCCAACAGGCTGATGCTGAAAAATTACCTACTAACGTTGCTGCAGACAGAATAGCTGAAAATAGGTTTCAAAAATCAGCGCCTAAAAAAAATAAAATAGCCGTTTAAAAATAAGGGGGGAGTTTAATCCCCCTAAAAAACAACAGGGAGAAACAAATGTCCGTTAAGATGACATCTGACCATGCTGGTGTTTTTCCTAAAAATGGATTTATGTCAAATATACAAAAAAGAAACGAAGCCTTTATAGGCATTATTCAGCTTGTTTTGCTTGGTTGTTTTGCTGGTGTTGCTTATTGGCAAAGTTTGCTAGATCACCCTTACATTTTTTTATTGTTGACATTTTATGCAAGTTTTATTGCTTTAAAATCAATCCTTTGTCTAAGTCTTAGATTACCTTTTGCAGTCATTTCAGTATCAGCCGCGATCGATATCGTTATGCCGCTTTTGCTTATTTGGATATTGTCTGGGTATTATGATCACTTTTCTTATTTATCTCATTTTAACCAAGGTCTTTATTTTTATTTGCTTATTTCAATTGGGTTACGCGTTTTACACTACAATCTAGGCTTAACTTTTTTTTCTGCTGTAATTGCTTTAATTGGGCTTATTCTTGTATCACACTTTAAAAATATCTTTTTTTCATCTAGTGTCGGCAATATTACGAATGAAGAAATAGACGCACTTGTTGGTTTCAGTCTTTTTTCGATCATATTATCTTTATTAGCGCATCGATCAAAGCAACTTGAAATAAAACGGGTTGATGAACAAACAAAATTTCAGTCGTTTTCAAGGTTTTTTGCTGAAGGTGTTGCACAAAAAATCAAAGACTCAAAAATATCGTTAAAAGTAGGTGAGGGTGAAATTCGTGAATCCGCTGTTCTTTTTATTGATTTAAAAGGGTTTACGAAATTAACTCAAGAATTGCCTCCAAATCAGATTATGTCACTATTGGGTGATTATCAAACACGTATGGTTAAAATTATTTATGCACATGGTGGCGATATCGATAAGTTTTTAGGTGATGGTATTATGGCTAGTTTTGGTGCTGTTACGATAACTAAAACCTATGCTTCCGATGCGCTCAAAGCCGTTGATAATTTGCTTATTGAAGTTGAAAATTGGAAAAAAGATCGTTTATCTAAAGGTCAAATATGTCCAAATATTGGTATAGGCCTTGCTGTAGGGCCAGTTATTTTTGGCGCGGTTGGCAACCAACAACGTATGGAATTTACACTTATTGGCGATGCAGTCAATCTTGCAGCAAAGCTTGAAAAGCATACACGCAAACAAGAAGCCTGTTTTATAACCACTCGCAAAACATTGGATTTAGCCATCCAACAAGGATACGAAGATAAAACGATAAGGAAGATTCTTGAAAAAGAAATGATAAGGGGGTTCGAGCAACCAATAGATCTAATTCTTACCATTTAAAATTCTACTGCTATGGATGATTGATGCGTCGCTTTGGTACTCAGATCCTCATGTATATAGGATACACTCCGGTCTTCCGTGCCAAAGCTTCTATCACTCATCGCATAGCAGCGAATTTTATAAAAGTTGCCCAGATTATGGCCAAATTCGTCGTCAGGTCGTAGTCATCGGTACTCATGTACAAAGGGGTACACTCCGTTCCGGTTCGAGGGCCTCTAGACTTTGGCTCATAATTTGAGCAATTAATTTAGCGGTCAAATTGGAGTATAGTGAAAAAGATGAAAAAAATCTTACTACGATTTGACGCAACCAAAGAAATTGGTATGGGACATGCAATACGTGTTCAATCTTTAGTTGATGCGATAAAAGATAAATCAGATATTAATCTTGTCATTTGTGGGGAGGGAGAGGGCATAAAAAAAGTTTTTCAAAACATAGATATTTATCCATTAAATGAACTCCATAAAATTCATTATGATCTGGCTATTCAAGATATCATTTCTTCTAAAATTGGTTTAAAAAACAATGATAAGCCTTTAATTATAATAGATGATTTTGGTGGTTCTTTTAATGCAGATTTAATTCTGAATGGTTCTGTTTTAGCTGATAAAAACCTATATAAAAATTATTCATCAAAAACAAAATTTTTATGTGGCGGTCAATATGCGCTTTTAAGGACTGATTTCGAAAAATCATTGCAAGAATATAAAAAAATTTATGATCTTACGATCGTTGCAGGCTCTGGTACTAAAGCGTCAGAATGGGTTGTATCAACACTTTATGAATTAACAAATTTTAAGACAAATTACAAAGTTACACTTATTGTTGGGAGTCAATTTATCTTCCCATCCAATTTTCAAGAAATAACAAAGCATGTTGATTTTTATCAATCTTTGAACGCTAATCATTTAGCACAAAAATTACGACAATCTCGTCTTGCTTTAGTCACAGGTGGAATGGTTATGTATGAGGCCATAGCGCTTGGCGTTCCCATCCTCGTTTATCCAAATGTTGAAAATCAACTTGAGGAAATAAGTTTTTTTGTTGAGAATAATGTGACTGAAAACTTAATACATATTGATGCATTGGAAGATCATATAATAAAGTTATTAAATGATGAACAAAAATGTCAAGAGCGCCAGAAATTGGGGCAAAAATTAATTGATGGTCATGGGGCAAAACGTGCAGCAGATATTATCTATGAGCAATTCCTTAACTAAACTTGCTATCATGCAACCAACTTATCTGCCTTGGGTAGGTTATTTTGACCTTATGGATCAAGTAGACACATTTGTTATTCTGGATAATGTTCAATTTTCAAAACAATCGTGGCAACAACGCAATCGTCTTAAATCGCCCCAAGGCGAATTATTGCTAACAATTCCCGTTGTGACTAAAGGGAAGGGGGAGCAACTTATTGCTGATGTTCAACTCGCCAATCATCATTTTTTAAATAAGCACTTAAATGCGATTGAAATGAATTATAGACGAACACCCTATTTTGAAACTTACTTTCAAGAACTTAAGGTATTATTTGAGTGTGCTCATAGATTTGCATATCTGCACGAATTAACACTTTCATTGATTGTATGGCTTAAACACAAGTTAGGCATTACAACAAAAATTATATCAGCATCTGATTTCAATTTGAGTAATGAAAAAATAAATAGAATTATAGATTTATGTAAACATCTTAATGTATCACATTATATATCGCCTAAGGGTGCAACCGATTATTTATCACCTTTTTTAGCCTCTTTTCAAAAAGAAAATATTGTCGTTTCTTTTCAACAATATGAACCAATATCCTATAAACAACTTTATCCCCCTTTTCTTTCACATCTTTCTTCGTTAGACTTGTTGTTTAATGAAGGACCTAATGCACTGAATATTGTGCATAAAGGAAGAAAAAATGATGAGGATAGCACGTGTTTAAAGAGAAAAATAATAAATTTGTCTCGATAAAGGGTCATAAAATTGGTCCAAATTTCCCACCTTATATCGTTGCAGAACTTTCTGCTAATCATTTAGGCAATTATGATCGCGCCATTAAAATAATGGAAGAATCAGCTAAAGCCGGTGTTCATGCATTCAAAATTCAAACTTTTACAGCTGACACGTTAAGTATGGATATTCGTGAGAATGAATTTCTTCTTCATGCTGATGGTCCCTGGGCTGGTAGAACACAATACGAACTTTATCAAAAAGCATATACACCATGGGAATGGCACAAAGATTTATTCGATAAAGCAGCTACATTGGGACTAACTATTTTTAGTTCACCTTTTGATGATACAGCTGTTGATTTTCTTGAAGAATTGGATTGTCCTGCCTATAAAATAGCCTCCTACGAGTTAATTCATTTGCCGCTTATCGCGAAAGTTGCATCAACTGGTAAACCTCTTATTTTTTCAACAGGTCATGCAAGCCTTCAAGAAATAACAGATGCTGTTGAAACAGCTGAAAAAAATGGTGCGAAAGACATTATTATTTTACACACTATTGGCGGTTATCCAACACCTATTAAAGATGCATCTTTAGGTAATCTTAAAATTATGCAAGACAAATTTCCTGGCTATGTACTTGGTGTTTCAGATCATACGCCTGGTGCTATTGTACCTATTGTGTCGATTGGTCTTGGTGCACGTCTTATAGAAAAACATATAACGATAAGTCGTTCTGATGGTGGGGAAGATGCTGCATTTTCGCTTGAACCACATGAAATGGCTGAAGTTGTTTCAAGCACTCATCTTGCTTGGGAATCTTTAGGGATTCAAAACGGTCAAAAATGGGCTCGCCCTGATTCTGAATTACCAAATCGTATATCAAGACGTTCTGTCTATGTTTCAAAAGACATTCAAAAAGGTGAGATTCTTACGCCACATAATATAAAAGTAATTCGACCTCATTTTGGCTTGCAACCAAAATTTTATTTTGAGGTCATCGGCATGCGTGCTTCAGAAGATTTAAAGCGCGGAACGCCACTTTCTTGGGAGGCGCTCGAACAAGAAACAATAGGTTCAGGGCAGGGGACAAAATATGCACGCGCCTAAAGTTGTTGCGATTATTCAAGCACGCATGACGTCGACTCGTTTGCCTGGCAAAGTTATGAAAAAAATATTAGGCAAAACCTTGCTTGAACTGTTGCTTGAACGTGTACAACTAACATCTGGTATTGATGAAATTGTCGTTGCGTCTCCTTTTGGCGAAGAACATGATAATATCGAAAAGGCTGTTCAATCTTTTGGGAATGTAGCCTTTATTAGGGGCGATGAACATGATGTGCTTGCGCGCTATCATAAAGCTGCATTGGCAAAACAAGCGGATATTGTCATAAGAATTACAAGTGATTGCCCTTTATATGATTATAAAATAGTTTCTTCTTGGCTTGAATTGTTTAAAAACAGCGATATTTCTTATCTTTATGCATCGCATGAAAAGGGATATCCATTAGGCTTAGGCGCAGAAATCTTAACATTTGACGCGCTTAACAAAGCATTTCAAGAAGCAAAAGATCCTTATGAGCGCGAACATGTAACGCCTTATATTTGGCGTAGACCAACTATATTTTCATCGCTCTTTATTGAATACAAGCCTGACCTATATCATTGCAGGTTAGCTGTGGATGAAGAAGCGGACTTCCAATTTGTGCGTGAAATATATGAACGCCTTTATATACAAAATCCTCAATTCGCTTTCGCTGAAATAATAGATTTGTTGAGCAAAGAACCTGAATTGTTAAAAATTAACCAACATATTCAACAAAAACCACTTATCTCATTAGGAGCAGCACATGGTTGAAACAGCACAATTATCAAGATGGCGTGGTGATTTTGGCAACGCTTACATTGAACGCAATGAAGTAACACCTGAAAATCATCAAAAACGTCAAAATGTTTGGCAAGATATTTTAAAAAAAACTTCTTCTTCTGAGGTCAAATCGATTTTAGAAGTAGGATCAAATATTGGATTAAATATCAGAGCATTAAAAGAGGTTTCTAAAGCAGAACTTTATGCTGTTGAGCCAAATCCGAAGGCCCGTCAACGCATTTTAGATGATAATGTTTTAGATCAACACCATGTTTTAGATGGTTCAGCGTTTGTATTACCTTTTGATGATGCATCAAAAGATTTAGTATTCACCTGTGGTGTTTTAATCCATGTTCATCCCGATGATCTTCAAAAGGCTTGTAATGAAATCTATCGTGTATCCAAAAAATACATTTTAGCGATTGAAATATTTTCAAAAAAATCTGAAGTGATTCATTATCGTGGTTATGACGACATGCTTTTCAAACGTGATTATGGTTTAAAATGGATGGAATTTTATCCTAATTTAAAACCAATTGCACAAGGATTTTTGTGGCAACCAACAACAAGCATCGACGATTCTGTCTGGTGGTTGATTGAAAAATAATTTTCTTAGCTGAAATATGTACAAAATAATTATTGATTATGAACCTAATCAGACTGACAATGACGTTATAAGTGAAGGTGTTTATGCATCTCATAAAAACATAATCGGTGAAAAAGATAAATATTTTTCAATTTTTTTAAAAAATGATTCAGGAAAAATTTATGGTGGTATACAAGCGTATTTTGATACAGAATCAATCTATATTGATAAATTTTGGGTTGACGAAACGCTTAGAAAACAAGGTTATGGAATAAAATTATTAAATGAAGCAGAAGGAGAGGGTGTTAAACATGGATGTATTTCTTCTATTACAGATACCTGGGATTTTCAAGCAGAAAAATTTTATTTAAAAAATGGTTATGAACGTATGGGTGAAATCAAAAATTATTGGTTTAATCATTCTCGCATATTTCTTAAAAAGCATTTAAAGAGGATAACATTATGAAAAGCGAGGAACATAAAGAAATACCAGAATATGTTGGTGGGTGTTTATGTAATGAAACTACCTTTATAGCTAAAGGTGAGCCCATCAACCCACATCTATGTTCATGTAGCATGTGTCAAAAATCGTCTGGTGCGCCAACAATTGCTTGGGTAGAGTTTCCACTAGAAACTTTTCGATGGAATGGTACAAGAAACCCAGGTTTATATCAATCTTCAGAAAAAACCCAACGCTGCTTCTGTCAAAAATGTGGAGGGCTACTTGGAGCACTCAATGATGGATATTCAAACATCTGCATAACAATTGCATCGTTGAACAACCCTAGTTTGATAATGCCTGGCGAACAGCACAGTTTTAAAGAAAGTGCACCTTTATGGTGGGATCCTCATATTTTAAAACAGAAAAAAGGAAAAAGTGAATAATCTGTAGGGTTTTTTAAGCTGTCTTGCTTTTTTTTCAAAATTAGTTTGATGGATTGAAACAATTAATTTGTCGAACAAAAAAATACAGCGGGAAAAAAGCTGTAGAGCATTAGATTTGTAAATAGTAATAAGGACAAATTTCTTATCCACGCCGATCTCATAATATATATTATGGAAAGCAATGTATTATATAACTTATATGGATCGAATTTTCAATCCTATCTTATTCTGTTGAGCCTATTCCTAAAGCACGTCAACGAATTTTGCCAATTGCCCACATGGATTTCAAGTTTGTGATCGTCTGGATCTAAAAAATATAAGGATTTTCCTGGTGACGTATTTTCTTTAAACACTTTACACCTAGAAGCTAAAATGCGCGCTGACATTTCATAGAAATTTTCTTCAGATACAGAAAAAGCAATATGTGAATTACACGATGTTGGGATACGTTTTTTTCACGATCAAGATCTAACGAAAACCATACACAAGCAGGCAAATTTAGGCTTCCGACTAAAAAATAGGCACTGCCCTCGGATTTACATAATGGTTTAAATTCCATTACCTCCATATAAAATTTAAATGAAATATCAATATCTTGAACTGTAATGTTGATGTGATTAATGCCTGTAATCATTTACCCCTCTGTATTTACTATTTATAATCAGTAAGAACTTCGTCAAGTGCTCTTTTGGCAATACTAGCAAACACAGGATTGCTCAAACGATAATAAGGATAAGCGACAATACCAAAAGTTAGTGCCCAACCACGGGCACGAGCCCATGTAGCCTCATCCGGCTGCACGATTGAACGGAATGTGTCTCGAGTCTCACTGGTTAGTAACGTCCATGCTACCATCAAATCACAAGCAGGATCACCAATCCCAGCAGATCCAAAATCAACAATGGCTGTTATACGACCGTTTTGAGCAAGCAGATTTCCAGCATGTAGATCTCCATGAATCCAAACCGGCGGTTTTGACCATATTGGTGCTGCTAAAGCTGATTCCCATATATCGGTTACCAGATCAGCATCGTAAGTATCGCTTAACAAATTAATAGCTTCTCGGGTTTCTTGATCGCGCATGGTCAATGGAAGACCACGTCTACATTTTGGGGCGTTTTTTGAATCAATTTTTTGCATGGTACTCACAAAATTGCCTAAACCAATAGCCGCTTGGTGATGATCAAGCATCATTTCTGTGTTTGGATTTTTTCCTTCTAGAAATTGACAAATATACCAGGGTAAATTGTAATCTGCTCCAGGTCTACCTTCTGCTAAAAGTGTGGGTATGGCAATTGGAAGAAATGGCGCAAGATGTGGTAGCCATCGACATTCTTTTTTTACATTCTTTGCTGATCCTTCCGTGCGCGGCAACCGTATAACTTTATCATTCCCTAGTTTATACATGACGTTGTCAGTTCCTTCAGGGCGTATAAGTTGTAGTTCTAAATTTGCCCAATCAGGGAATTGCGTCATAAGCAATTTGCGTACAAGATAAGCATCAATATCGATTTCATCTGCATGCATTTTAGCCGTAAACATAAGACTTCTTCCTTTTATATTTCTGCTTACTTATCATATACCCAAATAATCTGAAACTACCGTTTTTAGTCTATGATCTTTGGTCGCTTTTTGAACCAAAAATTCCTAAGGTAAACCCATTATCTGTCGCAATTTTTGGCATCAAAAATCACCTCAAATTTCATGCCTAAAAATCGGCATTTCCAAATCATTTGGGTATAGATAATTATATCGATGGCATAACTTTATTAATAAAAGATGCTATATCAGCAAAAAGCCTTTCTCTAACTTCATCTTTTTCTTCAAAAAGATTATGTTTTGCATCGTCATAAATTCTAAGCTCAGAATAATTACTCATAAATTCCAATATGCGACTATTATTAATAATAACGTCATCTTTTGCAATAATCCATAAGGATGGTATATCGTTAAATTGTTTTGGATTTGCGTGTAGTGTTTCCAAAGAATCGAGCATTTTATCTATAAAATACCATGTGGGACCTGAGGTTACAAATTCTGGACAGAGACGAGACATATCAAAAGCTGTCATAGCACGATTCTTGTCATAAGTTGATAATTCGTGATCTTTATAACCTTCTTTAAAATCATATGGTTTATATCCCATAGCAAAGTCAAAAGGATTTTTTAGAACCTGATATTTAATATATAATTGCGTCCATGAATACGGAAGATTATATGTATATAGATCGATCATGGGCGCTAAAAAAATAACCCCCCTCACCTGTAATTTCATCCATGAATTTCTTTCTAATAGGTTTCGTAGCAACAAATGTCCACCCATTGACACACCAACAAAAATAATATTTTCATATTTTTTAATTTTCTTAAAATTCAATACCTTATCAAGATCATCTAACCAAATATCGAATGATGGAATATGTATTTTTTGTGTATCTTCTTCAAGATAACGTGACGATCCGCCTTGAGAGCGCCAATCAAACGAAAAAACATCATAACCGCTATCATTTAAAATATCGATTGTTTCCCCATGTTTTTCTATAAATGATTTCATTCCTTGTAAAAAAATAATGAGTGTTTTTTGAGGTTGCTTTTCTGATTCACTAAAAAAAAAGCCATAACGTATATGATGGTCATTATCACAGCAGTAATTTTTTAAATAATATTCTTTTGCCTGAAGATTAAAACTAAAAAACAAGCAAACAGTAAGCAGGATTTTAAACATCTTAAAACTCCCTATAGATTATTAAAGCTATTTTTAGTGATATTTTAATTAGAGCATATAAAAATTTTTTTTTAAACACCTTATTTTTAATTTAATATTACAATTTTTTTGATGAAAAACATCAGAAACATAAATACATCAATTGAAAACAAAATGTTTTTTTTACAATAAAAATATGATAATGTGACATAAATATTTCATTAAAGGAGATTCAAAATGAAATTTAATACAAAAGTATCATTATTTTTATTCGCTATGTTTTTAAATTATACTGCAAATGCAGGTTCGGGTGATGAAATGGATATAAATGCCGATCAGAATCAAATTCAACCAAAGGCTGACTCAAACAACAACGCTATTTCTGGTAAACGCAAAAAATTTAAAACAAATAAAAAACTAGTGCGCGCACAAAATAAAGCAACCAAAAGAACAAAGGATGCATTTTATGATGAATCAAATGCCTCCGTAAAGACTAATAATTGCGATATTTATTACGATCAACCAGAATCGGAACTACCAGAATCGGAACTATATGCACAAGATCCAGAAGAAATGGATTACCTCTGCGATTTATTAGCTAATATCAATGTAGGTGCTTCTTGTGAAGAGAGGAAGTTTAAAACAGGAAATCATTAATACCAATAAACTTGAACTACAGAATGCGTAGCTTTAAAACTACGCATTTTTGCATTCAAAAACAACAATCTTATTCTTCACGAATACGCGTAATATCCGCACCACAAGCGGCTAATTTCTCTTCCAAACGTTCATAGCCTCGATCAAGATGATATACGCGATGAATAAGGGTTTCGCCTTTTGCAACGAGTCCTGCCAAAACAAGAGATACAGAAGCACGTAAATCAGTCGCCATTACAGGCGCACCGGTAAGCTCTTGAACGCCACGCACGATCGCCGCTGAATGATGTACGTTAATATCAGCACCCATACGACGTAATTCAGGGACATGCATGAAACGATTTTCAAAAATTGTTTCTGAAATCATGGAAGCACCATTTGCAACGGACATCAATGCCATGAATTGTGCTTGTAAATCAGTTGCAAAACCTGGATAAGGTTCTGTTGTAATATCGATACCCTTTAAGGGTCTATCAAGTGCAGAGACAATGATATGATCATCATGACATTCAACATCAACACCCGCTGAAGTCAAAACACTTATAAGAGATTGAATTGTGTCTGCTCGTGTCCCTGTTAATTTGATTTTACCACCAGTAATGGCGGCTGCAATTGCATAAGTACCTGTTTCGATACGATCTGGTAAAACGGTATGAGATGCTGCATGTAATTTCTCAACACCTTGAATACGTAATGTATCAGTCCCAATACCTTCAATTTTAGCACCCATTGCAATAAGACAATGCGCCAAATCACTGACTTCAGGTTCACGTGCTGCGTTGGACAAAACTGTCTCACCCTTAGCAAGGGTCGCTGCCATTAATAAATTTTCAGTTGCACCAACGGATACAAAGGGAAAAACAATATGCGCACCTGTAAGACCATTAGGTGCTTTCGCCTCAATATAGCCAGAGCTT
>JAUYSY010000110.1 GCA_030696155.1 Alphaproteobacteria bacterium | reverse complement strand
TGCAATTGCCTCAAAACCACGTGCTTCACAAGATATGGCATTGGATGACGATATTCCTTTCTGAGGATTCATCCATAGTTTGAAATTTATAGAATGCAATTTAGGATTTAAAATGCGAACTTAGAAATAGGTTAGTAAAAATCAAAAAAGACGTCGTTGCGAGCGGCGAAGCAGCGAAGCAATCCAGTTTAAAAATTAACATGTAGTACTTTTAAGCGTTTTTTCTGGATTGCTTCTTCGCCCCATTTAAGTTGGGGCTCATCGCAACGACGGAGCTCTTTGGTTCCTATGGGATTAATTTCTAAATGTGCATTTAAAACGACGACCTAAACTTTGACGATTAAACTATTACTATATAAAGGGTGTTCCATTGACAACACAGAATGATTCAACTGATTTGACACACGTTAAGCCGGTTACGATTGAGGAGGAAATGAAATCCTCTTATCTCGCTTACGCGATGAGCGTAATTGTAAGCCGGGCACTTCCAGATTTGCGCGATGGGCTGAAGCCTGTCCATAGACGTATTCTATACGTTATGAAACGCGCTGGGTGGGATCATTCGAAGCCTTTCCGTAAATCTGCCCGTGTGGTCGGTGACGTGATTGGTCAATATCACCCTCATGGTACTGATCCTATTTACGAATCCATGGTTCGTATGGCCCAAAATTTTTCGATGCGATTACCTTTGATTCAAGGTCAAGGGAATTTTGGATCCGTTGATGGTGATCCGCCAGCTGCGATGCGTTATACTGAAGCGCGTTTGGCAAAAGCCGCCGATCCTTTATTGGAAGATATCGATAAAGATACCGTTGAATTCCGTCCGAATTTCGATAACACCCTTCTTGAACCTATTGTTTTACCAGCACAATATCCGAATCTTTTGGTAAATGGTGCATCAGGTATTGCAGTTGGTATGGCAACGAATATTCCGCCGCATAATCTGGGCGAAGTCATTGATGCATGTTGTGCGTTTCTTGATGATCCGACCATGGATAATGACGGTTTAATGGCATATGTCTTGGGACCGGATTTCCCAACAGGCGGGATTATTATTGGTCGTGTAGGCATTGGCAATGCGATAAGAACGGGTCGTGGTTCTATTATGATGCGCGGTAAAGTGCATGTTGAACCGATTCGTAAAGATCGTGAAGCGATTATTATTACCGAAATTCCGTATCAGGTTAATAAAGCCCGTATGGTTGAACGGATTGCTGAATGCGTCCGTGATAAATTGATTGAAGGTATTTCTGATATTCGTGATGAATCAGATCGTGATGGTATGCGTGTGGTTGTTGAGATCAAACGCGACGCGATGTCTGAAATTGTGTTGAATCAATTATACCGTTATACGCCATTACAACAAAGCTTTAGTGCGAACGTTTTGGCGCTTAATAATGGTCGCCCTGAAATGTTATCATTGCGTGATATCATTGCGAATTTCTTGGAATTCAGGGTTGAAGTTGTTACACGCAGGACGCGTTACGAGCTTAATAAAGTCAGAGATCGCGCACATTTATTGGTAGGTCTTGTTGTAGCCGTTGCTAATATTGACGAGATCATTGATTTAATTCGTAAAGCACCAGATCCAGGCGTCGCACGTCAACAATTAATGGAGCGTGTTTGGCCTGCTCATGACGTTGAAGTTTTCATTCGTTTGATCGATGATCCGCTTCATCCTATCGTTGATGGGACGTATAAATTATCTGAAGCGCAAGCTCGTGGCATTCTTGAGTTAAGATTGCAACGTTTGACTGGCCTTGAGCGCGATAAAATTGGTGGCGAGCTTAAAGATATTGGTTTTGACATCACTAAATATCTCGAGATTTTAGGATCGCGCGATAAATTGATTGATGTAATTCGTCAAGAATTGCTTTCAGCCAAAGCACAATTTGCAACACCGCGTTTGACAATGATTGAAGATGCAGTGGGTGAGCAAACTGAAGAAGATTTGATTCAGCCAGAAGATATGGTCGTGACAGTTTCCCATGCGGGTTATGTGAAACGAGTGCCTTTAACGACTTATCGTGCGCAACGTCGTGGCGGTAAAGGTCGTGCCGGTATGACAACACGCGATGAAGATTTTGTCGAAATGGTGTTTGTTGTGAACACACATACGACTGTTCTTTTCTTTACCTCCGTTGGTAAAGTCTATGAGCTTAAAGTCTACAAATTGCCATTGGGAACAGCGACGGCAAAAGGTAAAGCTTTTGTGAATTTGTTGCCGCTCGATCAAAATGAGAGCATTACAACGATACTTCCATTGCCGCAAGATGAGTCCGAATGGGAAAAATTGCATATCGTTTTTGCGACATCCCAAGGAACGGTTAGACGTAATCTTTTAACTGATTTCGTTAACATTAAAGCCAATGGTAAAATTGCCATGAAGCTTGAAGAGGGCGATCGTTTAGTCGGCGTTAAAACTTGTGATGCAAACCAAGATTTCTTACTTGCAACACGAAAAGGGAAGGCGATTCGTTTTGACGTGAATGATGTGCGTGTCTTTACAGGTCGTAATTCTGTGGGTGTCCGTGGTATTAGACTTGCTAAAGGCGATAGTGTCATTTCGCTTACGATGTTGACGAATGTTGAAGCTGATTCGATGGAGCGCGATGCTTACTTAAAGCTTGCGTCACAACAACGACGTGCTTTGCTTGCTGAAGGTAATAATGATGCTGTCGTTGAAGAAACAAATGATGAAGCAACACCAGTTACTTTAGCGCCAGAACGTTTTGCGATGCTTGAATCACATGAACAGTTTATTTTGACAATCACAGAACGTGGTTTTGGAAAACGAAGCTCTGCTTATGATTATAGACAGACTGGACGTGGTGGTCAGGGTATTCGTAACTTAGATCTAACAACGCGTAATGGTGAAGTTGTGGCTTCATTCCCTGTTGAGCAAGGTGATCAAGTCGTGCTTGTGACGGATGCTGGCAAATTGATCCGCGTTCCTGTGAATCAGGTTCGTATTGCAGGTCGTGCAACACAAGGCGTTACTTTGTTTAAAGTGGATATTGACGAAAAAGTTGTCTCTGTCAGCCCATTACGTGAAACAGATGACGATGATATTGGTGCAGATGTTGTGGTTGATGTACCAAGTGATGTCGCGCGCGAAGAATCTGAATAAGATTCTTGGCTGCACGGATTATTGATAAAGCAGAAAGTCGCGAGTAAATACGCGGCTGTTCTTCTATAATGATCATCGTCGCGAACCCCCTTTAGGGGGTGTGGTAATCTCAATCTTTCAAGAAATGGGGCCCTTTTTTAAATTTGGGCCCCTCGCAACGACGACGCAGGAAAGACTGCCACGGAGCTGAGTTCCTTCTAAAAATCAAATTGGTATTTCTCCCACTAGGTAGAAAACGCCCAATGAACGGCTCTTATAGTGGTATATATACGCTCTGGTGATCTTCATAAATCGAAAGAGGAAGCATTATGACAGAAAGAATTGGGGTTTACCCAGGTACATTTGATCCCATTACAAATGGTCATCGTGATATTATTAAACGTGCTTTACGTGTTGTTGATAACATTATTATTGGTGTTGCGCTCAATTCTGAAAAAGATCCTATTTTTACCAATGATCAACGTGAAAAATTAATCCAAGAGGAAGTCCAAATGATAGCGGATGAATTGGGTGATCAATCTATTTTAAATCGTGTGCGTATTTGCTCTTTTGATTGCTTGCTAATTGATTTTGTGCGTTCGATTGGTGGTAGTCTTGTGATTCGTGGGTTAAGGGCTGTTAGTGATTTTGAATTTGAATTTCAAATGGCGAGCATGAACGGACGTTTAGCCCCTGAAATTCAAACGATATTTTTAACAGCATCTGATCGCAATCATTTTATTTCTTCTCGATTTGTTAAAGAAATTTGTAGATTGGGTGGTGAGATTGATCAATTTGTTTCACCTCATGTTGCAAAAGCACTTTATAAGCTTTATCCGCGTAAACATCATCATTTAGTACATCCAATTCCTAAAGAAATGAATGTGTTGTGAAATGGAAAAGCGTCTAACAAAATGACTTCAAAATTTATTATATAGTGAAATAGCTTAAATTGATACATCGTCACGCCTCGCTCGAGTATATAAGGATACACTCACTCGTTGCTTCTTGTCTGATTTAAGTTATTTCACTATATAAGTTAAAGTCATTTTTCTATATTAATAAATTCTAGTCAATTATTAAAGTGCCGTTACTTAAACTCTCGATCAATTCCTCCTGCTCCATTAAAGCTATTTCTTCTCTACGGTTATGAAGTTCAAACCAATTTTGCTCTTCTTGGAAGGCTTCATTTAAGTTTAATATATCATGGGCATAAGAATCATAATAATTGTATGCAATAAGACGTTTAAAGTGAAAACCTTCTAAAAGAAGATCGACAACTCTATTTTCTGGATTAGTAAAAATTGAACGCATTAAATAAACACCATTTTCGATATGGTTTGGATCATGAAAGCGCCATATATTTATGTTAATATTTTTTATTTTTGCAACAATATTAATTAATCCAGTTGATTCTTCATCTTCATAAGGCGTTTTTTCATTGCAACCTAAATATTTATCGCTTGGGGCTATTTCTAAAGAAGGGTCAACCCAATAACGATCAAACACAAATGCACATGCTTGATCTATAGTTAAACAATTTGTAATATTTAATTCATTCATTAGGTTTTTTTTAAAATCATCATGGAGAGCTTGCATCATATAAAGTTCTTTAGCTTCCGGTGTTAATAATGAACGAATAGCTTGATCTTCAATATTGTTATTTACATAAGTGAGAACCTCATTTCTTGTGATATTAAGTGCAGAAAAGCCACAATTTCCGTCGCCAATAACTTCAAAAATAAAAAAATCTTGATTGTTTGGTCCAATGATATTTTGTCGAGGTTCCCCAAAACAATTTAATATGATTGATGAGTTATCAGATGTTTCAACTATATCGTTTGCAGATTGAGCATATTTAAATGGGAATATAAGTAAAAAAAATACAATAATATTTTTTTTCATGATTAACCTTTCATTGAAAATTTAAATCATAGATATAACACCATTATTGTTATTAATAAAGTTGTTTTAATAAGTTTTTTTTCTTTTTTTAGCTTTAAATAAGCTTGTGAATGAGAATTTATTAATTCCTTTTGCTTCGTGTTGCAAAAGTGCTTTATTCACCATATTCTCATAAACGTTATCATTTAATGGTAACACTTACAGAAAGTTAGGTGTATTCTTTGTATTAAAAGACTTAACGATATTTCTTGTGAAGTTCAATGACTGTACATGTCGTCGTTAAAATATGAATTCTAGAATTATATAAAGAGCAGGTTGTTTATGCATACATCAGCAATTATCGTTATCGGTAGCGAAATTATTTCAGGGCGAACACAGGATCTTAATGTTCAATTTTTAGCGCAAAAGCTAGATCAACGTGGTATTGATCTTAAAGAAGTGCGTATTATCACAGATGATGAAAATATGATTATCGAAACAGTAAATGCGTTACGTTCAAAATATAATTATATTTTTACAACAGGCGGCATTGGTCCAACACATGATGATATTACCGCTCTTTCTATTGCAAAAGCGTTTAATTTACCGTTAATACGACATCCAGAAATTGTTGACCTAATTCAAAAACGTAAACCTAAGACAGTTGCTGCCAGTTATAGAATGGCAGATGTGCCAGAAGGATCGACATTGATTGGTAATCCTGTAACACAAGTTCCGGGATTTAAAATAGAAAATGTGTATGTTTTTGCGGGTATTCCTGAAATTATGCAAGGCATGTTTGCTTCTATTGAAGAAACGCTTGTTAAAGGATTGCCGACACTCACCAAGACAATTCATTGTCATATGGGAGAAAGTCTTTTGGCCGATGGGCTTTCAACTATTCAGCACAAATTTAAAGAAGTTGAAATAGGCAGTTATCCATATCAAATAGAAACTGATTGGCATGTTAATGTTGTGGTTCGTTCAAAAGATCCAAAGCCATTAAATGCTGCAACACAGAATATTGTAGATTTGATTCAAGAATTAGGTGGGGAACCTGTACAAGTTTAATGGGGTGTTAATTAAATTTAATAAGATTTTTATAAGTTGTGCTGATTCAGTGTAACCCAACGATTTATTACGTTCACGTAACATGATTTATTCTTTATATTTTGAGTGATGAATGGACTATAACGTTAAGTAGAAAAAAGAACTGTTAAATGACTTGAAATTTAGGTAAAGAATATTTTCACTTCCTAATAAAGTAAGTCATTAAGTATTATAAATTCAAATTATTTGACTATGTTTTAGTTTTTTTTAAATATTTTATGTAATTCTAATAATATTATTTTGTTTTATAATGTATGTTGCTGTATAAAAAAATTGGAAAACACTATTGACATTTTTAATATAATTGCATAGAATATACTTATTCTTTTAGTTAAATATTAATATTATAGTAATTTGTATATAAACATACATTTGTTATTCGTCTATATTTAACTATAGTTTTATAAAAATTAATTATATAAAGGAAAATATTATGTCTTTTAAAAAATCTTTGAGTTCTACGTTTGCGCGTATTGCGTTTTCTCTTTTTTTGACTAGCACTGCTTTTGCAGCTCCGAATGATATGTCATTTGAAGTTTCTCAAGATGGTGTAATTGTTTATAGCCATGATCATCTTGAAAATTATCAATTTCAATCTATTGTTGAAACTCTTTTTGGAAAAGATATTAGTTGGAGTTTGTTGAATACATTAAGCAACCATAAATGCAATGGTTTGGAAGATCAAGGTAATATGTATGTTCAAGATGGTGTTTCATATACTTATGATTCTAAGCTTATCCGTAAAAATTTGCCTTGGAGTTATAGTTATCAAAAAACAAATGCAGCGCCTAAACTTGTGAAAGCTGTTTTTAATTTAGAAAATGAATCTTTTGATTTAACATATCAATATTATTATGGATTACTTAAAGGAAGAGGATATTACGATTTTACTGTAAGAGTTAAAATTGTATCTTTTAGCGAAATGCAACAAGCATATTTTAACCAAATTAAAAATATTGCGAAGGCAGATCAAAGCAATATAATAGTTGAAACCAAAAAAGAAAAACCAATAGTTGATATTAAATTTGCTCTTGGTATGAATGTTTCTCAAACGGATAAAATTTTGAATTCTATATCTTCCTTGGAAGAAGAGCTTCAGCAGTTAGATGAAACGATTGAGCTAAAACAAAATAATGATGAACTTAAGAAGATTCTTATTATTTTGCAATCATTAAAAGAAATTTTATCTTCAGAAGAAGTACAATTATCTGCGTTAAATGATATTATAGAATTAGGTCGAAGCCTTATTTTTGATTTAGAGTCATTATTGTTTACTAATAATTTAATCAATGCTGATTGGTATTTATATGTATTACAAACAAACAATCAAATTGCTGATAAATTTAAAGAAAAGCAAGATGATGATGCAAAAAAATTCGAAGTTATGCGCTCATTAGAAGGCGCTCTTGACAGTTTAGTTGATCGTTTAGATGTCGTTGCAAGGATTGTCGCAGAATATCAATTTGATGAAGATTCTTCTGATTCTGAAGGTGAGGAAGAAATTGTAGAGAATGAACAAGTCGTAAGTGATGAGCAGGGCGAAAATGGTAGCGATAATATTATTATCATTCCACCAATTGCGCCACCTGCTCCAGTCATGAATTCGGTTTTAAATTCTAACGCTTCTGAACAAAAGGGTGATATGCTCGCTCAAATTCGTGCTGGGACAACTTTAAAGAAACTAGAACCTCAAGAAAAGCTTAAAGTAACAAAGGATTTGGCAAGTATTATTCAAGTTGCGCTTCAACAAAGGAATCTAGCATTGAAAAACAATGAAGAGTCAGATTCTGAAGATGATTCTTGGTCTTTTTCAGACGAAGAATAATTTTATTATCTTATAGTTAAAGGAGGGGTTTTTTCCCTCCTTTTTTTTGTTAAAAGTTAATCTAAAATTTTAAGATGTTTTGGTAACAATACATAATAATTGCCTTCTTCTTTCATAATACCTGCTTTTTCTTCAGCTATTTTACTTGCTCCCCAAAATAGATCGCCTCTTATAGGGCCTTTAATGGCGCCACCCGTATCTTGTGCAATAACAAGTCGTTGGATTGGTTTTTCAAAGCGTGCTGAAGGCGTTGTTTCAAGCCAAATGGGAATTCCAAGCGGTAAGAATGCACGATCAATGGCTAATGATCGTTCTGGTGTTAAAGGGCAGCCCATAGCACCAATTGCATTTTCACTTTCTAATTGTCTGAAAAAGACATAAGAAGGATTTTTCCATAAATAGTGTTTGATTTTATCAGGGTTTTTAGCCAGATAAGCTTTGATGCTTTGTAGGCTTGCTTCTTCTTTAGTGATGTGGCCATCTTGTACTAAAAATTTTGCAATGGCTTGATAGGAATGCCCATTTTGTGCGGCATAACCAAGTTTCATGACTTTTCCATCTTCAAATTGAATACGTCCAGATCCTTGAATATGCAGAAAAAAAGCATCTACTTCATCCTTCACCCAACATAAAACATTTTCGGGCGGTAATTCTTTTTGATCAAGTTCTTTGCGTGAGGCATAAGGTACTAATTTTTTGTCCTTTATTTTACCACTAATACGCATGCCTTTTAATTTGGGATTAAAAATACCTAAATTTTCAATCATAATGAGATCATCTGGATGTTTGTAGAGTGGATACGAATAAGTTGCTGTTTTTTCTGGAGCGCCTTCAAGTAAAGGTTCATAATAGCCTGTAAAAAGACCTTTTGAATTGCTTTCAACTTTATATACATTAAAATGCTGCATAAAAAATTGACGTGCCACAATAGAAGATGGGGCATTAAGATTATCGGCTTCCTTACATATGGGCAACCAATCTTTGACGAATCCTGCAAATTTAGGACCAATTTGTTTGGATGTGTTTTGTTTGGACCAAATGCCGCAGCTTTGTTTAAAGGCGATCAGGGCTAAATCCTGAGCGTCATCTTGCCACGAGGAGAGTTTATTAAAATCGTGTTTTGATAGTTTAAAGTTGAGAAGTTCCGTTTTTTTTTGACAATTTGCAAGAAAGATAGACAAGCTTAAAATCAATAATTTTTTTAAGTACATCTGAAACCTTAATATTTTTGGGATAAATGAGATTGGTCAATATATGGCGGAGGGAATGGGATTCGAACCCATGATACAACTTACGTCATATGACGGTTTAGCAAACCGTTGCCTTCAGCCACTCGGCCATCCCTCCATTTGGATTGCTCCATTTTTAACTGTTTTAGGGGGATTCGTCAATAGGTTACTTTTAAAAGTTGTTAATTAACATATTTCTTACTACTTGTTTTATATTGGATCACTTTATAAGAGATAGAGTAAATAATTTTATATATTTTTAATGTTGGTTTAGTAAAAAAAATATATAATAAAGATATGGAAGTATTTTAAGGTGAGAAAAATGATAAAGCTTTTTTTTGTGTCATTATTTTCTTTGATGTCTGTTAATCTTTTTGCAGATAGACCAATATCTTATTTTCGAAATTTACCTTCTTTAGATATACCTAAATGTAAAAATGTTATTTTGAAGGACAAAAGTTGCGTAGAAAAGAAACAAAAAAAGACACCTGTTTTAAAAGATCAGTCTTCGATTATAATACCCAAATGTGAAAATGCGTTGATGAATGATCGTTCTTGTATTGATAAATGGGGTAAAAAAATATATAGGCCTGATGAACGTAGATATTTTTCCCCTGTTTTGTAATATAACTATCTAGCCTATGGACAAATTCGTCGTCAGGCTTCCGCTTCCGGTGCTCATGTACTTTAAGTACACTCCGCGCCGGTTCTCTGCCTTTCTAGACTTTGTCTCATAATCTAAATAGTATTTATGGTAGCGACACTTTAAGTAAAAAATTATTTTTAATAAATTGTTTGGATAAGATCTATAGAAGTTTTATAAAATATGGGTCATGATTTAGATATGATCCAGTTTTAGTATATATAGTCGATAGACATTGGAAGGATACGTCGTCACGCCTTGCTCATGTATATAAGGATACACTTCGCGTGTTGTTCCTTGTCTGCTCCTCAAGTCTATCGACTATAGGAAACTTGAGAAAAATTTTTTTCCAAGGAGATTGCCACGGGCCCCCTTTTAAATTTGGGCCCCTCGCAATGACGATCGAATTTAGATTATTTATCCTTACGTGCAGCTTCCATACCTTGTACTATAAGTGCTGCAGCTTCTTCTGGGCCCACCCATTTCATAATTTTGACCCATTTGCCTTTTTCAAGATCTTTGTAATGTTGAAAAAAATGGGCAATTTGTTCACATAAAATTTCTGGAAGGTCTTTGTAAGATTGTATCTTGGAATAAAAGGGATGTAAGTCATCAACAGGTACTGCAAGGATTTTTTCATCCATACCACATTCATCTTCCATAATTAAAGCACCAATCGGACGGGAACGAATAATAGCGCCAGAAATAACAGGTGTTTGGCCAATAACCATCACATCGCATGGATCGCCATCGGAAGATAATGTATGCGGAATAAATCCATAATTGCTTGGATAAACCATCGATGTGTGTAAAAAACGATCAACGAACAAAGCGCCAGATTCTTTATCTAATTCGTATTTGACTGGGTAGCCGCCTTGCGGAATTTCAATAATAACATTGAAATCATAGGGTGGGTTTTTGCCCACGGGAATTTTATTAATGTCCATTATGTTACCTTGTTTTTTTAAAATTTAATGCGCTTGTTTTATGTTAATCATAAAATTAAATCACTAGATTCATTATACATGAATTGATTAAAATTTCAAATATTAACTATAAAAAGGTGAATATATGCAATTAAAACATAGGACTAATCACGAAGATTTATTACATGCGGCAAAAGAATGTGCTATTCATTTGTTGTTGGAGGTTGCGCAAGGAAAGCCTCAATTTTCGGCGCCTCAGACAGGTTCTGATGAACAAATGACTATTTTTCCGACACTCGAACAACGTTTGCGCGCTTCTTTAGCGCTTGTGCGTATTACGGCGTCGTCTCTCAATTTAAATTCAACAACAAACGATGAGCAAATGAATGACTATGATCCAGAATCATTGCGTCGCCTCTTGGTGGAGCGACTTTCGCGCTAAATCGACCCAAAAATTCTCGCTTAAAAAAATCAAGAATATTTTTTACGCTTTAAGTCCAAAGGATATTGCCCATCTTTTTTATGATTGGTCTTTTTGGGCGCGTCCTGAACAATTGCCACCTGAAACAGATTGGCGCACTTGGCTTATCTTGGCGGGCCGAGGGTTTGGTAAAACACGTACGGGATCAGAATGGGTGAGGGGACTCGCAGAAAAAGGACAGGTCAAACGTATTGCTTTGATTGGGGCAACGGCCTCTGATGTACGAGATGTGATGATTGAAGGTGAATCTGGGATTTTGAAACTTTCGCCCCCTTGGATGCGTCCTGAATGGCAATCATCAAAACGTAGACTTGTTTGGCCGAATGGCGCGCAGGCTTTTGCCTATAGTGCCGATGAGCCTGATCGTTTAAGGGGTCCGCAACATGATGCTTTATGGGCAGATGAATTGGCTGCGTGGCGTTATCCCGAAACTTGGGATATGGCCTTGTTTGGGTTGCGCTTGGGACAAAACCCAAGGGCCGTGGTGACCACAACACCAAAACCGCTTAAGATTATTAAAAATTTAATGAATGATCCAACGACTTATTTAACCAAAGGTACGACATTTGATAATAAGGCGAATTTACCTAAAGCGTTTATGGAGAAAATCATCAAGAAATATGATGGTACTTCTTTGGGGGCACAAGAAATTTATGCTGAAATTTTAGAAGAAGTGACAGGCGCTTTATGGTCGCGTGGTTTAATTGATTCTATTCAAATGCAAAATGCGCCTAAGGATATGGAGCGTATCATCATTGCTGTTGATCCAGCGGTGACATCGCATGAAAATTCGGATGAAACGGGTATTGTTGTAATCGGTAAAAAAGAAGGAAAAGCCTATGTGCTGGAAGATTTATCAGGCCGCATGCCTGCGGATATTTGGATTAAAATCATTATTAAAGCGTATAAACGTTATGAGGCGGATCATATTATTGCAGAGGTGAATCAGGGTGGCGATTTGATTAAAACGCTTTTGCATTTACATGCGCCCAATCTGCCGCTCAAAATGGTGCGCGCCACACGTGGTAAAGTGACCCGTGCCGAACCCATTGCAAGTCTTTATGTGGACCAAAAAATTTTCCATGTAGGGCCTTTTCCAAAATTGGAAGATCAAATGTGTCGTTTCACGGGCGAAATGAAAAGCGCTTCACCCGATCGGGTGGACGCTTTGGTGTGGGGGATGAGTGAGTTGTTTTTAAATGAAAGGAATGGTGAGTTTCAAATTTGGTCCTTATAGTCGATAGACTTGGATTGATACATCGTCTCGCCTCGCTCATGTATATAAGGATACATTTTGCTCGTTGCTCCTTGTCTGAATCTCAAGTCTATCGACTATTACTACTCATCCTATGTGCAAATTTGTCGTCAACTCTCCGCTTTCATATGTTTTGTTGTAACTGCCTACCACCCCCTGCTACGCCCCGCGACTTGATCGCGGGGTCCATACTAAAAAAGTAAAATGATGAATATATATCTGTTCTTTTCAACAAGTTTTATGGATCCCGCGATCAAGTCGCGCGCATATCATTATCCATAAGTATAAAACCCACCTTTCCTACGTCCCGCGACTTGATCGCGGGATCCAGACGATCTTCCCTAAAGTTAACATTGTATAAATTGGACAATGACATCTTCTTTATTTACTTTCTGGATCCCGCGGACAAGCCGCGGGACGTAGGAGGTGGGGTAATCAACAGCTTAGTACGCTTATAGGTAATGATATGGTTGCGGGACGTAGGGGATGGGATGTTCAAACTTTGTATCCTTCCTTCTGGGTAGTTAGAAAAAACTTTCCTTCCCTGGAACTTTTCTCGAACCTATTGGGTTCGCAACGGTTCAGGGAAAGAAATGTTTGTGTCTAAGCTAATAGAGCGTTTTAATCATCCCAATCATCATCTGAATCAGAATCTGATTTTTCTTTATTTTCCTGTGCGTTTTTAAACATGTTTATCTTTTGTGCTAAGCTATCCATTATAGTTTCGGAAGAGCCGCCAGCGGGTGGATTGGGATCTTTAGCAATAGGAATATTTGGAACAGATTGTGAAGGTATAAAGTCATCCATTTCAATATCTTCACGTACAATTTCATCTTTCTTTTTGAAAACGAAACCTTTAATAAGGTCAGTGAACTTCACAGCAGCTATTTTTGCGCGGTCTAATATATCAGGTTGAGCTGCTTTGCGTCTTTTTTCAGCTTCTTTTTTAGCTTTAGCTGCAGCTTTTTCGGCTTCAATCGCCGCGCGTTTTTCAGCTTCGGCTGCTTCTTTTTGGATTTGTTTTTGTTCGCTTTCTTTTAATTCATTCTGCTTTTTTTTAAGGGCTTCATATTTTTTATATAGGGTTCTAACGGCGCTAACAGCTTTTGTTTTTGCAGAATATCCTGAAATCGGTTGGTCTTTAAATCGAATTACTTCTTTAACAAGGAGTTCTTCATTATTTTCATTGGATTTAATGGCTGTTTTAAATTCAACGCATATTGCAATTATTTCTAAAGCATTTTTTTCTAAATCTTTAAAAATTTTTTGCAATGCAGCAGATTTTTTTGGTTCTGGATTAAATTCAATTGGTTTGATTTCTTTACCAATCGGTTTTTCAAACTTTGGTGCCTTGGTTTCAGGTGAGCTTTCAGGTGAATCAATTACTCGTGCTCTTCTGAGTGCCAAAGAAGAATGTAAGTGATTATCTAATGCTTTTGGCGTTGGTTTTGCTACTTGTTTTTTTATTGTCCTATCTTCTTGTTCGGCAAGATCTTTTTGTGGCATTAATCTGGGTTTGTTAAGATCTTGTAGTGATGGTGCGGGAGGTGGTGGTGGAATAAAAGATGGTGCAAATTTGGGCGCATCTTTATCCAATATATTTACTTTTTTATATGATTCGGGATCATTATCAATAGGATCAGCATCATCTAAATCATCTTCCTCATACTCTATTTCTTCCTCTTCTTCTTCCGCGTCTTGGAATAAAGCTTTGGGCCTGGAAGGATAATAAATCACTCTGGGGCTTGGTGTAATTGTTGGATCCTCCTTATGTGTAATAGGAGAGATTTGATCTAAAGCAATAGGTTTAATTCTACGTTTAGGTTGTTTTGGGTTAAACGGAGGTGTTATTGTTTCTTGAGTTATATTTAATGGTTTAATGATAGGTAAGGTTGGTTGTTTGTTGTTATCTGTGATTGTATCGTCTTTTTCTTGAAGCTTAGGCATTGCTAAGTCATTGGGTAAGACAATATCATCTAAATCATCTTCCTCATTCTCTATTTCATCCTCTTCTTCTTGGTCTTGAAACAATCCTTTGGACCAAGAAGGATAATAAATCTCTTTGGGGCTTGGTGTAATTGTTTGATTCTCCTTATGAGTAATAGGAGAGGTCGGATCTAAAACAATAGGTTTAATTCTACGTTTAGGGTGTTTTGGTTTAGACGGAGGTGTTATTGCTTCTTGAGTTATATTTAATGGTTTTAGGTTTGTTCGCTTGTTGTTATCTGTGATTGTATCGTCTGGTTTTTGAGGTTTAGGCATTGCTAAGTCATTGGGTAAGCCAATGTGTTCATCTTTTTGATGAGGTTGAGTAATAGGGTTGATACTGTTTTCATCAATAAGATCAGCAAAAAACTGTAAAGATTGATCATATGGAAGTGCTTTGCGTCTTTCTTTTTGTGCTCTTGATTTTTTTTCTGGTTTTAATGGATTGCTGCTTATTTCTTTTAAACGCCTAACTAATGGTCGAACATGAAACACTTGAACGCTTTGGGGTTGAGGTGTGAATTGAGCTTGTTCATTGTAAATACTTTGTTTTTTGGGAGATAAGGGATCATCGTAGGGGCTTGAAGGTTTGAGAGGTGTTCCTTTTTTAGGGCTTGTAACGAAAGGTATATTGAAATCAACAGGTGTGTTTTCAATGTTTTGATTTTCATGTACAGGTCTTGGTGTATCTTTTTCTAAAATTCGTTTTATATCTCTGTTGCTTTGTAAGATTGATGGAGAAGCTTGCTCAGGAATAATCCGACTAATTTTTTTCTTAGGTTTCTTAGGGATAAAGGGAGGCGTTGATGTTTCTTTTGTAGTTTCAATGTATTGATTTCCATGTACTGGTCTTGGTGTATCTTTTTCTAAAATTCGTTTTATATCTCTGTTGCTTTGTAGGATTGACGGAGAAGCTTGATCAGAAATAATGGGACTAATTTTTTTCTTAGATTTCTTAGAGATAAAGGGAGGCGTTGATGTTTCATTCGGTGTGTTAATTGAAGGTGAATGTAACGATTTACTGTTATTTACAATTTTATTACCAGATTTATGAATATCTGGCAACAAGGCAGGTGTTTGTGTCAATGGTGAAAGAGGTGCCATGGATGAAGGTTTTTGCGGCGTTTGTATTGGGTGGAATTCTTGTTGGTTTAATTCATTCAGTGGTGGTTTTGGTGTATTTTTTTTGTTGATAAAGAGGCGTGATCTAGATGATGTTCTGATGCCATTAATCCAATTGCTGTTTTGAACTGGTTTTAATGAAGGTGTTGTTTCAATAGGTTGTTTCTCATCTATAATCAAACTTTCTGCAAGCATAATAGGTTGTTCTGATTTGGATTCTTCATCTTCTTGATCTAATAAATCTTGTTCTGGATATAAGGCAAATGGATTTTCGTCTTCAGTGAGACCTTCATTATTATGTTCATCCTCAATCTGTTCTTTGTGATCTTCAGCATCAACTTCTTTAAGTGAAAGGGGTGCGATACCAAAATAATTGAGGCCGATTTCGGATTCATCAGGAAACTGTTCATAATCAGGTTTGATGATTTGTGGCGCTTTCTTGAAATTTTGTATGGTGTCTTCAATAAGTTGTGGCCAAACATTATGAACAGAGTTTGAAGGAATATCTTCGGGCTTTGGACGTAGATCAGGTGTAATTTTTATTAATTTATTTTTTTGTTCTTTTAATATACTAGGCTGTAAAAATTCTATACGATTTTTTTTTGTTTGTTCTACTATTGGATCTATTGGGGGTTTGGGTTCTTTTATAACAGGTTTTTCGTTTTCGATAAATTCAATAAATGTGTTAGGTTGCAGATCAACAATTTTAATTTTTATAGCTTTTTTAAGCGTTTTTTTTGTAGCTTTATTGATAAATAAATCTTTAATAATTTCTTCTGTTAAAAGTTCTTGATGTTCTTCTGCTTTCTTTATTTCTTTTTTAAAACGTTTCGGTATATTTTTTTTTAGCTGTTCAAGATCAAGGTAAACTTGAGCGCCTTTTGTAGAGTTTTCAAAAGGAATAGGTGCAGTAAAAATTGCTACCCGTGCATGCGCGCTATCCGAAATTATCATTATAATAATAAATAATATTAGGGTATGAAAACTTAAAAGGTTTGATTTTTTATAGATAGACATGCTGAAATCCAATAACTTATTCATTTTGAAGGATAAGTTATAAAACAGGTGAAATGAGCTGTCAATAAACCATTAGGAGAATTGTGTTTATAATGAATTAGTTAAAGGGGAATCGACTTAATGAGTTGGGATGGTGGGCCCTGCAGGACTCGAACCTGCGACAACACCGTTATGAGCGGTGGGTTCTAACCGCTGAACTAAGGGCCCAAAAGCACTATACCTAAAAGTTTAAACTTTCTCAACAGGGTAAATCATTTTTATTTAATAGGTCTCTTTTGAAACTCATTATGCGAAACGACTCAATCGACCACAGTAGCGCGTTTCAAATAGGTTTAATGAATCAATAAGCAGGGAATGGTCGCTTCTTTGAGTACATAACGCGTAATGCTGCCTAAAACCCATTCACGTAATTTGCTATGACAATAAGCGCCTAAGATGAAAAGATCTGCTTTTAAATCATATGAATTTTTGAGGATGGACGCACCAATATCACTTGTATCGCAGTCTAAATCTATAAGATCGACATTGATATTGTGGTAGGCAAGATAATTTTTTAAGGCCGCACCACTTTCACCCATTGTATCAACTTTAGATGTTGTGAGTACTGTAACTTTACTGGCTTTCTTAAGGAAGGGGAGGGCGAAATGAACAGCGCGTGCACATTCAAGGCTGCCATTCCAAAATAAAGTTATGTTGCTACCAATATCTTTGGGCATATTTTCGACTGCAAAAAGAACGGGACAACCACCTTCCATTAAAGTGGATTCTGCCATTGCAGCGCTTAAATCATCGTCATTAGCGCTTGTGCGTGCGAGCACAACCATATCAGAAACGCGGGCTTTTTCAGGAACAATTTCTGCATTTCTACCGATTATTTCAGTCCAAGAGAGTGTTGTTTTGCCATTTTGTGGTATTTCCTTATGCTCAAGGAAAAGTAATTCTGGGTGCTGCCCACGCCAAGCATTAAAATTTTGAAGGGCTTTGTTCCGTTGATCTTTGCTTTCGGCTTCTAAAGAATGAAGAATTTGTTCAACAACAGGGGCTGAAAGTCCTTGTCCAATAAAAGGGATTGCGTCTCGTCCATCGAGCATAACTTCAAGTGCTTCTAAATGAGCATTGAATTTTTGGCCCATTTTGTATGCAGTTTCAAGAACATAATTGTCTGCATCTTGACCTTCGATTGGGATTAGAATGTGTTTTATGCTCATAATTGTGCTCCCATGCTTATTATTTAAGATAACCATACATTAATAAAACGAGTTGTGAAAGTCCTCTTCTTGAGTTAATATGCAACTAAATGCAATAAAAGCGCGTCTGAGATTATGGTTTGTTATGCGTTGGGATTTTCCAATCCAGTAATGGTTCTCATTTTTTTCAGGATCTAATTTTGGGTGAATCTCATAAAGTTTGATCTGTTACGCAATTTCTATTGTTATTCTTATTAGAATAGACTATTAAAGCTTATTGCATAGTTTAAACCTTATAACGGAAGAAAATAGAATGAAAAAGTC
>JAUYSY010000100.1 GCA_030696155.1 Alphaproteobacteria bacterium | reverse complement strand
TAGCATTTTTCACATGATCATGGCTTGCAACACCTACCCAATACTTCTTCATGTTAATTTTCTTCATTAGGCCAAAAAACACGTAATCGGTGTCCATCAGGGTCTAATGCTACGAAAGTTCTGCCAAAACTCATATTCGTTGGATGTTGTAACATTTGAATGTTTTGATCGCACCATTTTTTATAAATTTCTGCACCATTTTTATGTGTGAATGCGATTTCACTTGCACCAGTTTGAGCAAAAACTTTTGGCTCTGCACTGTGACGTGACCAAAGTCCCAATTGAATATTATTAGGAAGTGAAAATAAAACAAAAGTTTCAGATTCTTCAATTGGTTCAAGCCCCAAAAGAGACGCATAAAAATTTTTGCTTATGGCAGGGGATTCAACAAACAAAAGTACAAAATCAAGAGAAAGATTAGACATTTTTATTCCTTTATCGTTAGAAAGATACGCATATGTATAATACGTATACGTATTTAATGCAACTTATTTTTATATCCGTTTTCTTGCAATTTACAATTAATATGTCTAAAGTGGCTCGGATGCTTAAATTATTTTAAAATGTGGGTAGAAAGACAAGTGGTGAGCAAGCGGAATGTATTTCTTCATACATGAGCATTGTGAATCCCGAAGTCTGACGCCCTCCACAGTTTAAAAGAAGAAAAGCATATCAAAAGGTGTATCTTCAATGAGGGTAGAAAATGACCAAATCAATATTAAAAAATTCAATTTTATTTTGTTTTGAACCTTCCATAGGTCAAAACGGTCTTTCTGAAAAAACCTTTAATACGACACTTCTTCATGGTGAAAAATTTTTAAAAAAATGGCAAAATCAGAAAGATTTTCCTCTTTTTCGGTCTACGCACGAAGATCTATTTTCAAATGATTTGCAACATGCTCAGGAAAAATTATCTAAATTTGAAGAAATTTTAGTTTTGGGTACCGGCGGTTCAAGTTTAGGTGGCCAAACACTTCAAGCTTTGTCAAAAAACGATAAACGAAACCTTGTTTTTTTGGATAATATTGATCCTTTTACAATTGAAAAGGCATATCAAAGAGATTGGTCAAAAACGGGTATTATTGTTATTTCAAAATCTGGTGAAACGGCAGAAACCTTATTACAGTTTTTGATCGCTTTAAAATCAATGCGTAAAGATTTAAGCGATCTTAAAATTTCAGATCATTTGGTTGTTTTGACGGAGCCTAAACCAAGCTCTTTATCAAAGCTCGCTGATTATTTTAATTGCCCTATTTTACCGCACGATCAAAACATTGGTGGTCGTTATGCCGTTTTGTCAAATGTTGGGCTTTTACCTGCAATCCTTATGGGGCTCGATGTTAGTCAATTGCAAAAAGGGGCGCAAGACACTCTTGATGATTTTATGAAGGCTGATCACCTTCACGATATTCCTTCATTAACGGGTGCTGCGCTTCATTACGCATTTCTTGAAAAGGGCATCAACCAAACAGTTTTTATGCCTTACATTGATCGTTGCGAACGATTAAGCGCGTGGCATAGCCAATTATGGGCTGAAAGCCTAGGCAAAAATAATAAAGGATTAACGCCTATTAGATCCATTGGTGCCGTTGATCAACATAGCCAATTACAGCTTTTTCTCGATGGGCCCAAAAATAAATTCTTCACGCTTCTTTGTGCAGAACAAAAAGGATTAGGTGCAAAACCCGATCAAAATCTTGGGTTTACAGAAAATCTTAAATCTCTTTCAAAACATTCATTGGGCAATTTGATGGAGGCTGAACAAAAGGCAACATACGAAACACTCGCTCAAAATGGATGTCCTGTACGCCTTATTTCTTTTGACTCTTATAATGAAGAAGTTTTGGGATCTTTGCTTATGCATTTTATGCTTGAAACTATTTTGATGGCAGAATATCTGGACGTTAATGCTTTTGATCAACCTGCTGTTGAACAAGGTAAAATTTTGGCACAACATTATTTGAAACAAAACGAAAATATTGCAGCATGAATATACGACTTCTTCCCCAAAATCTTATTAACCAAATAGCTGCGGGTGAAGTTGTCGAGCGCCCCGCTTCTGCCGTTAAAGAACTTGTTGAAAATGCGATTGATGCAAATGCAACCTATATTGTGGTTGATATTATTGATGGTGGTAAAGATTTAATTGTTGTGACCGATAATGGCAAAGGCATGTCAAAGGATGATTTATCTTTGGCTGTTGAGCGTCATGCAACGTCAAAATTGCCCAAAGGGGATCTTATGGCAATTGCGACCATGGGGTTTAGGGGTGAAGCATTGCCTTCATTAGGCGCTATTAGCAGATTGTCACTTACATCACGCACTGAAAATGAAACGCACGCTTGGAAAATAACGATTGAGGGGGGTGACAGATCAGAGCCCCAACCAGCATCGCACGCAATCGGTACACGTGTTGAAATTAAAGATTTGTTTTTTGCAACACCAGCACGTCTTAAATTTTTAAAAACAACCACAACTGAATCCAACCATATTGCGGAAATAATGGAGCGTTTGGCGCTAGCTAATCCTAGCATTCATTTCACCTTACGCGATACCAAAAGAACAATTTTTGATTTTCCTAAGACGGATAATGTTCTGGAGCGACTTACTCAAATTTACGGTAAGGAATTTAAAGAAAATACAGTTTTTGTTATTGGTGAACGTGACGACTATAAAATTGAAGGTTATGTAGGATTGCCAACCTATAGCCGCAATGCAGGGACTATGCAGCAATTTTTTGTTAACAAGCGGTCCGTTAAAGATAAAATATTGTCTCACGCCTTAAGACTTTCATATCATGATTTGTTGGCCAGAGATCGTTTTCCTGTTGCGTTTTTATATTTAACCATTCCAAACCGCGAAGTAGATGTGAACGTCCATCCCGCTAAAAGCGAAGTGCGTTTCTTGGATTCGGGTCTTGTGCGTGGTCTTATGATTTCATCTATTAAAGCGGCGCTTCATCAACAAGGGCATCAATCGGCGCCTATTATAACGGATTTTGCGCTTTCTAAGTTTAAGCAAGAGCCTACGACTTTAAAGCAAGAATCCTCTGAAATTCCAGAACGACAACATGTTGGTAGTAGTTTTTTTTCAACATCAAAAAATGAAGCGCCTAAAACATCTGTTCAGGAATCTTTTAAGTTAAATAGTTTTCGTGCAGCACCATCATTTGTAACTAAAAATAATATATATGAAGCAACTATAAACCAAGATGAAACTGAAATTGTTCAATTTAAACCTGAAAATTTTCCAGAAAATTATGTTGAGCATCTTTCGCTTGAAATAAATGACGACATGAAACTCGGGCGTCCATTAGCGCAATTACACCAAAATTATATTTTATGCCAAACAAGTAATGGTTTTTTGTTGGTAGATCAACATGCAGCGCATGAACGCATTAAATATGAACAATTAAAAAATAATTTATTATCCCAAAAATTACCACGTCAAGCTTTGCTGATTCCTGAAATTATTGAAGTATCTTCTCAAGAAAAAGCATTATTGCTGAATGCAGCAGAACATCTAGAATCTTTAGGTTTAAAAATTGAACCTTTTGGTGATGACGCAATTATCTTACGCGAAACACCAGCAATTTTAGGCGAGATTAATGCTCAAAAATTAATTTTTGATATCATAGATGAGCTTAAAACACTTGAAGAGCCACTCCATCTTAAAGAAAAAATATTGGATATATTATCAACTTATGCCTGTCATCATTCAGTGCGTTCTGGACAAAAATTATCTATTTCCGAAATGAATCATTTATTGCGCGATATGGAACAAACACTTTTTTCAGGTCAATGTAATCATGGTAGGCCAACTTATATTGAGCTTACATTGAGTGACATAGAGAAATTATTCGGTAGACGATAGGGCTTATTGGTATTGATCGAAATTAAATTTAAAATTTAATTATTATAGTAAATTCTAATAAAAATCGTACTTATTTTTGCGACAATAGGTAAACCAAAATAAGTATGTCGTCATTGCGAACCCCCGAAGGGGGTGTGGCAATCTAAAATTTACAAAGAGATTGCCGCGGGGCCCCTTTTTAAATTTGGGCCCCTCGCAATGACGAGTTGGGAACTGGGGGTCAACAACAAAGTTAAAATCTAATTACTCTATTAGTATGATTATTTTTAGAAAGCACTATAGCACTCTTTAATACTATTGCGGCAAACAGTAAAAGGTAAATTTATTTAATTTTTATTACATTCTGAATCTGTAGATCTAAAGAATAGGCAATGTATTTAAATTTTGAAGAGCTTAAAAAAAAGAAATAAAGCTGAAAGCAACCTGCTTTGAATACAATCCATTGTATAAATATTTTCTTTGTTTTGATGTTGTAATATGTTAGCTAATTCGTCAAATTTTCTAGAATCATCGTTTGTCTATCTCTTTGTTTGTTTAAAATAAAACGAATATTTATTAAAATATATTGAATTTTTATTTGAAGTAAATTATAGTAATTTTTTTAGTATAAATGGATTAATGAAATGAAAAAAATTTTACTATCTTTGTGTTGTTTAAGCTTGTCTATTAATTCAGCATTTTCAATGAATAGTGACTCAAACATAATTATTGTAGATCAATCAAAAATTGATAAAAAAAATCGCCAAATTATGTTTGCTATTAAATCAGCAATGAAAAATAGTTCTGATGAAACACATCAAGAATTATATGATTTAATGGTACCTTTTTTTCGATATCAAGAATGGTCTGTGTTTTCTCTTCTTGAAATTTTTGGATACATAGCGTCAATAAAAGTCCATTCAAATTTTAAAGAAAATATTTTGTTAACACACAATATATTAGAAAATAAAAATAAAGACATTGCTCCGAGTGAATATATTAAAACATACGAATTAATTTCAACAATTGATGGCTCGTCATTGGATGTCGTGTTTTATTGTTTGAATAATATTTTTTTAAAAAATATAAAAATTGAAATCTTAGTTCGTCTTATTAAAGAAGAAAAATATTTACGATTAGAAAATTTAAATAAATGGGAAAAAATTATTTCTTTTATATCAAATAAAAATACATCTGATGAAAATTATACAAAATTTTTTCGATTTATTTTAATTAATGGTGAAAAAGGTCCATCAGAAAATTGTATGGCATATTGGGATCTTTTAGTTCAATTTGATAATACGGAATCTTCATATTCAGTTGATCCATTTATTGTATATGCCATCAATGCTGGGGAGCTGAGTTATGAATGCGCTTATCCTCTTTTAAAGAAAATTCTTGAAAAATATCCATATCGTAATTTCGAATCACGTCAATCTGTGGCTACATATATTCTTCATAGGGCAGAATCATCTATGTTTAGAGATCGATTTAATTATGTTTGCGAAAATTTTGGATCCCAAGATTTTGATTTTGTTCATTATATGAATTATATCAATCATGTTTATGATTTGAACGAAAATGCTTTTGATGTGTTGAATACAATTGTATGCTCCATCAAGTCTATTTATCCTGAATGTATTGATTTGCCGGGTAATAAATTCAAAAAATTTATTGATTTCATGTTGTTACAGACAGAAGATAAGCGCAATTCAATTTTTGAAAATATAAACATTCAATGGGTAGAGGCTGAATCTAAAACGCCCAGATATTTTATTGAACTTATGGACTCAATCATTGCATCTGATGTGCTTGAAAAAGAACACTTAGCGATTTTAGAAAAAGAGCATCAAGAACGTTTAGAACAGGAAATGTTGGCGCTTTCAGAAAAAGAAAAACTGGAGCGATTAGAAAGAGAACGTCAAGAACGTTTAGAAAAAGAACGTTTGGATAAGTTAGAAAAAAAACAATTAGATCGTTTGGAAAAAGAATCTTTTAATCGTTTGGATTTAGATCAGTTAAATAATCTTGAAATAGAATTATTACAAAAATTATATAACCAAGACGATATTAGTCTTAAAGAGCTTATTGATAATCGTCGAAAATTAATCAATATAAATCAAAGACGATTTGATGTGTTGTCTTTTGATGAGCAGCAAGCTTTTTTGGATGATTTCCGAGCTAAACGTTTACTCATTCTTATGCAGCATCCCATAAATGATGAGGAAGCTGATTGCTTAAGTGAATTAAATGCGTTAGATGAAATGTTTTTTCAACAAATACAACTTTTAAAATCAATCGAAGACGTTAAAAAAGCATTAGAAGATCACAAGCAAACGCGATTAAATATTCATCTTTCTATCGCTCGAAATGATGAAGAATCAGCGTTAATTGCCGATGATGAAGAAAACGAAGCTGAATTAATTGATGATGATGTTATGCATGTAACAAACCAAATTATGA
This sequence comes from Alphaproteobacteria bacterium, assembly GCA_030696155.1. GTDB lineage: Bacteria > Pseudomonadota > Alphaproteobacteria > JAUXUR01 > JAUXUR01 > JAUXUR01. Next base: position 12,957 of record JAUYSY010000100.1, on the reverse strand, counting down.
GTCAAGATGATGGAAACAATATAATTATTAACGAAGAAAAAAAAGAAGAAAGAAATTTAATTGATGAAGATGATTTTAGAGCATATTTGAAGACAAAATTATCTATTTTTATTTTAGGAAATATAGAAGCTAATAATTTAGAAAAACTATCGCGTGAAGCTTTTCTAATTGAATTTGATGCAAAGGGGTTTGATCAATTTTTTGTTGAGCATTGTTTAGCAGAATGGGATGATATAAAGAAGTTTGAATGTTCTCGTGGCATTATTGTAAAACGTCAAAAAAGTCGTTTATTAAATTTGCTTAGAAGTTCAATAACACTCAATATCGATTTAACAAAAGATGCTTTTTTTAAAGCACTTTCATTAGATGATGATCTTGAAATGGCGCAACAAATATGGGATGAACTTGCGGAAGATATTCGTGATGAAGAAATTACATGGCAAAATCTTCAGAAGCTCACTATACAAGAGAAAAAAGAAAATGATCAAAAATGGCTTGAAGACTTGCGTACGAAACGATTAGCTTATTACGATCAGCTTCTTTTTCAAAAGAAAAAATAACTTGATTAAGTGAGATGGGTTGAAAATGTTGTATGATAAATTCTAATAAAAATCGTACTGTCTAACTTCCTTCCTACGTCCCGCGACTATATCATTACCCATAAGTATAAACCCACCCCCTTCCTACGTCCCGCGACTTGATCGCGGGATCCAGAAAGCACCTAGAAAGCTTTATTCTTAATTGATAGTCGTTACTTCTGCACCATGGATCCCGCGGACAAGCCGCGGGACGTAGGAGGTGGAGGGGGTAATTATTATTAATTATCAATATGTTAATTCGCTTATGGGTAATGATATGATCGTGGGACGTAGGAGGTTTGGAATGTTTTTTGAGTTATTTTATTAAATTATTTTTACAATCCAAAGGCATTGTTTAGAGTTCGTTTTGGTATGATTGTTTTTAGAAAACACTATGATTCATCTCACCATCATTAATGTATAAATAATTTTTGAAAATCACATAAAGTAACTTTAAAGATCATCTTCATCATATTGATCGTTAGGTTTGCCGAAATTTCTAGGATTTGCTTGAAAGGGATCATCGTAAGGATCAAAACCATCATATTGATCGCGATAATCATCGAAATGTTGATCTTCCTCGTTATATTCTCTGAAAGTGCTTGAAGTTGATCCATAGGGATTTTGGCTTTCATACGATTTTTTTTCGTGCCTACTTTTTGACCGATGAAGACGGCGATCATCCTCGTCATCTTCATCATCAGAATGCCTGAATATATTTAAACGACTAGCTTGCCTTGTGAGATAATGCTGCATGCGTTTTTTATGTGAAGCTTCTTTTTCTTTTGCTTCATCACATTTAGATTTAGCTATATGTGTTGCTTCAACGCGTTTATCTTTGGTAAGTTCTAAATAACGGCGGACAAAAAGATCATCAGCACCATGTGTAAAGAGACGTTGTAAAAACTTTTCATGTAAGGCGTCTTCTTCTTTTTGAGACATTTTTTTAGGAATTTGAATTGATTTTTGACTGGGTGTTTTTAGTTGAGAAGAATTTAAATTGGCAGGTTTTTTACTTGTACTTAAATTGGTTGATGTCATTGGCGGAGGGGGTGGACCTACTTCTTCAATTTCGGACTCATCCTTCAATTGCTGGGTGTCATCGGAAGGTAAAATTGTGAGTTCAATAACAGGGCTTTCATCAATATTTGCAGATTTGTTTTGAATTTCATCTTCTTCATTCGTTGTTGTTGGCACAAATAATTTTTCATCTTGCTCTATCAAATCATCAGGGGGTGTTTTAATTTCACTTTTCAACTTAGGTAGAGATTCTTCTTGTGGTTCTTCAACCTCTTCATCATCCATTGTAATGATTTTTGCTTGATCTTTATCAATCTCTATATCATCAAACGCATTATTAATTTGATCTAAATCTTCTTTGTGTTGAAATTTAGTGCTACACCATTTGTAAATTTCAGGAATTTTAAGGCCACCAAGCCATGTTAAAAAACCACCAGCGCCGCCGATGCCTAATCCTATATAAGTCCAATAATAAGCGCCAAACGATTGCATTAAAATATCGCCTAAGGCATACCCTGCTACAAGTCCTGCTGCTTCTGCTGCACATAAGGCGCCAAATTCTTTAGCTGTAAAACTTAAAAAACTAGCTGTTTTATCTTCCTTTTGTGTATTTGTTGGTTTTGTTGATTGGCCAGGTTCTAGTAAAGAACGTCCAATCCAATAGGCTTCAACTTGTCTATCATCAGGCACTTCGTCTTCAATGTCGTCAGAAAAAAGACCACTTATGGCTTTTTGGGCTGTTTGATCACCGGGCACCATAAATCCTTCTTCATTAGGATGATCGTGGGCCTCGAAAAATATTTGCGCATAAGGGTGATGTGCATCATATCCCACGACCATTTTATACCCTATGGCAATCATATACATTAGTTTTTCAGCTTCTTTAGTATAACCTTGAAAATGAAGTTTTTTAATTGCAAAATTATCGAGATTTAGTACGATCTTAAATATCTTTTGTGCTTTTTTAATATTTTCTTCATCAAGATGAAGTGTATATTCGTCTATTGCTACATGGTTCATTTCTATTTCAACAAAATCTTCGTTATGAAAAGGCATGTTTGGCATTGATTGCGCATGTGGCTTTGTATCTAAAGAATCGTCGTCAATTACATTCTCATGTTGTTTTTTATGGTCAATATTATCTTCTTCAATAGGCGTTGGATTATGTCCCCAGGGATTAAAAGTGCTTAAGCGATGGAGCAGTGCTTTAGACCATCGTTTTAATCTTCCTTCCTCATGTGTCGTCTCTTTTCTGGGGGAGCGTTTTTGTAATTCGTCATTTTTTGTGCTAATGCGTTCATGTTTTGTGATTTTTCTGTAAAGGGTTACAAATTTTTGATCATCTTCGCTTGTACCGTAAAGATGTATTAAGAATTTATCGTCTAGTTTCTTTTTTTCTTTGGGAGATAATGTTTGGTATTTTGATAATTTTTCAAAGCTTGAACTTTCATGAATGTTTAATGTTTGTGCAATATCAATGCTTGAATTTTCAACTGAAGGTTGTTTGCTATTTTTTGATTTTTTGGATGATTTTGATCTGCCCTCTTCCATGGCAACAATGTCTTCAAATTCGTCATCGTCCTCAGCTTCTTTCAGTTCATTTAAATTCTTTTTACTGCGACGTTTTTCTTTATATTTTTGATACATATTGTAAAGTTGTGAACTTGCAAACCAAGTAAGTGCGCCGCCTGCAGCGCCTATGCCAAGACCTATATATATCCAGTAGCTTTGATTTAGCATTTGCTGAAGTGCTTGCCCTGCTGCAAAACCACCTGCAATCCCGGTTCCCTCAAAAGCTAATAATGATCCAAGCTCTTTTGCTGAAAAAGTGACCCATGCGCCTTTTTGACGATCCTCCAGTAATTTTTTACCATCTTGTGCAAGTGCGGTTTTTTGTGCAGAACGTGCGAACCAAAAGGCTTGCATGCTCCAATCATCAGGTACATCGTCTTCAATTCCATCTGTATAAAGGCCGCTAATCGCAACCATTGATTTTGGATCACCTTCAACAGAAAATCCGCTATCGCCAGGATGTCTATGGGCATCAAAAAACAATTGTGCAAGGGGGTGGTTGGGATTATAGCCCAACACCATTTTGTACCCTATTGAATTCATGTATAAAAGTTCTTCGGCTTCTTCGATAAATCCTTTAAAATATAAATCTTTCACTGCAAATAAATCTAATAATAATGACATTTTGAAAATTTTTTCAGCTTTTTCTTCGGGTGTTTCATCTGGATTAATTTCAAGCGCTGCTAAATGTTTATTGGTTTCTTCATCTTTTGAATTTGCCGCATAAACTGAAAAATTAATATCTATTAAAAGTAAAATTATTAAACTGAAATGGAATAATTTCTTAATAAACATTAACACCACCTATAAATTTTTTTATAATTTAGTCTAACATTGTTATTTTTTTTGAAAATATTTTTTTATGGCAGTATTACTTATAAAATATAAAATTTATTTAAAAAATATTTGATTTCAGCGGAGAAATAGAATTGAAGATAAAATTTTTAATTAGAAAAGCTAATTTGCTTTTACCTTTAGCAACTCTTTCCATTCAGTTGTGTAATGTGGTGATTTTAGTAAGGATTTCGACTGCCAAAGACGTTTTGTGCCAATGCTTGCGCTTGTAACGGTTTCTTTGCCATGTTTGCGATTGATTTTATCCATTAATTTCATGATATCGTCTGATTTTGGTTGCGTGGGTGTTTCAAGAAAATTAACTTGTGTTGTATCTATTGGACAGAAATCATACAGCATAATGCCCGCTTTTTTATAAGCAGTCCCAGGTTTAAAGATGGATTTTAAGGCTGTTTGAGCAGCACCAATAAGTGCAAAACAATCATTTGTTGCACGCTCAAGCGGTAACAGAATTGTGTCATGCCGGTAGGATTTTCCAGGCCCAGATTTCATTTGTAAAAATAAAGATCCTTTCCGCGCCATGCGTTTGTCTTCGCGTAGTTTTTCAGAGGCACGATGTGCATAAAGCGCAACAGCTTCGCTTAATTCTTGGAAATGGGTGATGCGATAACCAAAGGATCTGGAGACAACAATAGATTTTCGAGGATTTACAAGATCATCAAGAGGAATACAATCGATGCCTTGAAGCTCCATAAGAATGCGTTGTCCCATAATACCCATTAGTTTTTGAATCCAAGATGACGAGGTATTTACAAAATCGTAAGCGCTCCATATCCCATTGCGTTCCAGTAATTTTGTTGATTGCCTGCCTATTCCCCAGATATCTGCAATTTTTATTTGTTGAAGCAGATGGTTTGAATCTGGCAAAGAAGGGATGAATGCAACATTGTTATAATCAGGATTTTTTTTGGCGAGCAAACTTCCCAATTTTGCAAGTGTTTTGGTTTGTCCAATGCCAACAGAAATAGGAATGCCTGTATATTGTGAAATACGTTTCTTTAATTTTTGCCCTTCTTCTTGGGCCTGCACATTGTTTAATCCCTTGAAATTTATAAAAGCTTCGTCAATTGAATAAATTTCAATCTCGCTGGAGGATTCTTGTAGAATGGACATAACGCGTGAAGACATATCCGCATAAAGTGGAAAATTAGAGGATTTTGTGATGATGTTATGACGCGTAATGAGTTCTTTGAGTTCAAAAACAGGTTGTCCCATTTGAACGCCCAAGGCTTTTGTTTCATTCGAGCGGGCAATCACGCAGCCATCATTGCCCGATAATACAATAACAGGTTGTCCATGCAATTTTGGGTCAAATACACGTTCGCAAGATACATAAAAATTATTGCAATCAATAAGGGCTATTAAATTTTGGGCATTATTATTAAAGGAAATATTCACGTAACAAACTTCTTATAAAGAAAATAAGTAAAATGACAATGATGGGTGAAAAATCAATGCCGTTAACAGTGGGAATGATGCGGCGAATCGGCCTGTAGACAGGTTCTGTGATGCGATAAAGAACGTCGTAAATTGTGGCGATAAAGCGATTATAGGTATTGACGATGTTAAAAGCGATAAGCCAACTTAAAATAACCGAAATTATCAGCGCCCAGACGTAAAGTCCTAAAATAGCATCAATTAATAAAACGAGTGATTTCATAAGCCTACCTGATTGAATTTATATTTTTTGCTGGATAAAGTATAACAGATTTTTTTTTTTTGACTATATCCAAAGATTTAAACGCTTGAAAGAGTTTTGGTCATATTAATTGCCAATAAAAACTATTTGCATCTTAAAAAAAATAGCTTACCGTGAAGTTAAGAAAGCTAATTAAATTAACTGGAGTTAGAAATGCTAAGAAAATTCAAGACATTATTAATGGGTGCGGCACTGTCGATTACCTTAATTGGGGCAGCCAATGCTAGTTGGTTAACGTTTCAAGGGCAAGAACAGGTTGCTGATATTTTAGCGGATGGTTGGACACAATGTTCCGATGGTCAAGATTATGATCTTGTACAATCAAGTTTTGATGCTGATGAACGCGCAAAAGTTGCAAAATTAAAGGATAAAGAATTTGGTGTTGCGCTTATTCCTGAAAGACATGTTTTTTCACGCGAAACTGAATGCGATTATACGTTAAAGTTTGCTTATAAAGATTCAAAAGACAATACGAAGATGTTATCAATTAACGTTGTTCTTCAAAGACAACCTCATCCGATGGGTAAAAACCTAAATATGGATGAAATTGTTTTAAAAGTTAATGAAATGCTTCCAGGCATTGTCACTAAAGTGCTCACTTTTATTGTGCCACAGATTGAAAAAGTTGCGCCAGAGCTCATTGATTCTATCGTTGGAAAATTAGATACAACAACAACTGATCCTGTTTCTGGCGAAGTGTCTTCTCCATCGGCTGCTTCGTCCTTTATAACAATGGTATTAAATCAATTTAAGCCATTGATTCCAATGTTGACATCAGCATTGAGTTCGTTTGGACCAGAAATTGCCCATAAGATTTTTGCAGCTTTGGCTGGTGCGTTAGGTGTTGATTTACCAGCTGCTTTACCAGCATCTGATCCAGCTGTAGTACCGGCTGTAGTGCCAGCTGTAGTGCCAGCTGTTGATCCGGCTCTTGTACCGGCATCTGATCCGGCTGTAGTGCCTGCTGTTGATCTAGTCGTTGCAAATCCAGATGATAAACCAAAAAAACCTAAAGATGATAAGCCTAATAAAAAACCACATGACAAAAAACCTAAAGATGGCGATAAAAAACCAAAAAAACCTAAAAAAGATAAAGAGTAAGTAACTATCTGCTGACTTTTTGAAGATTTCTTTAGAAGGTCAGCACGATGCTATTTAAAAAAAACCAGGTCTAACGGCCTGGTTTTTTTTATGTCGATAGATATTTTTTGAAATTCTTTATTATTAAAATAAATTAAAATGCTTAACCTTTATTAAAATTAATTTTTAGATATATGTTTGACAAATTGTAATATAAATAAAATTTTAGTCATAAATCTTGTCTATAAAAAATGTTTTAATCGTAAAAAAAATGGCTTATCGTTATATAAGAAAAAATAAAACTATGGGATTAGGAAATGCTAAAACAAAATAAGATATTATTCATTGGTTTCATGTTCACTTTTCTTTTTTTTGGAAACGTATTTGCTAATTGGCCTGTTTGGAATGGACAAGATGCAGTTAATGATATTATAGCACCTGGTATGACGTCCTATGGTGATTATCAATATGATTTGGTGCAAGAAAGTTTGAAATCAAAAGATCGTAAAAAAATTCAACAAATTAAAAAAGATGAAAAAGATTTTGGAATATCACTTTCCCCAAAACATAAAGGGAGTAAATCTGACCGAACAGAGCGTATCTATGTATTAAAATTTATTTTTAATGATGGGGACCCATTAGAAATTGATGTAAAAATAAAAAGAGAACCCGTTCAGGAAGAATCTAAAGGTGTTATACAGTATATTGTAGAGCTTGAAGAACATGTTGAAGCTTTTGCTGAAAATTTAATACATGGTATTTTAGGCAGATTTACAAAAGATCCGATAGAAGAAGAAATGGACTTAGTTGAATCTTTTTTTGATAAAGAAAATTATCGTGCACAATATGGTGTTAGACGTGATCGTCTTAGACATTTTGTAACAAAAGGCTGGGAGGAAGGGTGTAATCCTAACACGTGGTTTGATGTGAAATTATACCAACAATATTTTCATTGTGATGGCAATCCATTTGTTGATTGGTTGCAGCAAGACAAAGGAACAAAATATAAACTTTTAGGTGATAAACTTGTTGTGAGTCTAACATCCCATCCTGGAAGAATTAATACAGCCTATTTATCGATAGAATCTATATTAAGACAAAGTAAAAAGCCACAGCACATTGTTTTATATCTTGCATCTGAAGATTTTCCTGGTGGCCTTGATAATGTAAACATTCCTCAAAGTTTAAGATTATTGGAAAAACGTGGGTTGGAAATTAAATTTTCAGATATCAATTATAAATCAGCAATAAAATTGATTCCTGCCTTACGCGATTTCCCAGGTGCAACTATTGTTACAATTGATGATGACCGTCTTTATCGCCCGGATTTACTTCAATCCTTATGGGCGCAACATCAAAAATATCCGCAAGAAATTATATCTCCATCAGCAAGGCATTATATTTTTGATGAAATAAAAGGAATATTTGAATATTTAGCACATATTTTAGAATCTCTATTTTATGATGTTTGTAATTTTGGTATTTTTGAAGGATTTAGTGGCGTGTTGTATCCTGCAAATGCGCTGGATAATGAAGTTTATGATCTAAGAAGATTTCTAAAATATGCTTCATGTGCTGACGACCTTTGGTTCCAAACAATGGCTATTAAAAAAGGGACAAAGGTAAGAGGATTACCACAAGAAATAAACGAAAAATTTCACTTACCTATAGAAATTGAAGGTACACAGGAGGTAGGGTTATTTCATCAGCATTTAAATAAAAATACTAAGATGCTTAATAGATTGTTAAGAAGGTATAAGTTGCTTGAAACGGTAAAAGCTTCATCAAATGTTATAAATCAAGATGAATAACAAATATCGCAATTTTTTTTAAAAGGGAGTAATTCTCCCTTTGCTTCAGCATACAAATTAAATTTTATCTGTACAAAAGTGAGGGATGTTAACATGTTGAAAAAACATATTATTCTTATTGTGTCTTTTTTCTTTTTTTCGTTGATTAATCATATACATGCGATAGATTATACCCCTGAATTAGTTGAAGAAGTTAAAATTTGGTTCGATCAAGAAAAATACAAAAAACATTATCCTTGTGATGAAAATCCTGTGGAAAATTGGTTTAGTCAAGAAAAAGGCATCACTGAGGAATCTTATGGTGAAGAACTCATTGTGAGTATGACATCACATCCTCCTAGGATTGGTACGACTTATTTAGCTATAGAAAGTCTTTTAAGGCAAAGTGTTAAGCCTAATCGCATTATTTTAAATTTAGCGCTTGAAGATTTTCCAGGTGGCATAGATGATCCTAAAATTCCTCAAAGTTTAAAAATCTTAAGGGAGCGTGGGTTAGAAATCAGATTTTCAGATATTAATTATAGAGTGGCCACAAAGCTTATACCTACTTATGTAGCTTTTCCGGAGGCAACAATTATTACAGCTGATGATGATCGTATTTATCATACTGATTTAATTAAATCTTTATGGGAACAACATCAAAAATATCCTTCCAATATTATTTCATCGTCAGCAAGACAATATGTTGTTGAAATCCAAGATAATTTTATTCCTTTTAATTATTTGCCGCATGATCTTGATCATACTTTATTTTTGGATCAAGAAGGTTACGGTATTTTTGAAGGATTTGCAGGTGTATTGTATCCGGTAAATGCATTGCATCAAGAAATTGCGAATGTTCGAAATTTCAAATTGTTAACACCATGTGCTGATGACGTTTGGTATCAAATTATGGCAATGTTGCAAGGCACAAAAGTAAGGGGATTACCTTCGGCGCTCAATCAGCAATTACGAAATCCTCTTGAAATTGATGGTACGCAAGCATCTGGTTTATTCCATGAACATTTGAATGCAAATTCTGTTATGGTCTATAACGCATTGCGTTTTTACCAATTATTAGATCAGGCAAATATTCCTTATGTTGAAGCGCCCATTTGTAAAGCCTGCCGACGCGTAATTACCATACCAATGGCTCAAGAGGCTAGTTCTTCTTATGAAGTTGTAGAAATAAAAAAAACTAAAAAATGTAAGACTTGTTTTAATGACAATCGTAAAAAGATTTTATGTGTTGGTGCTTATGATTACGGTAACATAGGTGACAAATTATATAAAATTATTTTAAAGCATCAGTTTGGCAATGAATATGATGTTCGTTTTGCGCTGGATACGGTTAGAATGAATAAAAAAGGTAAATACATTAATATTAATAGTAAAGAGGAAGATTTTGATTTTGATTATCTGATTGTTGGTGGTGGAGGTATTTTAAAAAATCTCCTTCCAAATAATTCATTGCATTATTATATAGAACAAGCGTATAAAAAACAAAAACCTTATTTTATTACTTCTGTTGGTCTTCAAACATCTATTCAAGATCCTACTACAGAGCAAGTTAGACATATAATTGGTGATACAATAGGATTATTACGAGAAGCATCTTTAATATCTGTGCGAAGTTTGACCGATTATAATTTATTGCGTGTTGTATTGGGAGAGGAGTTAAAATATAAATTATCTTGTTGTCCTGATTTGGGCTATCTTATAGGGGATGTTTTTCCACCTGCCGAAACAGACGAAAAAAAATATATAACATTGATTCAAACAGGCTCTGCCAATGTAAAAAGTGAATATGTACAACAACTCATTAATGAAGAGTTATTGTTATACCCAGATGCAATTTTAGCTGTTATGAATTGGGGAGGTATAGAAAGTCCAAGTGCCGCTATAGCAGGTAAATATTTTTTTAAAGAACAGCCTCTTTTTGATAAAAAAATGATTAAGGAATATTTTCCTCAAGCTAAAAAAGTTAAAGTCTATATGGGAGGTACTTTGTCGAAAGAACTTAAAGATTTGCGTCATAAGGAGTGTAATATTAAAAAGGCAGATCTAAGCCCTAAAAAAGCTGCTCGTATTGTTCGAGAATCCTATAAAGTTATTACAGGACGATATCATGGTAAGATTGCAGCTGTGGCATATGGTATACCTTGTGAGGTTCCTATGTTCACCTACAAGTTACTTAATGAAGATGAATCTAATTTTCAAAATCCAATAGAAGATGCAAAAAAACAAATAAAACAAATAAAAACTTTTATAGAATATGAAGGGGAGTTAATAAAACCATTGCATCTTTGGGATGGGGACGATCGAAATAATGTTATTGTTAAAATCCATGCAAGAAATTCTCGACTACCAGTAAGTCATATACAGGCAATGCCTAATAAAATTATATATCAATTTCTTTGGGGTTACAATTAGTTGGAATGTTATCATTAGATAATTATATTTTCTATTGACGTTTAAGCAACCGAGGTGAATAAATGAATGCTTATCAAAAATATAAAAAGCTAATTAACAGCTTTGTGCTCGTTGCATTTTTTTTATTACCCTGGGCACTTTTAGCGTCTGAGCAAGAAGCAAAAAAAGAATCTGATTCAGCCACTGAGGAGCATGGTAAGGATCCTGCTAAAGAAGATGCACCTGCTGGTGAGCATGGTGAAAAAAAGCCAGCTGAAAAAGAAAAAAAGCCAAGTAAGGAAGAAGCACAGGAAACCATGTTGAATCCGAATCGGATTCGTATTCAAGAGTTTAATATTTCTCGTTTTGGCGCAAATGATAAGGTAATTGGTATAATTTCGCTATTTTTTTATATTGAATTTAATGAAAGAGAAACTGCATATAAGGCTTCTGCTTCTATGCCAAAATTACGATCTGTACTTACAACCAAATTAACAGAATATGTATCTAATAATACTAAAGATATACAAGATAAAGGGATAAAAAAGGTTATTAAAAATATTACTGAAAAATTGTATGGGGCAAAAACTGTTAAAGAAATTACAATTTTCAAAGCTTTTGAACGGAAATTATGAACTTTGAGTTTGTATTATCATTATATTGTTTTGTTTGTATTTCTTTATATCAATTCAAGAATCTCTTGGATTTCTCGAGTAAATTGCAGGACATAAGCGTTAAGCTTAGCCATAAAATATCAGTAGCTCCTAAGATGATGCCAGTTTTTTTTGGTTTTCATGTTGTTTTAATATATAGATACTTTTGGCGTTTTCTTTAGGTGCATAATAATCTGAAATGCCGAAAGTAGATTCAGATCCGCCTAAAATTAAAAACCCATCAGGTTTTAATGTTTGTGAGAAATAAGAAAGAATTTTTTGCTTAATGTCGATATCGAAGTAAATAAGGACATTTCGGCAAAATATGATATCAAATTTTCCTAAAAGAATTGGGTTTTCAAGAAGGTTAAAATATTGAAACTTAACTAAGTTTTTAACATTGTCTTTAACAATCCATTTTTGATCTTCTTTTTGCATATATTTAATAAGGTGGTTTATAGGGAGGCCTCGTTGAACTTCAAATTGTGAATAGCTTCCAGCAATTGCTTTTTCAATGGCGCTTGTTGATATATCGGTCGCGAAAATCTCAAATTTCCAATCAGGGTATTTCTGTTGTTGTTCTAAAATAGCCATACTTAGAGAGTAAGGTTCTTGCCCTGTCGAACAACCTGCTGACCAAATGCGAATATGCTTTGTGCTCTCACGTGCTTTAAGAAGATATGGTAGTAAAATGTTCGTGAATTGTTCAAAAGGATTGAGGTCCCGAAAAAAAAGGGTTTCATTGGTCATTAATGCTTCAACGACATCTCGTTTTAAATTTGTATCTTTTGTTTTTTGAAGGCTGCCTACAAGTTCAGTGAAATTATGTAAGTTGTATTTTTGCAGAACAGGTTGAAGCCTTGCCTCTAAAAGATAAGCTTTTTCCTTTGTTAAAAGAACACCTGAAGTTTCAAGTATTAACTTGTTCAAATATTGAATTTCTAGTTCTTTCATGCGACTGACCTAAATAACAATGAGTGAATTTTTAAGGGTATTTCAGTTAAGGGGATAACGGCACTACAAAGACCAGCATGTGTTACAGCACCAGGCATTCCCCATACAACGCTTGAGGCTTCGTCTTGAGCAAGAACAGTACCCCCATTTTCAACAACCAACGTTGAGCCTTTAAGGCCGTCGCTTCCCATACCTGTAAGCATGATCGTTAAAACACGCGGGCCATAAAGTTGTGATAGACTGCGTAACATAGGGTCTACGGATGGTTTGCAATAGTTTTCAGGTGGAGAATCGATAATTTTGATGCGTTTTTGATTGTTTAAGATTTCTACAATCATATGTTT
>JAUYSY010000109.1 GCA_030696155.1 Alphaproteobacteria bacterium | reverse complement strand
TAGGACTGGATTGCCGCGCAGCTTCGCTGCTCGCAACGACGGGTTTATATCCTTTTCAATATGTTACACGAATTATTTCGTGTGGATCTCTCAGGAACAAGTCGCGGGACGTAGGAGGTGGAGTAAGCAATAGTTATTAATTATCGATAGGTTAATATACTTATGGGTAATGATATGGCCGCGGGGCGTAGCAAGAGGGGTAGTTACATATAAAATTCAGATCATTTTTTAGATGGGTTGCTATAAATCAAAAATTGTCTTATTAAAGGCATGTAATAGGTATGTTTTTATGGATTATTTTTAAATCATGAGTAGTTTTTCAACAAAAATTCTTGATTGGTATCATCACGCTCAAAGAAAATTGCCATGGCGGGCAAAAGATCCTATCAAACCAAATCCCTATCATGTTTGGTTAAGTGAAATTATGTTGCAGCAAACAACGGTTGCAACAGTGATTGCTTATTTTTTAAATTTTACTGAAAAATGGCCTGATGTAAATTCTTTGGCAAATGCGTCAATCGACGAAGTTCTACATGCTTGGCAAGGACTTGGTTATTATTCACGCGCGCATAATTTACATAAAACAGCTCAAATAATTGCAACAGATTACAATGGTATTTTTCCAAATACAGAAGAATTTCTTCTTCAATTGCCGGGTATTGGTCCTTATACATCTGCAGCCATTAGGGCTATTGCTTTTAATCAAAAATCACTTGTGATTGATGGTAATGTTGAACGTATTTTAGCGCGTGTTTTTAGGCTTCCTTTTCCCCCCAAAGATGATATGAAACAATTGCGCATTGTACTTGAAACATTATCGCCAAACGATAAATTTGGTGAATTTGCTCAATCAATGATGGATCTTGGCGCGACTATTTGTACACCCAAAAATCCAAAATGCGATATTTGTCCCGTGAACAATTTTTGTGAAAGTTACAAGAATCTGACGCAACATCTTTATCCTATTGAAAAATTAAAAGCTAAACGGCCTCAAAAATTTGGATTTGTATTTTGGGTTGAAAATGATAAAGGTGATATTTGGATTCGCAAACGTGAAAATCGATTACTTAAAGGATTGATGGAAATTCCTTCAACCTCGTGGGAAATAGAAAATTGGAAGAAAGAAGAGGCAATCGCAAATTCGCCTTGGCCAGAACATTCATGGACAAATGTTATAGGGCAAGTGAAGCATGTTTTTACGCATTTCGAATTGTATTTGAATATTATTAAAATTAAAAAATCTGGATTAGATTTAGAAGATGGCTTTTGGTGCGCACAAAAAGATCTTAAGGATCACGCTTTTCCAACATTAATGCACAAGGTAATAAATCATCAATTAGGCACGTTAAAAAACAAGTAAGATTGTTGCGATCATTGCAAAGGTAAAGTTAACGTAAAAATGGAACCTTGATTCTTTCCTTTGCTTTTAGCAATTAAATCGCCTCCAAGTTCTCTTGCAGCTAAGACGCTACTATGTAAGCCGAATCCATGCCCATTTTCTTTTGTTGTAAAACCAAAAGTAAAAATTTTAGAAATATTTTCGTCTGTAATACCTATTCCACTATCTTCAACAGAAATATTAATAAATTCTTCAGGCGAGTTTTTTTGGACAGAAATAGTTAGTTCTTTATGTTGATTTTCTCTATTTTCAATAATGGCTTCTTTTGCATTTTTAATGAGATTGATCATAATTTGAGTTGCTTTAGATTTATCTGTTAAGACAAAATCATTTTCAGTATAATTTTTGTTTAGTTGTATATATTCTTTTAAATTTTCGCCACCGCTGATTTGCAATGCGTCGTTTATCAGTTCATGCAAAAATGTTTTTTCTTTTAAGCTTATGACACGACTAATGTTTTGCTGTTTTGAAACAATTTCTTTCATATGATCCAAATGTTTAGAAATATTTTGAATTTCTTGACCAAATATTTCATAATCCTTTGCTAAAGTTTCTCCTATGCTTACTAAATAGCGCGGAACAACTTTGCCTTTAGGATCATCTTTTATATAATCAGCAATATTTGGCAAATTATCTTTAATCATTTGTATAACAGCAATAAGTTTTTGATAGTGATCATTTTTAAGCTTTTGTAATATTAAACCTAAAGAAACATTAGCACTGTTAAGTACATTACCAATATTATGCAAGACAGATGTTGCTACATCCGCCATACCTGCCAGTCGCGCTGTTGTAATCAATTTTTGATTTGATACATTTAATTCAGTTTCAAAATGTTTGCGTTTGCTTATATCCATCGCAATGCCAGAAAATATATTACTTGTATGTTCAGAATTTTTATCATATGTAACGCTTATAAAATACCAAAAATAATCATCGTTATTATAATTTTTAACCTTAATTTCACAATCAAAAGGAATATAATCTACACATATTTTACTTACTTTTTCTTGAAATAAAGTTCTATGTTCCTCATGTATAGATGAAAGAAAATTCTCATAATTTATCGGTGTAATTGATGCATTTAATCCACATATTTCTGATAATGTATTTGACCATTGCACACGATCCTTTAATTTATCATATGACCAATAACCAAGTCGTGAAATGGATTGTGCATTCTCGAGCTTTTCATTTAAAGAAAGCAATTCCTGAGAAGATAATTCCATCGATCGCTCAAGAAGATATCTTTCTTGGTCACTATTCTCGTAAGCATTGCTAACAGATTGTATAAATTGTCGCCATTCTTCTTGATCTGTAGGTAAAGAATCCAGCGTCATGCCCGATCTTTTTAATTGACGCTGGATTAATTTGTTCAGTTCCATAAAAATTTCCTAATTTATAAACGCGTATCTTGTGGGTAAATTGGTCATCAATTCAATTTTGTTTTTTTGAAAAGCCTTATACCCAAATAATCTGAAACTACCGTTTTTAGCCTATGACTTTTGGTCGCTTTTTGAACCAAAAATTTCTAAGGTAAAACAATTATCTGTCGAAATTTTCGGTATCAAAAATCACCTCAAATCTCATGCCTAAAAATCGGCATTTCCAAATCATTTGGGTATAGACAAATTTATCCACAAAAAAGCTTAAAGAGCATCAATTCTCGTAAAACAGCGTCAACGTTAAAGTTTGATTATGCAAATCACATTGACCGGTAGAATAAGGCGATAATTCACCATAGGAATAAAAACCAATCTGATGTGCTTTTGCAGGCAATGTTTCACGAACAGTTTCTACTTCTTCTTCAGTGCGTTCGCCAAGCAGCAATCTTCTGCCGACGCAACTAATCGAAATACAAGCAACGGGAAGCGCATCTTTGTTACTTTTAGTAATAATTTTCTTAATACTACTTTCACCTGCTTCGCCCGCACTTGCAATTAAACGATCGAAATTAGCGCGCATCAACTGTGCTAAATTCCCCAAAGGAACATCGCCAGCAAAAGTTAAGGACTGGTCTTTTTCATTCGTCGCTAATATTGTCCGAACCAATTGCTTGGAATCGTCTTTGTTCGTACGAATAGCAAGTGGATATAAAAGACCAGTTGCTGGTAATCCTTTAGCTTTATCGCCGAGATATTCTTTGTAAAGCTCTAAAGC
Organism: Alphaproteobacteria bacterium; assembly: GCA_030696155.1. Lineage (GTDB taxonomy): Bacteria > Pseudomonadota > Alphaproteobacteria > JAUXUR01 > JAUXUR01 > JAUXUR01. Next base: position 11,845 of record JAUYSY010000109.1, on the reverse strand, counting down.
CGGTCTACCGTCAAGTTCATATAAAATATTATTTTTTGAGCGCGTAATATGGCGTTCTGGACCAAAAATATCCCATCCGCCACGAGACGCATGCGCAATTTCAATGGAATCCCCATATAGACCAACTGCGATAATGGTATTTAAATGTATTTCACCATTTAAAACAGTCCATGTTTGTTTGAAATTACTGCCATCACCAGCGAGGCCGCCTGTAATAACAACTTTTTTATCGTCTATTGTATTTAGGCCTTTTACAAGTTCTGATCCATTGACGTTTAAGCCTTCAGATAACACAAAAATACCCGCAAGACCTTTTCCTTTTAATTCATCAGCTAAATATTTTCCACATGCATATGAATCTTCTGGATTTTTGATTTCTTTTTTAATAGCTTTTAATTGTGTTTTGTCAAAATGAAGGATGGCGACTGTTAGACTTTTATCATAAATAAAAGATTCAAATATTTCACCAGAACTTGAACATCCTACCATAATAGATTTCGGATAATGCTGACTTAATTCTTTGATGGGTGCCGCATTTCTTATAAATTCAGGTGCAGCAAATACGATGATGAGCGTATTTTCAGAATCCATCTTTGGAAAAGTATCGACTGACCAACCTTTATTTTCCACATATTGAATTGTTTGAATTTGCATAATTTGTCTCCTAGCCCTTGTAACTATTTATATTTTTTTTGTATTTTATATCCCTTGATTTGGAAAAATATATAACAATCAAGTTATAAATTTATATATTTATAGGGATGTATTAAGTTGCCGTATCTTCTTTTAAAATTATGTCCCATCCTAAAACAAAATGCAACTCCACCAATTACTTGTAAAAAATGTTTATTTTTCACTGAAAACATTAAGTTTTTTTTCTTTTTTAAATGGTTCTTGAAATTCTTCTACTATTTTATGACTCAATTCACGCATCGTTTTATAAGAGCACTCTTTAACGCCAATGCTAATTTTTTGATTGAGACTTGGAAATTTATATGTTCCAAACACATAATCCCAAAACATCGTGCTGACACCAATATTTTTCATGGATTCTTCTATTTTTTGAGAATGATGAATTTCATGCTCCCAAATGGTTGGAAAAATATACCCTAAAATACTACGTCCCGTTTTAAAATTTGCATGATTCATTGTTGAAACAATAAGGTTAACCATAAAAGGCAAAATCATTGCTTGCATCGGTATGCCAAAAAAAATAGGTAAAATCCAAAGTGACGTTGTTGTCATTAAAAAATGAAATGGGTGATTCCAATAAGTGACAAACCAAGATAGTTTTTGCGGCATATGATGTAGGCGATGAATGCGCCACAAGACAGGAATTGTGTGCATAAAACGATGAGACCAATAGCTGCTAAACGAAATACAAAAATAAGCTAAAAAAGATTGAAATAGCCAATGACTTTCGCGTGGCCATAAATTATAAAACACACTATTTTCATTAAGGGTAGCTAAATATGGATAGGCAAATTCTAAGATAATAAAGCCAAAAAAGGGTTTATAAATAAATCGATCAATGGCAACAAATCCAAGATTGAGTCCAAATTCGCTTTTTGAAAGACAGTATTCTTTATTACGAGGGATAAAAAGCTCAAGTAAGGTAAGGACGATACCCATTGCAACAATAAGAATTGTAAAACAAACGCTAATTTCGATATTAAAGCTAAAAAGACATGTTAAAAAAAGGCCTATAAAACTGAAAAAGACAAGATTATACAGCATGAAATCCCTATTTTTTTCGTTTTGTTGTAAGCTTTGGTAGCTTAGGTTCGTCCATTCCTATCCAACCCTTTCTTTTGAAGAGGCGCAACATATAAAATGTAATAGCAAGGCCTGAAAGAACAAAAATTGCATATCCCCAAGGCTCATTAAGTTTAATGGGATTCCAACTATCTGATTCAGTATAAAAATTCATGCCAAAAACACCTGTTAAATAAGCAAGGGGCGTAAAGATAGTCGCAACAATTGTTAAAATTTTCATAATTTCATTAAGCTTGTTACCTTGACTAGAAAAATAAAGATCAACAAGACCAGCTATAGATTCTTTATATCCTTCTATAATATCAAGATATTTACTGACTTCTTCCAAATTACTTTGAAATAAACTTAAATATTTACTAGAAATATAATCAGGGGGCGTTTTTAAAAATACACGTAAAATTTCTGTAAAATGTCCCAATGTCTTTTTTGTTTCTATAAGATGTTTCTTAAGTTCATGAATTGTTAGAAAGGTTTTATTCGTTGGTAATAAAATAGCCTGATCTTCTAATTTATCAACAAGATCTTCATAAACTTCAATAGCAGGTGTGAAAGCATCAATAAGTGTATCCATTAAAATATATGAAAGATAAATTGTATTTTCACTTGCTAATTGATGATTACCTTCCTTAAGACTTTTTTTAACGCCAACAAATATAGGCTCTATTGAATCATGAATAGTTAAAACAAATTTATCATTAAAAATAAAATAAATTTTATCACTTTGTAAATTATGCTGAAGTTTTTTAATCTGTTGAAGCCGTGCAAGCTTTACAATAAAAGATATGTAATCACTTCTTAAATCGCATTTAGGACGTTCATTTATATCATGTATCGTATCAATAGTTGCTGCATCTATTTGAAGAAGCTTTAAAACATCATGAATTTTTTCCTTTTCATGAAAGCCTTCAATATGTATCCATTTTTTATAATCAGACTCTTTTAATTGTTTTTCTAAATCATTAATATTTTCAACGAGTTGCTCATTGTAATAATTAACTCCATAATGAATAATAGTCATAGTTGTTGTCATTTATTTCTTCCAAACAATGAAATTTTACATCTTAATCCTAACATCTTTTTTAATATTGTCTATTTTTACCATGCATTTAGATTGCTTTTTTTAATGAAAAATGTATTCTTCACACAATATAAAAAATATGGGACGGAAACCTCGGAAAGTTAGGAGGAAAAAAAAGGAGACACTAAATGATTCGACAAAAATTAGCAGCAATCTCTCTGTCTGCAATAGTCATTCTATCGCTATCAAGCCAAAATTTATTTTCGACACCTTTAGCTGAAGATAAGACATTTCGTTGGGCAGCATCAGGCGATGCAAACAGCCTAGAGCCCTATGGTGCTTTCGAAGTGCCTACATTAAGTTTTCTTGACAACATATATGAAACATTAGTGCGTCGTAATAAAAAAATGACGCTTGAACCAGCTTTGGCTACTAAATGGGAACAAACTGCACCTGATATCTGGCGTTTTGAATTACGTCAAGCATTGTTCCATGATGGAACGCCTTTTAGTGCAGATGACGTTATTTTTTCACTTAATCGTGCGAAAGCTCAAGGATCTGGTATTGCTAATAAATTAGTATCTATTAAAGAAGCACGTAAAATTGATGATCGTACAATTGAGTTTGTAACAGACGGCATTAACCCCATTTTACCTGCAGAAATAGCCCAATGGTACATCATGTCTGAAAAATGGTGTAAAGCGAACAATACTGAAAAACCAACTAATTTTACAAAAAGTGAAGACAATTTTGCAGGTCGTAATGCCAACGGCACAGGACCATTTAAGGTTGTATCGCGTGAACAAGATGTCGAAACTGTTCTTGAATATAACGACAAATGGTGGGATAAAGGCGATTGCAATTTTAAAAGAGCAATTTTTACACCTATTAAATCTGCACAGACACGTGTTGCAGCCCTTTTAACAAATAAAGCAGATGTTATTTTTCCAGTGCCACCACCAGACGTTGATCGCATTAAAAAATCAAAAGATCATGTTGTTCTTCAAGGTCCTGAATATAGAACAATGATTATTGGTATGAATCAATGGGCTGATGAATTGCCAGAATCGGGTATTAAAGGTAAAAATCCGTTTAAAGACAAAAATGTAAGGCTTGCTTTGTATCACGCGATTGATATTGATGCGATGTATCAAAAAGTTATGCGTGGTGCGTCAGTTCCAACAGGGCTTATTTTTGCGCCAGACACACAAGGCTTTAATGCAGATTTAAACAACAGACTTCCTTATGATTTAGAAAAAGCTAAAAAACTAATGGAAGAAGCAGGCTACAAAGATGGATTTAAAGTGATATTCGATGTCCCTACAGATCGTTATGTGGCGGATGAAGAGATTGGTAAGGCAGTAACTGCAATGCTTGCCAAAATTAACATTAAAGTTGAATTAAACGCTCAACCTAAATCAAAATTCATTCCTAAAATATTGTCACGCGATACAAGCATGTATTTGTTTGGTTGGACGCCAATGAGTTTGGATGCTTATGATCCATTATCCACTTTGGTTCAAACGGTTGAGGGCAATATTAAAGGCCTCTATAATCTTGGTAAATATTCAAATCCAACACTTGATGCGCTCATTGATAAAATTCGTATTGAAATCGATCAAAATGTGCGTAATAAGATGATTTACGATGCTTGTAAAATTGTGAAAGATGATGTGGCTGTGATTCCTTTACATCAGCAAAAACTTGATTGGGGACATCATAAAAATATTGAATTAACACAAACGGGCGACGATTATTTCCGTTTAAGATGGGTAAGCATTAAATAGTTAATATGTAATATTACCCTAATTATACTAAAACCTTAAGAAAACAAACCGTCGCAGAAATATAAATTATCTTTCTTGTGACGGTTTGTTGTGAACTTACCACTAATCAAATGCTTTTAAATCTATTTATTTCCCCATCAGTTGTCACCTTGAATTCGGTTCGGTAGAGTTATTTAGAGATTTCGGGGATTCATTTCAACTGTTTTCGGTTACCAAGAGATGGCATCATGCAAATCCCCGTTTGTAAAAATATGTTTCTCTATATGAAGTTGGAGATAAAAATGAAAAAAAGTGGTTTGCTAATACGGGCAGCTATACCTGTATTCGCCCTCTTGGGAGTTCTAGCGCCTAAGTCAGAAGTTCAAGCTTATGCTGAAGGTAAAAGAGTATTTAAATGGGTTGATGTTCAAACAGACGTTAATGTTGGTTATAGAAACGACCAGTTGAAGTTTGAAAATAGAGCAACGTCGATTTGGACAGATGTGTTCACTAACGATCTTTATGGAACTGGTCCACATTCAGCTATTGGTGAATTTGAACAACCTTTCGTTTCACAAGAGTTTATTAGATCAAGACAGGATCTTATTCAAGCAAGAACAAAAACAACGATTTCAGCTGTTGATGGTGCTTTGACGAATTCCTTTCTTGAAATGATGGCTGACATGGCCTTTCCTGTAAGTGAGCATAAGATTTACCATGGTCACGGTATAAAAGATGGCAATGGTAGTGAGTTCAATAATCGTAGACCAAGATTTAGATTTGATAATGATCATAATGGTCACCATCATGGTGATCATCATCACGGTAAAAATGACATAAGTGGAAATGCACGTGCATTTGATGCACATGTTATTGTTGGATATGATATTGCCAAACTTAAAAATCCATGGAAAGACTTTGCTTTCAAGCCTTTTGCTGGTTATTATTGGATGCGTCAAAAAACATCTAAAAACAACATTCGTGGATTTCATAGGCCAGACGTTCGTCCCGGCAATGTACCTGGATCTGTGACAAGCTCTATTGGTAACAATGTACCAGAAAGCTACCTTTTACAAGGATTTCCATCACGTGCAACTGTTGAAACTTCAGCAAAATGGCATGGATGGTTTGGTGGATTTATCGCTGAATCAACTTGGGGCGATCATACATTATGGGTAAGACCTGAATATCGCGGTGTACATACATCACGCTTCTGGACGCAAACTCGTATTCATAATGTTACATCAAAAAATCATGTTAAATCAAAACGTGGTAAAAATGGGTATGGTTATAATCTAGGTGGTGGATATAAATATCGCATCGATCCAGATTGGACATTACACTTGGATGGTGCATGGACAACAATGATTTCTAAAAAACCACGCCATAAAGAACTTAGACAGATTACTAGAACAGACAAAGCAACATTGCGCTCATACAACTTTATGTTGGGTGCTGGCTTTAACTACTAGGATGATTTAACGAGAACATCGTTAAAATAATCTAAACGAAAAGGGGCTCTTTTGGGTCCCTTTTTTTATCATTACAAATTTTAATTGGCATTCGAGTCCTTAAGGTTCTTAAGTCCTGCGGAAACAACTGGGTTGCTGGTGAATTTGTTTGCTACAGATTTTTTTCTTCTTCAATTATTGTGGCCAATTGATGCGTCGTTTCGGTGCTCAGATCCTTATGTATGAAGAATACCAATCTACGGGACAATTTTTATTTTTAGGCTAGAAATTTGCCCACACACCTTTGTTTTCCTGAACGCCTTGAAGCGAAGTAACGAATGCAGATTAAGGATCCATAACGAAACACATGCTCAAAGAGCATGGCAAAATTATTTAAATAATGTCATGATCTACGATCATGATTGTTAATTGGATCCTGGATCCTACTCGAAGCTTCGCTTCTCGCTTGTTCAGGGAAACGGCTGGATGTTTGGCAAATTTTAACCAAAGTTATTTTTTGTCCCGTAGATTGGAAGAAAATAGAACTGTTTTCCGTACTGAATCATCTGTCACCCGTCACACACTAAAGAAGTCTAATGCAAAAGATTGCTTTCTTTCTTGCATCTACTGAGCAACTCATAATTTATTGTTTCTGTAGTTTGTTTGTACTGTTTTCAAGTTATTCCACTATATATTGTGATTCTATAGATGCTTTTGAAGAAAAAAAGTAATAATTTTTAACAAACTAATGTTTTTTATTCTTAATAAGAGCAGCAATAAACATAGACAAGCATTTTATTTTTGCAAGATTTATGCTAAAACTCTATTTTAGTAAATAAATTAGAACAAGTTGATTGAAGCAGATAGAAATAAAAACAAAGAGTCTCGATCGAGTCACCTTAGGTTCACACCACAAGTGACTCAATCCGAAAAGCTATGTTTTTTATAAGGCTAACATTAACTTATTGGTATTAGTGAAGTGAAATTGCATTTGCTCATACTACTTAGGGCGTTTAATAAATTTCTTCCAATTGATCAATATAGCGCTCGATCACAGACAAGCCTTTTTTCCAGAAGTTTTTATCACTTGCATCAAGGCCAAAAGGTGCTAAGGCTTCTTTATGATGATGAATACCACCAGAGGATAAAAGTTCCATATATTTTTCAACAAAACCATCTGGTTTGTTTAAATACGTGTCATAAAGCGAATTGACTAAGCAATCACCGAACGCATAAGCATACACATAGAATGGTGTATGGATGAAATGCGGAATATAGGACCAGAAAACATGATATTCTGGATCAAAATCAAATGAATCGCCAAGGCTTTCATGTTGTTTTTCCATCCATATTTTACCTAAATCTTCGACTGTTAATTCAGATGTTTTGCGTTTTTCATGCACTGTTTTTTCAAAGTCACAAAAGGCGATTTGACGTATAACGGTATTTAGCATGTCCTCAATTTTAGACGCTAAAAGAAGTTTTTTAGCTTCTTTGTCTTTTGTATTATCTAAAAGGGATTGGAAAGTGAGCATTTCACCAAAAACAGATGCCGTTTCGGCAAGTGTCAATGTTGTTTGGGATAAAAGAGGTCCCTGATTGCTTGCTAATACCTGGTGAATACCATGCCCTAATTCATGGGCTAGGGTCATAATATCGCGTGTTTTACCTTGGAAATTCATAAGGATAAACGGATGGGCTTTAGGCACCATGGGATGTGAAAAAGCACCAGCATCTTTGCCTGATCTAACTTTGGCATCAATCCAATTTTTGTCAAAAAATTCTTTGGCGATATGTGCTAATTTTGGTGAAAAGGATTCATATGCTTTTAAGACTATGTCGCGTGCTTCATCCCAAGAATATGTATTATCAGCATTTTCTTGCAAAGGTGCGTTGCGATCCCAATACGATAATTTAGGTAAACCCAACCATTTGGCTTTAATTTTGAAATAACGGTGGGACAATTTAGGATAATAATCTTTAACCGATTCAATGAGCGTATTTACAACTTGATCATCGACATAATTGCTTAAATTACGTGATGACATAGGATGTGTATAGCTACGTTTTTTATCCTCAATGTCTTTGTCTTTGCACAAGGTATTGTAAATATGGGCAAGAAGTTTGCTGTTTTTAGACAATGTGTTGGCAACGGAATGAGCTGCTTCTTCGCGATGCTGACGATTATTATCGCTTAAATATGAAAAAATTTCAGCTGAGGTTAAATCTTTGCCTTGATAAGGGAAACGTAATCCTGCCATTGTTTCATTGAAAAGACGAATCCATGCATTATGGCTTGTAATTGATTTATCAAGCGCATATTGCTCAAGATCATCGCTTAATTGATGCGGTTTGAAAATGCGTATATCGCGTAAAAAAGGTGCATATTTCGATAAAGCAGGATCTTTCTTTTGCGTTGAAAGAGTTGCATCATCGATTTTATTTAGCTCAAGCGTGAAAAATAATAGATGGCCTACAATTTCAGTATATTTTTCTTGAACAGATTGATAAAACTGACCAATTTTAGGGTCATCCATGCCTATCGCATGATGTAATTGTGCAAAACAAATGATCAGATCTAGATCTTCATAAATTTTTTCATAAATAGCGACGGCTTTTCCAAGATCAGCTCCTGATAGGGAGCTCAATTTACTTTGATAAGATTGTTGAAAATTTTTGGCGCGATCTTGAATTTGATTAAGATCTTGATTGATGCGGGGATCATTAATGGATTTATAAAATTCACTTAAATCCCATTGAGGTAATAGACCTAAATCTTCTTTTTCTTTTTTTAACTGACTTTGTTGCATTTTAATGTCTCTCCCACTTTGTGATAATTCTTAAACCATTCAATGAATTTTGGTATGCCTTCATAAATGGTTGTTTTTGGTTTGAAGTTAAAAACTTCAATGCTTTCTTTGATGTCAGCAAAAGTTTCTTTGACATCACCTGGCTGAATCGGATGAAATTCAGTCATTGCTTTTTTGCCTAAAGCTTTTTCAATTTCATGAATAAAATCTGTTAATTGTTCAGATCGATGATTACCTAAATTGAATATGCGATGGGGGATAGGTAAATCAACAGGTGGTTTTTCATAACAGGCCAAAATGCCTGCTACAATATCATCGACATAGGTAAAGTCACGTTTCATATCACCATGATTGAATATCTTGATGGGTTTTCCATCTATTATATTTTGAGCAAAAATATAGGCTGCCATATCAGGGCGTCCCCAAGGTCCGTAAACGGTGAAGAAGCGTAAGCCTGTTAAAGGAAGCTTATAAAGATAAGCATATGAATGACTTAGAAGTTCGCCTGCTTTTTTGCTTGCACCATAAGGGGCTAAAGGGCTATCTGTTTGGTCGTCGATACTAAAAGGAAGTTTTGTGTTAGCACCGTAAACAGAAGATGAGCTTGCGTAAACAAAATGTTTTAAATGCTTTAGTTTTTTAGCGCCTTCCATAAGCGCAACTTGTCCTGTAATGTTGACGCGCACATAATCGTGCGGGTGAGTAAGTGAATGTCTAACGCCTGCTTGAGCACCTAGATGAATAATGCCAGTGATTTCTGGGTATTTTTCTATAAAATCAAATACTTTTTGTTGATTAGCAAAATCCATTTTTTCAAAAATAAAATTAGGATATTGCTTTAAAATGAGGAGTCTGTCTTCTTTTAGTTTTGGGTCATAATAATTATTTAAATTATCAATACCGATAACTTTTTGGCCTTTTTGAAGTAATGCTAGTGTCGTATGTAGGCCTATAAAACCAGCGCAGCCTGTAACAAGAATTGTCATAATCACCTTCACAATAGATTATTAGAATGTAAACGAAAAAAGCATAAAGCCCAAGTGATTTTTGATGTCATGTTTTAAGTATTTACAATTTTAGGGAAATCTTTAGATTATAATTTTTGCTCCTTATGTTTTTAAGTGCCTAAATAACGTTGGATATGTTTTGAATGTATATTCACTTTGAGTCCCTTTCTGAAAAGCATTTTTCTCTTATTTTTGAATGGTTTAATTTTCCTCATGTTCAAAAGTTTTATTCTTTAAGATCATGGACTTATGAAGAAATCGCGCTAAAAATGCGTTCTTATATTACAGGCGAAAAGAAGGTTTCGGGTTTTATTGTTTATATTGATGATACAGCTTTAGCTTCTGTTCAAAAATGTAAAATTTTAGACCATCCTTGGCCTGATATGGAATTATCAGATGAAATTATATCGATGGCTGCAGGGATTGATTTTTTTATTGGTCCATCAATATTTCTTCGAAAGGGTTTAGGATCAAAAATTATTCATCAATTTCTGAGTCAAGAAATTTGGCCTTTTTTTGATTATTGTATTGTTGATCCAGATGTAAGAAATGTCGTATCATGCAAGTTTTTTAATAAACTAGGCTTCAGAATGCATAAGATAATTCAAACGAAAGATGCTTTGGGTGAAGATGTTGAATTGAATTTGATGATATTGAAAACAAGTTAATATATATAATAAAACGGGATTTGGTTCCCGTTTTATTATATACCCAAATAATCTGAAACTACCGTTTTTAGTCTATGATTTTTGGCTGCTTTTTGAACCAAAAATTTCTAAGGTAAAACAATTAGCTGTCGAAATTTTCAGCACCAAAAAAACACTTCAAATCTCATGCCTAAAAATCGACATTTCCAAATCATTCGGGTATGGCAATAATTAGTTATTTCTTTTTAGTTGCGCTTGATGCATTTGATCCGCTTGTTGAACCGGATTTTGTGCCGCTTGTTTTAGCTGCTTGTGTTTGATTTTGAGCATTTTTAGCGTTTTGTGGATTTACGTTATTGCTCGCATTCTTGCTATTTTGTGCTTGATTTTGCCCAGCGCCCGAATTTTGATTTGGGCCTGATTGTGAACGTGCTGAAGAAGATGCTCTGTCAGCTGCTCTAACTAATTTGGTCATCGTTACCTCCAAAAAGATTATTTCTTACAATATAGTATAGATTTCTGGTTATTTAACGTCAATAGAGTCTGTAAAATTATTACATTATTACTTAATAATGCAATATCAAGCGCTTATAAGTAATTAGATAAAATTTTAAATATTAATCTTTATTGAGAAGTTGGTGCCGAAGAAGGGATTCGAACCCCCGACCCACGCATTACGAATGCGTTGCTCTACCAGCTGAGCTACATCGGCAAAATTTGAAGACCCATCAGACTTTTCTACTACTGTAGACGATTGATGCGTCGCTTCGGTACTCAGATACTCATGTATGAAGAATACAGAATGGCCTTCCGTGCCGAATCACTCGCCCCACATTAGCGAGTTTCGACAAGAAGTCTATCAAATATACTGAAAAAAACTTGCCAATCAAGAGTGTTTGTTTAAAATGATCAATAAGATTTTCTTATATAACTTTTAGAGAGCGATTACGTGAAAACAAAAATTTACCCTCAACCGATCGATACTTCTATCACACCACGTTTTGCATCATTTGCAACTTTTATGCGATTGCCAATTATTGAAGATTTGTCACAAGTTGATATTGCTCTTTTGGGTCTTCCTTGGGATGGTGGCACGACCAATCGTCCTGGTGCGCGTCATGGACCTCGTCAAATTCGTGAAATGTCGAGCTTTATCCGTAAAATGCACCATGTGAGTAAGATCCCACCATTTTTAATTGCACGTGTTGGTGATTGTGGTGATGTACCCGTTAATCCAATGGATTCTATGGATACGATGATTAAAATTGAAAATTATTATAAAGATCTAAGTCTAGCGAATGTAAAACCATTAACAGCAGGCGGTGATCATTTAATGACGTTACCGATTTTGCGGGGCATTGCAAAAAGTG
>JAUYSY010000097.1 GCA_030696155.1 Alphaproteobacteria bacterium | reverse complement strand
AAACCCAGTATTTTTTACGGGTATTTTTTTTAAAATAATTTGATATGTTTTTATTCGAACATTAAATAATAAAGTTTAATGTAGTAAATTAATCTATTAAATAGAAAGAAACTAAAATGAGAAAACTTAAAATAGCACTTTGTTTTGTAGCAACCTTTTCTTGCTTTAATGCAAATGCAACTAAAGAATTTGATCAGGCATTTTTACTCCTTGAAAGTCTTGATATATCAGATAACAATCCAATTATAATCGAAAAAAGAGAGAAAATACACGAAAAATTGGATGTTCTAAACACGTTAGCAGAAGAGATCTCGGGTCTTATTAAAATGAATTGTAATAAAGACTTAGAGCGCCTAAAGACCTTACAGGAAGATTCAGAAATGAATTATGAAAGAGGTATTACGATTATACAGACTGCAAGAAATCATTTAAAAATGATTTCTGAAAAAGGCGATGCGATGTATGAATTTGTAAAAGAAAAAATTAATTCATCCGATCAATCACTATTTTATGATTTAAAAATCAATCACTTAACAGAATGTATAGAGGGTTTAACTTCTGCACAAAAAGAAGCAATTGAATACAAAAAATTAGCAGAAGCAAAATTAAACAGCTAATTGCAAATACACCGAAAGTGTTTCTAAATCTTGGATTGGCTTGAGTTCTTTGGGCTATAGCCTGTCCAGGGAAATATAAAGATGTTGATTGATTTGAGGATGTCTATCAATTGAATCAGCATCTTCTTTTAAAGATCAAGGTGTTGAAGATGCAGATAAATCTTATAACATAACTCATTAGTCATTTTCTCTAAAACATTTAAGTCTATCAGATAATAAATAGAAATTATCAAAGTTGATTGTGATATGTTGTTTTTTTTCCTAATACAAGAGCTGATACTTTGTTAATTTTTACTTAAAATTTTCTTACTAAGAAAAGATAGCTTATTAAGTTTTCTTAGTCAAGCTTACTAAGAAAAGATAACCCCTTAACTTTTCTAAGTGAAGTTTTTAAAGAAAAAATACGTATGGTATAGAAGTTCAGATTAAATTATCCTAACATAATGTAAACTAAGTATAATTGTTTTTCATTGATTAACAAGATATTCTGTCGTAGAATTAAATTGTAACAAAATAATAAATCATCATATTTTCTCGCAATAAAATAACAATACTTAACTGGAGGATGTGCCATGAGATCTTCTTGTCGCTACTTTTTGCCTTTTTATTTAACTTTTTTTATGAATGCATCTTTTTCAAATGAAGTATTTGGAAAATTTGAAATAATCGAGGAGAAAAAAAGTGCTGCTGGTAAAAATGTGCTTCTAGATGCCTCTCACGTGAATGAGTTTAAAATAGAAGAAGTTGGTATAGAAAAAAGTAAATCCTCTTCTGTTGATTTAGTAGAAATTTTTTCACCTGAATTATCAAAAAAACACCATGTTAAGCATCGAAAAATATTTTTGCTTTCCCTTGATGGTGGTGCCATTCGTGGCATTGTGCATGCACATGTTTTAGCGCATTTAGAAAAATTACTAAATATGCCAATTGTTAAAGTTTTTAGTGGCGTGTCAGGTGCTTCAACAGGCGCTATTGTTGCACTCGGCATTGGAATTCCAAATCCTGAAAGGCCTGGATATCCACTTTATTCTGCAGAAGAAGTACAAAACATGTATTTGACTGAACGTGAACATATATTTGAAAAACAAAGTTTATCCAAAAGATTGAGGGCAGGAGAGGGTGCTTTTAGACCCAAATATGCACCAATAGGGATAGAGGAAACATTTGAAAAATATTACAATGATCATCAATTGTCTGATTTGTTGATTCCAACTTCAGTGCCTGTTACTGAAATTTCAGAAGGGAAGGGTGCTTCTATAATGTCTAGCCTGAAGGCACGAAGGAAAGCTTCGCGTGATTACTTAATTGGTGATGTTGCAAGAGCTACGAGTGCGGCGCCAGGGTTCTTTCCTTCAAAAGAAATCTTGAAGGATGCAACAGGTAGCGATAGTGAGACATCATTGAATTTTTGGGATGGGGGTATGTTTGCGAATAATCCATCTGAAATAGTGTTGTTGGAAGCGCAAAAGGCTTTTCCGCATGCGAAATTAAGTGATTTTGTGCTACTTTCTATAGGTACTGGTGAGAAAAAAATTAAAATAAGCCAAAAAGAGAGCCAAGAAATTGGTTATGTTAATGGTGGTCATAAAATGGTGCGTACTATTTTAGGTGCCCAAAAATCATGGGTTGATAAAAAGCTAAAATTAGTGTTGGGTCAAAATTATATTAGATTGCAGGTTGATCTTGGTGAAGCGGGTCATAAACATGATGATGTTTCAATAGATTATCTTGAAGCTCTTTATTTTGCGAGTGAACAAATGATAGAGGAGTCACACGACAAGATAATGTATTTAAAAGATTTGTGGGATAGTCAGAAATCTAAGAAAAAAAGTGCATATGAGTATTTTAGTGAACTTCAAATGTTGATTTCAATCAAAGATTCTATACCGTTGTCAAACAAGCGCGCTTTGCATGCAATTTATGAGGATTATTGTGTGGAGCATAAATTGAATCCTAATAATAATGGAAGTGTGCGAAAAATGATCAGACATATTAAAAATAAAGCTAGCTTAGCAAGCTAAACCTAAATTTTTTTCTCATCTGGGCTATTTTAATCGAATTATTTAGAGATAGCCCTTCCTTTCTGAAGCGTTTTCGTATAAATCTATAAATACACATTTAGTTCGCGGACGTGGTGAAATTGGTAGACACGCCAGATTTAGGTTCTGGTGGACTTAGTCTGTGGGGGTTCGAGTCCCTTCGTCCGCACCATTAACTTTGATGCATAAAGGAATAGCAGCGTGAGTGGTTTAAAAGAATCTTTGACTGTAACCTTGGAGAAAAATGAAGGTCTAGAAAGAGTTTTTAAAGCAATTATTTCGGCCAACTATATTTCCCAGAAAATACAGCAAAATTTAGGGTCCTTAGCGGCTTCTATTCAAATGCCAGGTTTTAGACCAGGGCGTGTGCCGACTGATCTTGTGGAACGTCGTTATGGTTCACAAGTATTGTCCGAAGTTCTTGAAGAAGTTGTAAATGAAGCATGCGATTCGCTTATTCGCGATCAAAAAATTCGCCCAGCTTTACAACCAAATGTAAAAGTTGAGTCTTTTGAAAAAGAAAAAGACCTTGTGATTTCTATTTCAACAGAGATATTGCCAGAAGTTAAACTTATTGATTTTAGCGCATTAGAATTTGAAAAGCTTGTTGCAGAACCTGTTGAAAAACAAATCTTAGAGCAAATCGAATTAGAAGCTGCTAAAGCAAGTAACATTACAGATGTAACTGATACTAAAGAAGAATCGCGTGATGGTGATTTTGTTTTTGGTAAAACAAGTGCAGTATTAGATGGTGTTAATCTTGCAGAACTTAAAAATAATGAAAATGTTTTTTATTTAGATGTGACACGTACAAATTTAGATGCTTATAATAATATTAAAGGCATGAAAATTGGTGAATCTAAAACTTTTAAAATGACATTGGATGAAAAAGTCGCTGATAAAAAACTCAGTGGCAAAATAGTTGATTATTCATTCACGCTTGAAAAAATAAAACGTCTTGATAAACGTGAAATCAATGATGCTTTAGCTGAAGAATTTGGATTTGAATCTCTTGCTGCTTGGAAAGAAGAAACGAAATCTTATTTAAGTGATCGTTATTCTAAGGTTGCACGCGAAGTGATGAAGCATGATTTGCTTCATAAGCTTGAAGAAAATCATCAAATGGAATTGCCAAAAAGTTTAATTGAGCTTGAATATCAAGCTGTTATTAAAGAAATTCTTAAAGAACGCGGTATTGAACCTAAAGAACACACGCATGTTCATGATGATGGTACTGTTTGTGATACTGATCATAACCATGATCATGAAAGTGCTAATCATAATGATCTTCATGAACAAGCAAAATTAAGTGAGGAAGATCAAAAAAAATATCGTGATCTTGCTTGCAAGCGCGTTAAAGTTGGTCTTATCCTTGCTGAGGTAAGCCTTGCTAAAGAAATTAAAATTACTGATGCTGAATTGCGTCGTGCACTTAGCCGTCTTGCTACTCAATATCCTGGTAATGAAAAGAAGGTAATTGAGTTTTATACAAAGAATCAAGAAGCGTTAAATCGTCTTCGTGCGCCTTTGTTGGAAGAAAAAGTTGTTGATTACATCTTGGCAATGGCCAAAATTTCTGACAAAAATATAACATATGATTTGTTGATTAAAGCACAAGAAGATGCGGACAATCATTGTTAAGAAGAACGGGCATTGTTAATAAAAGTAAGTTAGTGTTAACTAATAGTCTTGTATTATTAGTTAACAGCCTGATGTTGTTTAATAAAGTACCTGGGAGGGTGTGAAATGAAGTATTTTTCGTATGACCATATTATGAATAATTTGGTGCCTATGGTTGTTGAGCGTACAAATCGTGGCGAAAGGTCGTATGATATTTATTCGCGCCTTCTTAAAGAACGTATTATCTTTATAACAGGGCAAGTTGAAGACAATATGGCTGCCTTGGTTTGCGCGCAGCTTCTTTTCCTCGAATCGGAAAATCCGGAAAAAGATATATCCATTTATATCAATTCACCTGGTGGTGTAGCAACTGCAGGTCTTGCAATGTATGACACAATGCAATATGTAAGCCCAGATGTTAGCACTTTATGTGTGGGGCAGGCTTGTTCTGCAGGTTCGTTATTGTTGACAGGTGGTGCTAAAGGCAAACGATTTGTTCTGCCAAATGCGCGCGTTATGATTCACCAACCGCATGGTGGTGCTCAAGGTCAGGCAACTGATATTCAAATTCAAGCACGTGAAATTGTCGCGTTGCGCGATCGTTTGACAGACATTTATGCACATCACACTGGTCAGGCGCGTGAAAAAATAGCATTAGCGCTTGAACGTGATAATTTTATGTCCGGTGAACAAGCTAAAGACTTTGGTTTGATTGATAGTGTTGTTGAAAAACGCGTTTTGCCAATGGAACCCATTAAAAAAATTGCTGAAATTGCACGATAAGTAAGATTAAAGTCTTGCCATGAGCGCAAAGTCAGTGTTGAATAATAGATAAGGGTGGGATAACGCACCTCTTAAAGTTGAATTTGGTCTTAATTCGTTTTAGACGTAAGTTGAGGAGAGGTTTTTCTCTCCAAAAACGAGTTAAGGTCAATAAGACGTAACTGAAATTGCTTTAAGGTTTTTCGATTTAAGATTGAAAAATTCAGATATTTTAAGGTGGGGAAGTATGAGTAAATCATCAACGACAAGCGGACATGATCCAAAAAATACTCTTTATTGTTCTTTTTGTGGAAAAAGCCAACATGAAGTCCGCAAACTCATAGCAGGTCCAACCGTTTTTATTTGCGATGAATGCGTTGAGCTTTGTATGGATATTATTAGGGAAGAAAATAGAACTTCTCTCGTGAAATCTAATGGCGAAGTGCCAAGACCAGGCGAAATTCAAAAAGTTCTCGATGATTATGTTATCGGCCAAGAACATGCAAAACGTGTGCTTTCAGTAGCTGTTCATAATCATTATAAACGGTTAAGCCAACTTTCAAAAAATACTGATGTTGAGCTTACAAAATCTAATATTATGCTTATTGGGCCTACTGGTTGTGGTAAAACGCTTTTAGCGCAAACACTTGCACGTATTTTAGATGTACCTTTCACGATGGCAGATGCAACAACATTGACAGAAGCAGGTTATGTTGGTGAGGATGTTGAAAACATCATTTTGAAATTGCTACAAGCTGCTGATTATAATGTGGAACGTGCACAACGTGGTATCGTTTATATTGATGAAGTTGATAAGATTTCACGTAAATCTGATAATCCTTCAATAACGCGCGATGTATCAGGTGAAGGTGTTCAACAAGCACTTTTGAAAATTATGGAAGGTACGGTTGCTTCCGTTCCACCACAAGGTGGTCGTAAACATCCGCAACAGGAATTTTTACAAGTCGACACGACAAATATTCTTTTCATTTGTGGTGGTGCTTTTTCAGGGCTTGAAAAAATTATCTCTCAACGTTTCAAAGGAACCTCTATTGGTTTTGGTGCGAATGTAAGGCGTCAAGATGAGCGTCGAACAGGTGAAGTTCTTCGTGAGATTGAGCCAGAAGATTTGTTAAAATTTGGTTTGATTCCAGAATTTATTGGTCGTTTGCCAGTGATTGCAACGCTCGATGATTTAGATGAAAAAGCATTGATTGAAATTTTAACATCGCCTAAAAATGCGTTGGTGCGTCAATATCAACGTCTTTTCGAAATGGAAAATGTTCAACTTGAATTTTCTGAAGATGCACTCATATCTGTTGCGCAACGCGCTATTAAGCGTAAAACAGGTGCGCGTGGCCTTCGATCGATCATGGAGGGTATTCTTCTTGAAACGATGTTTGAAATACCTGGTCTTGAAGGGGTAACAGAAGTTGTTATCAATAAGGATGTTGT
This sequence comes from Alphaproteobacteria bacterium, assembly GCA_030696155.1. Classification (GTDB taxonomy): domain Bacteria; phylum Pseudomonadota; class Alphaproteobacteria; order JAUXUR01; family JAUXUR01; genus JAUXUR01. The sequence continues at coordinate 13,572 of JAUYSY010000097.1, read as the reverse complement.
GGAATCAGCTGCTAAACCAATTTACATTTATGGTGAAGCACGTAAAGATGCTACTAAAGGCGCTTAATGCTTTTTAGTTAGACTTTTTGGCCCCTTGTAATTTGTTTTACAAGGGGTTTTTTCATATGCGACTCTTGTTTCAAACTGTGGAGGCCGTCAGATTTCAGGGTTCATCATGCTCATGTACAAAAGGTCAATCTACGGGACGAAAAATGAAATTAAGCTCATTTTTCAACTATCCCGTTCTCACACTCCGCAATTTATTTCTAAGAAGTGAAAACAATTTTTTACCAAAAGCCCTCCAAAAGAAGAGTTTTTTTTACCTCTCCCCTTGTGGGCTAATCTGTAGACACATTTTTTGCAATAGTAAATTCTGATAAAAATCGAACTTCTTCTACTTCCCGCGGCCATATCATTACCCATAAGTATAAACCCCACCCCTTTCCTACGTCCCGCGACTTGATCGCGGGATCCAGACGGTCTTCCCTAAAGTTATGATTGTATAAATTAGGCAATGACATCTTCTTTATTTTCTTTCTGGATCCCGCGGACAAGCCGCGGGACGTAGGAGGCGGAGTAAGCAATATTATTAAATATCAATAGGTTGAAACACTTTTAGGTAATGTTATGCCCGCAGCTTGACCGCGGGATCCACTGTAAAGAAGGTGGATTGTTGATTTGTGTTGAATTTCTATGGTGTTATGGAACCCGTGGGACTTGCCGCGGGGAGTAAGAAAATGGGGGTTAGTGGTGTGATTTTTATCAGAATTTACTATTGCAAAAGATGTGTCTACAGATTAGCCCACAAAGGGGAGAGGTGAAACCGAAGCAATTTCATTTTTTGTCTCGTAGATTGAGTATTATTCCAATGTTATTGACGTAATCACGAAAGACCCATTGATAGGATCTCCGTGATAGCCAACATTCAAGTCTATTTTTTTTTGTGTGGCCAAGTTCAAAAGAGAATTCGTGCTACCAGCAGGTATTTTTATTTGATCGAATGTCTCATAAGGATATCCATTATAAGATATTTCTAATGCGTGTATTTCCCAATCTTGTGAAATATCTATTTGTGTTTCAGCCTCATCTTCCATCGTAAAATTACAATTTATTGCGCTCGTGAATTGATGTTTCCAATCATTTTCATTGTTTATTTCTAAATTTTTTATAGGATTGAGTTGTTGTATTATGATTTTCCCATTTTGATTTATAAATTTAAGAAAAACTTTTCGAATGGAATGTCTTTTAAGAAATTCATTCTTACTGTTTGTATTTAATTTTCGTATAAGGGATCCAAATTCATCTTGAAGATTGGTCGTTTTAAATTTAACTATGACGGCGTTTGTTAAAGATGAAAAAATTAAATTAAGTATAATTGATGCTTTAAATATCTTCATTTTTAATTTCTGAAACATATGTATTTGCTTTTTATGTGATCTGCGTTATTTTTTATAAATTTTATTACCTATTGTTAAACGATTTAATTCCTTTAGATTGAGCCATAAGTTTTTAATATCGCTTGGACTTAATATGTCTTTATCGACTGATAATTCTTTCAAATGTGGTGATTTTTGGTGGATGTTTATAATTTCATGTTTTTTTAATGGATTTGAAGAAATATCTAAATGGGTAATGTTTTCAGTTAAGAAATTAAGTGTAGAAATATTGTTGCCACAAATATATAGTTTTTTAAGTTTTTTGCATTGGGTAATTATTTCACAATGGTAGCCTAAATTACATCCATTAAGATTAAGCGTTTCAATATAAACTTTGAATTTATCGATAAGATATAATAAATTTTCTTTTTTAATTTGTGATGCTTCAATAATAAGTTTTTTAATATATGGGAATAAAGCCGGTAAAAATTTAAGATGTTGATCTTCATAGTATGTTTTTTTTGTCATGATTTTAAGTGTATTAACGTTGCGATAAGGTGTAATCCAGAAATCGGGAATATCATCCCATAATGTGTATTCGCATTTAACATTATCATAGTTATTTGGAGTTAGACTGAAAGATGTTAATGCATATCGTTCATCAAAATCTGTATCTGAAAATTCTATAGTAGGGTCAGTGTCTATTGTAGCATTAAGTTCTAGGCTTGTAAGTGATAGAGCAAATATAATTATTTTTTTCAATGAGATCTCCCTTTATGTGACTATATGCGTTGCGCCAAATTCGAACATGATATAAAAAGAATGCGCTTCATGCAAGGCTTGAGTTTCATTGTATCTGAAGCATACATATTATGATTTGGTTGTGTGTTTAAATGTAATAATATGTAACGATTACTGTCATGTTTAATACATTGTTATTTATCAATTTTTATAATTTATTTGTTTTTATTTAAAAAATATTCATTATTGTTCTGTATGCATCTTGAAAGCTGTCCTATTTTGTGTACAATCATGACCTAAATAGGTTAGTTGTTTTTAACGATATAATAAAAACGGTTTAAATAATTGATTTATATAAATAATATTGTTAACTAAAATAGGAAATCGAAAAATGATCAAGAAGAGTATGTTGTTTTTTATCATGGCGCATTTGTTTTGTTGTGTAGATAAGGCTGAGGCAGGGTTTGGTGATGATAGTCATCTTGTAATTGATGATAGTTCTTTTCAGTTGCATTATTTATTTTTATTTAGAAGAGTCTATGAAAATGTTACTGAACTTACAATAGAACATACCTTTGATAAATATATTGGGATTTTAAGTGGACGTTTTCCAAATATTACAAAAATAACATTTAGTGAATGTGTCTTGAATGATGAAATAATAACCTATTTTGCTGAACAGGAAAAAGGTACTATGGCAGAAAGTGAATTTGAACATCTTGCTGATCTTGATGTTTCCAACAAAAATATAAGTGATATAGGGGCGAAAGCGATTGCAGAAAATTTAAAAGAGCTTGTTTTTCTTAACATAAAAGGAAATTCGATAGGATATGAGGGAGTATTAGCGCTTATTAATAATTTGCCGAAGCTTCAATATTTTTCTTTTGATATGGATAAAATGGGTGGAGAGCAAAATCAAAATACATTAAGAAATCTTATGGCACAAAAGGGCATAGATGTGTATCACAATTATGATTATGTAGGTTAAAGTTTGTTGTGGTTGCAGCTTGCCTGTGACTCACCCCTCTCTATCTTTTTTTTTGGAGGGGTGTGGCGATTTTCAAGAAGATTGCCACGGGGCTGCGCCCCTCGCAATGACGAACCAACGAACACCGTCATCACGGCCGAAACCCCCGTTCCTTCCATATCGTCATCGCGAACCCCCGCAGGGGGTGTGGCGATCTAAAAGGAAGGTTTCAAACGACTTTTTTAGATTGCCGCGGGGCTGCGCCCCTCGCAATGACGAGGGGCTTTTAATGTCTCGCATCACGTCCTTGTTTTACCGGTATCATTCCGTTCCTCCAGCATCGTCTCATTGCAGCGAACCCCCATTCCTCTCACATCGTCATCGCGAACCCCCGCAGGGGGTGTGGCGATCTAAAAGGAAGATTTCAAACGATTTTTTTAGATTGCGACGGAACTGCGCTTCTTTAATAATCAAGGGTAGGTGACGAACGCGTTAAGTTCTAATTTCCCTATACAATCAAAATTTCAATCGTTGCAAAATGTCATCTATGTTTCAGTTGAAAACTATCGAACAAAATTTAGGTGGTTGATTCAAACTTAAATTATAGGGTAATGTATTCTTACTGGAAACGAATATATTAAACTGGATAAAGTTCATAAGGATGTCAGATGACTGTTTTTAAAACGGCCGGCTATTTTGTTGTTTCAACATTACTCGTTCTATCTTCTCTTTTAAAATCATCAAAATCAAATGCTAAGGCTCAACCATCTCGTTTTTCGCGCGTCATCAGTTTTGGTGATAGTTTGAGTGATTCTGGGAATTATGAAGGGTTAACTGGTCGCTTGTCAGTAAAGGGGAATTTACCGGGTAGGGTTAGCAATGGACCTGTTTGGGTTGAAAACATTTATTCGAATTTGCCACGCGAAAATTATGCTTATATTGGTGCTCTTTCAACAAAAACGTTAGATTCTGTAAGAGAAGCTTCTTTTAGAGCAAACGGAGCTGTAGGTTTAGGGCATCAATGGAATATACATCGATATCATCCTGATTTTAAAATAAGTAGTACGGCAGCTCGGATAACTTATATTTCAAATAGATGTGACGATCTTATGAAGCCTTTTAATGAAGAGTTAAATAAGATAAAAAATAAAAAAAAGAATTTTAAGTGGAATAGCCCTGAATATAAAGCATTGGTGGCTGAAGAAAAAGCAATAAACAAAGAACTTGGTGCATTGTTTGAAACACCTGAAATGAAAGCATTAAATGAAGAAAGAATGATTTTTGAAAATAGATTTTTAGAAATTAAAAAACAAAACAAGAATAAAAAAGATGTTGAAATTGCTTCTGACATTATTGAAGAAGAACTTAACGCTTTACCTCAATCTTATGCGCCACGCTCTCTTGATCCTAAAGCCCTTTATACAGTCTGGGTGGGGATGAATGATTTGCGACATTTAAAAGATTTAAAAAAGAATAAGATACACGTTTCAGAAGAAAGGGGACTTCAAACAGCCCGTGATGTGGTTGCTAATGTTAAAAGTTTCGTGAACAATCTTATTGCAGGTGGTGCTAAATTTATTGTTGTGGCGAGTTTACCAACTATTTTTAAAGATTCAAAAGATCCTGTGGAGCAAGAAGAAAGCGAACGCTTAATTAAATATCATAATATTCAATTGCATCAAGAATTAGCCTCTATTGCATCGCAGAATAAAACTGTAAATATTATACCGATCGATATGGGGGCAGTGGGCGATGAAATTTTTAACAATCCAGAAAAATTTGGAATTTCTAACGTTAAAGATTATTGTCAAAAAAATGGTAAAATCTGTGCCGATCCTGAATCATATTTATTTTGGGATAAATATGGTCATTTAACACGTAAAGGGAACGAACTTTTAGCGCAATATGTTGAGGAAATTATTGGCGGGTCGTATCACATTGTGCCCCAAATGAATGCGACAGAAGCGTCTGCAAAAGCTGCGTCTAAAAATGTTAATAATCGTCTTTTTGCATTACGTGGTGGTAATCATCCTTTATTTGATTCTGCATCAAGTCTTGTTGAATCTCATTTTCAACAGGCTGATTCTCCTGATGGTAGTGATATTGCCTCTATCATGATGACATCTGATGGTGTTGGCACTGCTTTGCCTGAAATGAAGAAAAATCGGTTTGTAAGACGTGCACAAGCACCAGCCTATGGAGCGTCCAAGAAAAATTATTTCCCAAGTTTAAGTTCTGATGCTTCAATGGGTAAATTTGGTATTTTTGCAGCGGGTGATCTTCATCTGGGCAATCAACGTAATACTGAAGAATCAACTGGTTATAGACATAGTACTAAAACAATCACAATTGGGGGGGATTATAAATTTGCTGATTATTTCCTCGCTGGTATTGCGATGAGCTATATTAAAAGTGACGTAAGGCTTAAAGACCATAAAGGAAATATGGATATTAACGGATATGCGTTTTCGCTTTATGATAGTTTGAAATGGCGTCAGTTTTATTTGGATACAGTATTTACCTATGGTTGGAATCAAAATAAGATTCGTCGTAATGTTGTTTCGTTTAAACGTACAGCTACTGGTGAGCCATTAGGACGTCATTGGTCAGTGGGTGGACTTGCCGGTTACGACTTTAAGGTTGGTAATTTATATTTTGGACCAACAGCTGGTATGGCTTATGGTGACGCACGCATTCATAAATATAAAGAAGATGGTGCTGGTGTTTTCAATATGGTTGTTGGTAAACAAAGATCGTCGACGGCTGTTTCAACCTTGGGTGGCCATGTATCATATAAAATGAATACGTTTATTGGCGAGGTAACACCGCAAATACGCTCAAGTTATGATCATGAATTTATTGATCGTAGTCGAATTGTTGTAACAGAGCTTGCTTCAATGCCCGGAATACCTTATTCTATACCAGTTCAAAATAATGATCATAATTATGGTCGTATTGGTGGTGGGCTCAATATAAGGTTTAAAAATGATTTGTCGATAGATTTAAATTACGAAACGATTTTTGCGCGTCGAAAAGCACGCGATCATTTTATTTTTGGCAAGCTTAGGTTTGTATTTTAAGTTAGGGGCGCGCCCCTAAATTAGGGGTTGTACCCAAACATTTTCAGTGTTGGGTCAAGAAAATAAGAGAGAACAGTGCTTGTTGTATATTTAATGCACAAGCATTGCGAATCTCGAGTTTTGAAAACCTCCACAATTGAAAAGAATTGGGTATACCATGATTCATATTAAAGATCTATCCTATCGCATTGGCGGTCGTCCACTATTTGAAGACGCCGATCTTTACATACCAGAAGGTCATCATGTCGGTCTTATTGGGCGTAATGGCGCTGGAAAAACGACACTTTTCAAATTAATTTGCGATGAATTACAGCCTGATGCTGGCGAAATTATGTTGCCAAAACATTGGCGCATTGGTCTTGTGTCGCAGCATCCGCCTTCAGGCGATAGAACACCACTGGAGGAAGTTTTAGCGTCCGACACAGAACGCGAAGATTTGATGCAGGAATTAAATAAAACGCCTGATCCGATGCGTGAAGCTGAAATCCATTATCGTTTAATTGAAATTGAAGCACATAAAGCAACATCGCGTGCAGCGCTTATTTTAAAGGGCTTAGGCTTTTCAGACGAAGACCAGCTTAGACCATTATCGTCTTTTTCGGGCGGTTGGCGTATGCGTGTGGCTTTGGCTTGAACCATTTTTTCGTAACCTGATTTGTTATTGCTCGATGAGCCTACCAAGCATTTGGATTTGGAAGCCTGTATCTGGCTTGAGGATTATTTAAAAAATTACCCCAAAACTATTTTATTTATCAGTCATGAGCGCTCTTTCTTAAATACAGTGGCAAATGCCATTGTTGATTTACGTAACAAAGAATTTAAGCTTTATACGGGTAATTTTGATACGTTCATTCGTACAAAGGAATTACAAGAAGGTTTGGAAGAAGCAGAACGTACTAAAAAAGAAACGCAGATCAAACATATGCAAGTCTTTGTTGATCGATTTGGGGCGAAAGCTTCTAAAGCGAAACAAGCACAAAGTCGATCGAAGGCGATTGATAAATTAAAATCAGAAATGAAAGAAGAGTCCAACGAAAAAAGCTTTACTTTCAAGTTTATGTTCCCTGAAGCGCCTGTGTTGCCACCACCTATTGTCACTGTACATCAAGGCGTTTTAGCGTATGTGCCTGAAAAACCTGTTTTACAAAATATTAGCTTTTCATTGAATCCTAAATTACGACTGGGTCTTTTAGGATCCAATGGTAATGGTAAATCAACCCTTGCGAAATTTATCGTAGGTAATTTAAAGCTTGTTCAAGGCGATTCGCATCGCGATCCTAAATTAAAAGTTGGATATTTTGAGCAATATCAAATTGAAGCATTGCGTGATGAATGGTCTGCTTATGATCATTTAAATGAATTATGGCCACAAAAAACACCAGAACAAATTAGATCACGATTGGGTCAATTTGGCTTTAGTGGTGATCGTGCCTTCCAAAAAGTTGGTGTCTTATCGGGTGGTGAAAAAACACGCCTTAATTTTGCGCTTATTACTTGTGAAGCACCACATCTTCTTATTTTCGATGAACCAACCAATCACTTGGATATGGAATCGAAAGAAGCATTGGCGACATCCATCAAAAATTTTAAGGGCGGTGTGATTATTATCAGTCACGATTTCGATTTTTTAGAAAAAACCGTTGAAGAGTTTTGGTTGATTGGCCAGAAAAAAATTACACCTTGGAAGGAATCCTTAAAGGCATATCGTAAGTATATTATTACGCAAGGTGATAATGCGCCCACGAAGCCTGAAAAAGTTAAAGCTAAAAACAATGCTGAAAAAGGGATTGTTGAGAAAAGAGCGAAAGAATTAGAGAAAAAAATCAGGCAATTACATGCTGAAAAAAAGAAGATTGACAATCAATTAGCTGATCCCGCTTTTTATGCAAATGCGTCACGAGAGTTGCAAAAAATAATGGGCGAAAAAGAAGCGATTGACTTAGAGATTGGTAATTTAGAAGAGGAATGGTTTTCATTGCAAGGTGATGAGGGCTAATTTTATCTTACTTTAAAAGTATAGAGTAGATACTTAATATGAATTTTGGACAATATCCTCTTTTAAGGGTATTACTTATATTATATGCGTAGAAGAAACCTTATGTTTCCGATCGAGTCACCCGAGGCTTGCGCTTCAGGTGACTCTGTTGTGTCACTTTGTTTTTCTTTTAATTCAATGAGTTGCTCTTTAATTTACCATTTTTAATTTCTGAATTCACGTTCATATATAGTAAAATAACTCGAAAACGCTACAATCCTCCTACTTCCCGCGACTTGATCGCGGGATCCATTGTGCAGGAGGTAGATGAATGGATTTATCGAGACTTTTACATGGTTTTTGTGGATCCCGCGATCAAGTCGCGGGACGTAGGAGGGGGGTGGGAAATGACCTTCAGCTCGAACGTTTTCAACTCATTTCACTATATCTGGCCTGGCTGTGTTTAATATGTTAAACACTCTTTTGCTTTTTTAAAGAAAATAGAATTTCTTCCTTTTAATTTTTTCATGATATACTGAAAAAAAAAGGGAGCTATGTCATGCGTATCACAAAGTTAATCTTGTTGCTTTTATTTATATTTCTTGTTTTTAGCTCAATGCATTTAAAACAATTGGGTTTTCATGAAGCTATGAATCACATGCTTTTAACAAGTGTAACTGTCATTGGCTGGGTTTTTTATATTGCTTATGGTTTTTATCTTTATAAAAAACAAAAAGAAAATCCAGATATTCATCCTGCAGATGCAGAACGACTTAAAGCCTATGCAAATCGTAGCTTTTTTCATGTATTTTTGATTGAAGGAACCGTTCTATCTGTGATCATTGGAATTGGTATTGTTGCTTATCATTACCTTACTCAACATATAGGCGACTTTCCCTATCATATCCTTTGGTGGGCATTAATTGGGTATCCTTTAGCATTTTTTTCATGGGTCATCACAAAAAAACGGTGTGAAAAATCTTAAACGTACGAGTCTGTTGAAAGAGTGCAATGTACTTGAAATTGAAGTTAGATCGACACACAATTTACCGTACAAAAAATAAAATTAAGCCCATTTTTAACTATCACGCTCTCACACACCGTAACTTATTTCTAAGAAGTGAAAATAATTTTTTACTAAAAGACCTCTAAAGCAAGGGTTTTTTTTACCTCTCCCCTTGTGGGAGAGGTCGCGACCAAAGGAAGCGGGTGAGGGGTATTTTACAATTTTGGAGACATGAGTATTTGTTTAGCAATGCTTCTTAGATTACAGCATGATGATGTTGCTCTTTGTATACGCTTTATTCACCCCTCACCCGTCGCTGCGCGCCGACCTCTCCCACAAGGGGAGAGGTGAAATCGAAGAAATTTCATTTTTGTCTCCTGGATTAAAAAATACAATATGCTGATAAAAAGTTATTATTTTTGATAGACTTGATATCATTTTTATGTACACTCACTAGAGTACAATAATTACAATTTCCGGAGAATAAATATGATATCAGGATCATTTAAAGACGTTATTCAGCATTTTCTTGCAAATCCTGATTTGATCGCTTTTTTTCTATTTTTTGTGGGGGCCACAATTGGGTTATGGGTTTATCCTGGCAAACAAGTTTGGTTAGGTTTTTTTGTTCTCATTCTTATTTTTGGACTCATTCAAGGTAAAATAACTATTGTTGGATTTTCGTGTATTGCCCTTTTTGCTATGATTGTTTATGGGTATTATCATTGGCTTAAAAGACCGACTTATAGGTTAATCGGTGGAATACTTCTTTTCATAATATCTATTGGATTTTACGCCCATCAAATCGACGGTTTTGTAAATCCTATTTTAATTCCTGCTGTTAAATTAAGTGCGGATTCATTTATTTATAGATCCTTCCTTAATTTTGATAAAACACTTGCTGGCCTTTGTTTTATGGGTTTAGGGTTACATCTTGCAAGATCTTCCAAAGATTGGCGTAATGCTTTTTTTGCGTCCATTATTCCAACATTTTTAACAGGTGCACTTCTTGCTTCTTTTGCACTTTCATTTCATTATGTTTCATGGGATCCAAAATTACCTGGTATTACAGCGGTTTGGATGATTTCAAACTTTTTATTTGTGGCTGTTGCTGAAGAAGCATTATTTCGAGGCTTCCTTCAAACAGAGCTTCAAAAAATAATTGGTGGCAAAGCAGCCAAATTTTGGGGACTCCTAATAGCTTCACTTCTTTTTGGATTACTCCATTATAAAGGAGGCGCCTTTTACATTACTTTTGCAACGATCGCGGGACTTGGTTATGGAAGTGTATACATAATCACTAATCGTATCGAAGCCGCTATTATTACACACTTTTTGGTGAATGCGTTACACTTCTTCTTGTTTTCATATCCGGCTTTAGCACGTTGATGAGGCGTAATCGCTGTGTGTTGCATAATGCTATAAATTTGCATAAACTCTATTACTGCAATAATTCATTTTCTCATTTGGTTAAGATAAAATGAAAGTTATAATTTACATTGAAGGAGGATTAAGATGAGCACTCAAAACAAACCAAATCCCGGTGAATTTTGTTGGAATGAGTTGATGACACCAGATACGAAAAAGGCACAAGCTTTTTATACGTCTCTTTTAGGGTGGACAGCTCAAGATCATGATATGGGTGACATGACTTATACCATGTTTATGAATGGTGACAAATCTATTGCTGGTATGTTGCAAACACCTAAAGATAAAATTGGTCATGTGCCACCGCATTGGATGAGTTATATTGGTGTCGATGATATAGAAAAAACATTTGAAAAAGCGAAATCTTTGGGTGCAAGTGTGATCATGCCTGTCACTAAAGCAGGAGATATGGGGCGTTTTATAGTTATTCAAGATCCAACGGGTGCGCATATAGCATTTTGGCAATGTAATGAAAGTTCATGCAAGTAAAATAAAAGATTAAAATTTTTTAATCAAAAATTCTTAGATCTTGAGATTTGATGTCAAGATCTAAGAATTACACATGGAAATTAATCGCTAATAATATCATTATCAATGATCATTTGTTCGTTTTTTGAATCGTCAATTAAAAAGCCCTCATGAATCAAGATTTCCTTTGCGTCATCACGGGTTAGTACTGCAAAATCGTCTATGACAGGATCTGCTGTAAAGTATTTTTTCCAACGATCATCATTTTCTTTATCACTTATAAGTTTTTGAGAATAGAGATATTCGGCAATGGCGCCTGTTGTAAAGGGTCGAAATTGTTTGTTTTCTCTTGTTTTGTATCTTAAACGATTTGTTTCTCTTTCGCGTATTTCAGGTGACAAATTTTGTGATCCAATCTTACGTAAAGTCAAATCATCTTTCCTATCTTGTTTTGATTCAGATAATTGCATTATCCAATCAATAAGACGATTTGAGCTGACAAGATCATAAAACACTTGAACAACATTCCATTTATTGCCTGCAAAAGGATCTTGTCCTAGAACGCCCATGCGTTCTTGATAAGAAGCAATGGCTGATGTTAAACCCAACTCTTCTTTCAATTCATCGCGATATTTACTTATTAAGTGCACATTTTGTGAATTTTCAGCGGCTTTAGCGAGAATTGCGGTGGTAAAATTTACATTTTTCTTAATGGCTAAAAAGCGTTTCAAATTATCTTTAAAGTTATTCGTCTGATAGCCACCTTCTAATAGAGCATAGGCGACAGAATTGATACCTTCAGATTGACCTGTAGGGCAATGAAGAAGACCATTAACGAGCAAATTAAACAATAACATTTTAGCATCTGGATCGATTGTGTTTTTGATCCGTTCCATAATAAAGGTTAATGCTTTTTGGGTTTCAGGGATTAGGGCTTCATACATGTTCCATGCTTTAATGTCTTTTCCTTCCAAGGGCAAATTATACAACGTTCTAACATAACCTGTTAGACGTGGCATAAGGTGTTCCCATACTTTTTCAATATTAGATAGATTTTGATTTTTGGCATCGCTTGCAAAATCATTCGCCAGCATCTCGTAAGAAAGATAGGCAGGTTTTTGATCATCAGTAAAATTTATGGATGTAACAATTTGTACTAAAGTTTGAAGCATTTCTTCGCCTTCAAATACTTTGTCAACTTGAATATCTGGTAATTTGTTGACAGTAAAAAACATCGCGATTGATGCGTAAAGAATTTTCATCTAAAGCTGCATATACTTCTTCTTTAGTTGTAGAATCTGGCATATGTATTATTCTTGGCTCATCTAATAATATCCGATCTCTAAAATGAGCACGTAATTGTTCTTTTCCCCATTGTAAAGGATTATCGCTGCTTGGAAGGAGATAAGGATTCGATCGAAGAACTAATTCAGTTAAGGTCTGAATATTTTGGATAGAAGCAGGTATAAACGTAAGTTCGTTGCGAAGGAGAGAAAGATTTTTTAAATTAACTAAATTGCCAATTGAATCAGGTAAAAATGTAAGTTTATTAGCGAGAAGAGAAAGAAATGTTAAGTTTGTTAAATTTCCTATTGTGTCAGGTAAAGACGTAAGTTTGTTGCAACCGGAAAAGAGTTCTTCTAAGTTTATTAAATTTCCTATTTTATCAGGTAAAGACGTCAATTGATTGGAACTGATGAAGAGTTTCTTTAAGTTTGTTAAATTTCCTATTTTATCAGGTAAAGATATAAGTTTGTTATTGGAGAGAGTAATATATTCTAAGTTTGTTAAATTTCCTATTTTATCAGTTAAAGATTCAAGGTTGTTATAGTCTAGATAAAGTTTTTTTAACCAAGTTAATTTGAATATATTTGATATTATTTTCTGTTTTTCTTCAGTTGTTTTGTTATTTAACTTACCTGAAAAATTTAGAACTTTGTCTTTAATGATATTATCAGGATTAAGCGTGATACTATAATTCAAAAGTTCTTTTTGTACATTTTCAAATATTGCTTCCTTTTCTTCTTGTGTAAGTTCTGCTTTTTCTTCTTCTTTCATTACGATGTTGTTTGCAGCTTTTACTTCTGTAGGAAGAACGCATAAGAATGTAGCGTTTGTTAATATGGCTAAAAGCGAAAGTGAGTATCTAATTTTCATAATGTACCTCTAATTATTCTCATCAATTTTATATTTAAAAGAGTAAAGTTAATTATTAATTCAATAAATTATATTTTTAATTTCTTAAAATACCACATTTAATTTTTTATAGCAAATAAAAAATGCGTGAAATAAATAGAAATAGAATTATATAGTGTTTTCTAAAAACAATCATACCAAAACGAACTCTAAACAATGTGTTTGGATTGTAAAAATAACTTAAAAATATTATAAACTTCCTACGTCCCGCGAACAAGTCGCGGGACGTAGGAAGGGATGGTGTTCAACTTATGGGTAATGATATGGCCGCGGGACGTAGCAGGGAGGGGCTGGGTAGTTATAAAATTGGTTGTTTCTCTACATGTCATTTTTTA
>JAUYSY010000081.1 GCA_030696155.1 Alphaproteobacteria bacterium | reverse complement strand
TCAGCAATGGCTATGATTTTCATGTGGGGGAAATCTGAAGCAGCAGTTGTCGACAAAGCAATGCACAAAGGCGAGATGCATAAAGCATTAGAAGGCGCACAAAAAATCAAGGAACACCCAAAAGCCACTAAAGAAATGCGTGATCATGCAATGGGCGTAAAAGGTGAAGCAAAAGAACGCATAGATGTACATATGAAAAGAACGGGTGACATGATGTCAACCAAACGCAATGAATATTATAAAGGCAAAATAAAAAAAGTAAAAAAAAGTAAAAAAATGATGCCGAAAAAAGAAATGCCTAAAAAGAATATGGTTAAAAAAGTGAAAAAATAGATAAACAATTAACGTGTGGAGGAAGAAATGAAAAAAGTAATATTTGCGTTTTCAGCAATGGCTATGATTTTCATGTGGGGAAAATCAGAAGCAGCAGACGCTGTTGGGGTAGGTTCATCAGTTGAAGCTGTAAAACCAATGGTACAGAAACCAATGGTAAAGAAACCGATGGTAAAGAAAACAACTAAGATGAAAAAGGATGCGGCTACAACTTTGTTTAGTTTGAGCTCTGTAAAAGATAAAGTAAAAAGTGGTGCGAAAAAAGTAAAAAAAGTTGCTAAAAAAACTACAGTTTCTGCTATGAAACTTGCACAACAACATGGACCAAAAGCTGTTGAGCTTGTTAAAAAACATGGACCAAAAGCTATGGATTTAGTTAAAAAACACGGTCCTGATGCAATAGCCTGGATGCACGAACATGGTCATGCAACTGTTAAAAATCTGATTGATCGTCATGGCGATCGTCTTGTTGGTTTGGCTATGGATCATGGTCCAAAAGTGATGGATGCTGTTAAAAAATATGGTCCAACAGCACTTGATCTTATGGGTAAAGGTGGAAAAGTGGCACTTGATATGATGATGGCTAAATAACTTCATATCACTAATGAACAGCAAAAAGGGTGCATAAAAATGCGCCTTTTTTGTTGTAGAATTATAGTGAATTCTAGTTAAAATCGAATTATTAAATTTCTTCTTCACACTCCCCACGACATGACCGTGCGAACCATAAAACATATTAAAAAATATAGATAAATTCATTAATCTAACGCCTTCACAATGGATACCGAGGGACTTACCCCGAGAGATCTACACGAATTTAAACACAGCGAAATCCTAAGTTTTCGTCGTTGCGATGAGTCGAAGACGAAGAAGCAATCCAGAAAATAGCCTTTCAAAAGCTATAAATGTTGATTTTTTGACTAGATTGCCGCGCAGCTTCGCTGCTCGCAACGACGAGTTTATATTTTTTCAATATGTTACACGAATTATTTCGTGTGGATTTCTCAGCGTCAAGCCGCGAGAAGTAAAGAAGATGCGGTTTTCAATTGAAAATACTATATAAATTATTATGCATCTGTTTTAGGCACAGGCATCGCCATAAAATCAATACCTTCTTCTCTTAAAGATTTTATTTCGTCTTTGGTTGTCTCACCATAAATACCGCGTTCTGCTTTTTTCTCGCCGTAATGTATTTTACGGGCCTCTTCAGCAAAATTCTTGCCTACATAATCGCAATTTTTAGCAACTTCTTTTTGAAGTTCAGTCGTAATTTTTCGCAATTGTTCAAGATTCTTGTTATTTGTATTTATGATAGCTTTTGATTGTTCAGGGTTAGGTTCAGTTTTAGATTTTGTTGTGGCATCTTTGGTGTCGCTTTTTAAAATACGCAAGGGTGAAAAAACCATATCAATATCGAAGGATCCACAAAAGGGGCACTCAATTTTTTTTGCTTTTTTTTGATCTTGGAAAAAATCACTGTTTTTAAACCATGATTCAAATTGATGGTTGTTGTTGCATTTTAAATCATAAATAATCATTTAATATTAGGCCTAATAGGTTTAAAGATGTGAGACAAGTATGATACTCTATTTTTAAATGTCTAACAACAATATCTATTTTTTGAAATGTAAATTTATAACGTTTGAAAATATGCTTGGTTTTAGACTTTGTGATCTGGATGCTCATTTCGAAAGAAATATACTTCATGAGTTTTGTGGCTTGTTTTCTTGACCCAACTTCAAAATATTTTAGGCGGCTCTACGCTTTCATATTTAATGTAACTTCATATTAAAAAAGAGCTAATTTAAAAAAATTAGCCCTTTTTCTTAAATTTATAGTTCTTTTTAATATTATTTAGGTATTGCTCCACCAAAAACGCCTGATGGTTTAGGTGCTGCGCTTGGCGTTGCAGTTTCTACAGGTTTTACAGGTGTAGGTACAGCAATTACTGTCTGATCTCCACGTGTTTGATTTGGTTTTATAGCAGGTTTTTTTGTAGATTTCGTATCAGGGCAATTGCAAGGTGCTTTAATGCACATGCATTTTGGTGCGATAGTAGCTTTCGGTGGATCTGCTGCAAAAGATGCCGTATTTATCATGCAAACAGAGCCTACCATTAATAATATCTTACTTAGTTTCTTCATGTTGACCTCCAAAAAATATGTTTCGTTATTATTATATTTTATTACTTAATAATTAAAATTGAGTTAAAAATTAATAGATATGAATATTGAAGATAATTTGTGATGTTGTTTTGTGTAACTGCCCAAGAGTTGTGCAATTTAAACATCTTCCCCTCCTACGTCCCGCGACTTGATCGCGGGATCCATAAAACTTGTTTAAAATTAACGATTTTTGTTTATCATTTTACTTTTTTAGCATGGACCCCGCGATCAAGTCGCGGGGCGTAGTAGGGGGGGGCTGGGAGTATCGTTTTACATTTTTTTAAGAAACGAGGACAAAATTTGTTTTGCTCTTGTCCACGTTTTTCTAAAGATTAAGCTTCTTTTACTTGCGTTTTTACTTCAAGTTTTTTTGGAATGTCCAATTGAATATGAAGCTCTTTTAAGCGTTCAGGTGCAATGGTAGCTGGAGCTTGCATCATGAGATCTTGTACTTGTTGGTTCATCGGGAAGGATACAACCTCGCGCATATTAGGTTCGTCTGCAAGAAGCATGACCATACGATCAACACCAGGGGCACACCCACCATGCGGCGGTGCGCCGAATTTAAAGGCGTTTAGCAATGATCCGAATTGTTGTTCAACAACTTCAGGGCCATATCCTGCAAGCTCAAATGCTTTATACATGATCTCTGGTTTGTGGTTTCGAATGGCGCCACTGGCGAGTTCGATGCCATTACAAACGATATCATATTGAAATGCTTTGATGCTGAGCGGATCTTTTGTTAGCAATGTTTCCATCCCGCCTTGTGGCATTGAAAAAGGGTTGTGGCTGAATTGAATAAGATTTGTTTTTTCATCCAATTCATACATCGGGAAATCAACAATCCAGCAAAATTTAAAGGCTGATTTATCAATAAGATCCAGATCTTCACCAAGCTTCTTACGGACAGCGCCTGCAAATTTTTCGGCGAAGGATTTTTTGCCACATACAAAAAAGAGAGAATCACCAGGTTTAACGCCTGATTTTTCTTTTAATTTCTGAATACGATCTTCGGTTAAAAATTTGGCAATAGGGCCTTTAGCGCCTTCTTGATCGAATTGAATATAACCAAGGCCACCAGCGCCTTCAGATCTTGCCCAATCATTTAATTTATCAAAAAAGCTTCTGGGGTTCGATGCTGTATTGGGTGCAGGAATCGCACGCACGATTTGGCCAAGCGCTACATTTTTAGCGAATAATCCAAAGTCTGATCCATAAAATGCCTCAGTCACATCTGAAATGATTAAAGGATTGCGTAAATCAGGTTTATCGCTACCGTAAATAAGCATTGATTCATCATAAGGAATTTGCGGGAAGGGTGGTTTGGTAACTGCTTTTCCATTGGCGAATTCGTTATAAACACCTGATAAAACGGGCTCAATCGCATCAAAAACGTCTTGTTGTGTTACAAAAGACATTTCAAAATCAAGTTGATAGAATTCACCTGGTGATCTGTCTGCGCGCGCGTCTTCGTCCCTAAAGCATGGCGCTATTTGGAAATAACGATCAAAGCCTGACACCATGAATAATTGTTTAAACAATTGCGGTGCTTGGGGTAATGCATAAAAATGGCCAGGATGAACACGACTTGGCACCAAATAATCACGTGCGCCTTCAGGCGAACTGGCGGTTAGAATCGGTGTGTGAAATTCAGTAAAGCCTTGGGCGATCATATGTTTACGTAAGCTCTGGATAACGCCTGCGCGTAGCATAATGTTTTTGTGCATACGTTCGCGGCGTAAATCCAAATAACGATATTTTAAACGAATATCTTCAGGATAATCATCCTCGGTGTTGACGGGTAAGGGGAGTGGCTCTGCTTCAGATAAAATATGCGCATCACTCACTTTAAGTTCAATTTCGCCTGTAGGAATCTTGTTATTGATCGCATCAGTTAAACGCGCAACAACTTTACCTGTCACACAAATGACGGATTCTATTTTTACTTGATCGAGCAATTTGAAGCAATCTGATGTTGCTTCTACAACGATCTGTGTGATGCCATAATGATCACGCAAATCGATAAAAAGGAGCTCTCCATGATCGCGTTTGCGATGTACCCAGCCCGAAAGGCGAACAATTTGATTTAAATTTTTTGTGTTTAATGCACCACAAGTGTTTGTTCTATAAGGATGCATAGATTTTTCTGCGATCACGTTAACGCCTCCAAAAACGTCTTAAGACTTGTCTTCTTTCAAAATGAACTGTAACATACTGTTTATGACATTGATTTCAACAACAGAAGAGCTGCTTCGACAATGCCAACCACTTTACGCGGTTGAGTATATCACAATTGATACTGAATTTATCCGGGAATCTACATTTTTTCCAGAACTTTGTCTCATTCAGATCGCAGGTCCTGAAAAAGCTTTTGTGATTGATGCATTATCGTCCACATTATCGTTGCAACCATTATTTGATTTATTGCAGGAACCAAGCGTTTTAAAGGTTTTTCATGCGGCGCGTCAAGATATTGAAATCATTTACCATTTAAGCGGTAAAATCCCTCAATCAATTTTTGATACACAGATTGCAGCCATGGTTTGTGGTTTTGGTGAATCTGTTAGTTATGAAACACTGGTGATGCAGCTTATTAATAGAAAGCTGGACAAATCGCAACGTTTTACAGATTGGCGTTTAAGGCCACTAACAGATAAACAAATTGAATATGCTTTGGGTGATGTTGTTTATTTACGCCAAGTTTATACAAAATTACAAAAAAAAATAGCGCGGAATAATAGGCTTGATTGGCTTAAAGAGGAAATGGATGCTTTATATGACAAAAAGCTGTATTTCCCACATCCGGAAGATGCTTGGTTAAAATTAAAACCCAAGAAAGTTGACTCTAAATCGCTTTGTGTTCTTAAAGAACTTGCCGCATGGCGAGATTTAGAGGCAAGACGCTTAAACGTTCCGCGGCGTCATGTATTATCAGATGATGTGTTAATAGAACTTGCTGCAAATAAACCAAAAACAACTGAAGATTTACAGATAAGTCGTGCTTATTCAAAGAATTTTCATAAATCTAGTATGGCTGAGGCTTTGTTAGCTATTATTGAAACAGCCTTACTTATTCCAGAAGATTTGTGGCCCAAAAAAGAGGCGTCATTTGAAGGTGTTGATCATGGATCGGCAGCATTAGATATGTTGAAATTAGCATTGAAGTTGATTTCTGATAAAGAAGGTGTCGCGTCAAAATTAATTGCCAATGTAAGCGATTTGAAGCGTTTGATTCGCAAAGATTATAAAGATGAATCAGAATTAGCATTGCTTCATGGATGGCGGTATCAGATATTTGGTGAAATAGCTGTTGGGTTGCTTAATGGGGTTTATTCCCTGGGACTAGAAAACAACCAAATCAAATTCTTAAAGAAATAAATAATAAATAAAGAACATGCTGATACATCGTCATTCCTTGTCTGATCATGTTCTTAATTACTATCACTATTTGTCTATGAAATCAGTTGTATCGTCTTCGTCAGTTTTGTTTTCAAGGAATTCAAGAAAATTATAATAATCCTTGTCTTCTTGTTCTTTGTTTAAAAGTGTTTGGCTGCAATCAATGGTATTTGAATTAGGTCCAAGTTTTGCATCTTCTTTTTTATCGGGTGATCTAGATTCTGTAACATTTTCATTGTTTTGATCAATCTCTTGAATGTTAGTAGATTGTGTTTCTACATTTAGTAATGCTTGTTTATGACGTTCGATAAGATCGTTGATAATATTTTCTTGACGGCGCAAATCATTTGTTTGGTTGATATTGTTCATCATGTTAATAGAATTAACGGATCTTACATGGTTAATGTAATTTATATAATTTAATGAATTTGTGTAATTGAATTGTATTGTGTAATTAACATCGTTTAATAAGTCAGCATTATTAATATAGTTAATATGATTAATATAATTCATTCGTTCAAATTCATTTGCTTGATTAATATTAAAAATATTATTTTGTTGATTAATATAGTTTATGGTGTTGAATGAATTAAAATATTTAGTTTTTTCTTCTATTATTTTTTTTTCAAGTTCTTCAACTGTAGAAAAATTGTCTGTTTTGATAATTTTATTTCGTGAATCAATATCCTCATTGTTATTGTTATTTTGTTGAAATTCATCAAATTTTCGTTTTTCAGTATTTTTCCCAGCTTCAGCAAGGTTTAATGCGCCTGTTAAAAATAGTAGCGCTATAAATGATAAATTTTTTAAATTCATTTTGAATTCCATATGTAGTAAATTTTATTGAATATAAGTAGTAATACTCAAAAAATACATTTGCGTCAATATTTATGTATTTTTAAAATGAATTAAAGAATTTATTAATTAAGTTAATAATAAGTTAACCAAATTTTTTCTTGTAAAATATCAATTTGTTTTCCTGGATCTGGTTCGAGTCTTTCAGACTCTTATTGCTCCAGGGAAACAAAAAAAATGACGTTTTTAAAATGACTATTTACAGTCCGGCATATTCTGCATCGAATTTTAATTAATTTTATCCAATCTTTCTTACACCTAGTGATGAGGAAGAAGATCCTTCACATTGGGGTGTTCTTGTTTGTTGTGCATGATAAATCATCCTGCTAATTTGAGAGATATATCCTGCTAAATTTTTATTCCCTGAAGCTAATGCTGCATTACCTACTTTACAAGCAAGGGCAAAAGGATTTTTACGCGTAAAAATACAAGATGTAAGTAACATTGAAAAATCTTGAGGTGTAGCGCTTTTTGCAATTTCACATATATCATCTTCAGAAATTAATTTATGTCGTTCTAAAGATCGAATAACAGTAACGGAATGTGCAATTTTGGAGGGCAATTTGTATTTTTTAAACGCATTGGATAATAAAGATTTATTAATATGTTCTCCTAAGCAATCAAGTATAATCTCTAACGCTAGTTCGTTATCGCATTCAAAACAAACATCAATGAGTGTCTTATTTGTATACGCACATTTAGAAAAAAGAGTTTTAATTTTTTTTTGTATGTCAGCTGATAGATATGCTGATGCATTCTGTAGTGCAATTTTAGGGAGATAAATTTTTAGTTGCTCTAAAACAGTATAAGCATCAAAGTCATTGTTTTTTAATGCGTTAATGTCATATCTAATTTTTTCGAGAATAATTTTTATAATATCTAAATTATTTTTTTTCACTAATCTATGAACTAGTGATCCATGGAAATTATGATATTCATAGAAAAAATACGCCCCCAGACAAAGGTGATTTTTCGTCAAAACATAGTGAAATAAATCAGGGCAATTTGATAAAGCGATGAGGTCTAGTAATGTGTAAGGGTCGTGAGCTTCTTGATTGTGAGGCTCCAAAAGATCTTTTGTAGTTAAGTTATTAATTTCATCAATAATATCGCTTAGTTCTCCGAAATTAAGATATCGTTCGCCTGTTACACTAAAAGCTTCGTATATTTTGTAGCGTATTTGACGGTCTTGTAGCGGTAAAGAGCGAAGAAATCTTCGAATGAAAAAATCATCAAAAAGAAACCCACGTTTAAAGAATTCTTTTAGAACAAGTAGCGATTCTTCTATGTTGCTCAAGTCAAAATTGTAAATGTCTATCGCTTTGATATATTGACTTTCTTTTGCGTAATGTGGCCCCTTTTTGTTTTGACATAATTTAAAAACATAAGGATCAATTTTTTCTTCCCATCCTAAAATTTTTTCAGTTACATCACAAACAGTTTTGTCTTGAAAAGCATGAATAACATTTGCATGTTGGGGTTCAAACTCCATTTGAAAAATATTTTGTTGTTGTAAAGAAAATTTAAGTGTTTCATCTATGTGAGATTCTATAGAATTTAGATTATCTATAAGCCAATCATCAAATAATTCAATAAATTCAAATAAATTTTCTTGACAATAGGCGAGTATCTTTTCATTTTCTTCAGATTGGTCCTCCGAATCTGATGATTCACCATCCTCATCCATTTTAGATTCTAAAATTAATGCTTTAATATCTTCTTCATTTACCGTTTCAAAAACGCCAACAAAAAGGTGGGCTAATATTTTAACTAAGTTGACAATACTCGCTTTTGCTTCATGGTCACCCTTAAGATAAATAACATTTGGTAAGGCTGAAACCAGCGATGCCCATTCATTTCTGGCATCTTGTGTATTTTGTAATGAAGCCGAATTATATTTCTCATAAAATATTCTGATCGGTGCATCCGGGGGACAAAGATGGTCAGGAATAATATATTGTGCTTTTGACGGATTATATATTAGATATCCGATCATATTTCGTATTGCTGTTTCCATACAATCAGAAAATTCTTGATTTTTATAATTTGCTCGGCCATATGTTAGTGGCAAAGGAAATGTAGAAAAGAAAATTTTATCTCCAAACAACAAATATGAAGCAAAGCTTGGTTTTTTAATCAGTTCTTCCCATTCTTGTGGAATATTTTTTAAATTTGATGTTAATTTTTTATAATTTTCAGAAGTGAATGACGATTCTTTATTTCCTAAACTTTTTTGACTGAAATATGCAAGATATTCATTTAAATCTTGGGCATTATCAGATTTTTTCCATAAGAATGCTAATAAAGTATGCTCAATGATATATTTAGGATATAAATCAGATTGATGCGCTTCAATCAAAGCTTGAATAAGAATTTCTTTGAATAGTTTGAGTGATTTACAACTTTTTGAATTAATGTAATTATTTACATATTCAATATCACTCAATATTTTTTTTCTACATGATGATTTATATGATAAAAATGCGTCTTTTTTAAATTCATCAATCAATATTTCGGATAATCTATTACTGAACTCTTCTGAGCTATATACATAATTTGCATCTATGATCGTATGAATGAGCTTTGCAATTGTACTTGGTTTTAATTGAGATACCGGATTACTTAAAATTTGATTAGGAATAAAATTACGCATATCAAATGATGGGAATAAGCATTGGATAAAAGAGGCTACATGATCATGTGGATAATCATCCAGTGGTCTTAAGGAAAAATCCATTATTTTTATGCCTTCTTTACGAAGGCCGTAATTTCCAAAAAAACGCCAATTCTTCAAAAAGCTTCTATTTGCAATATATCCATATAATGGTGACGCACGCTGTAATTCTGTATCATCAATGCAAAGGTCAACATCTTCTAAAACTTCAAATTTTGGTTCAGCATGTGCAAATACTTCTAAAAATAAAGTGAAAAACATAAAAACGAAGAAACGAATAAACATTTAAACTCCTTTGTTTAATTTTTATAGATTTTATACATATTTTTTATTAAAATGCAAATGTTTTTTGTATTATTTTTAATAAATTATGAATAGAAAATACTAACTTATTAAAATAATTATAAATATTTATTTGTGTTTTATAATGTTAGTAAAAATTAATTTGTTCTATTGTATTTTCTATTAAAAATCGTACTCTCTCTACGTCCAGAAACTATATAATTACTCATAAGTCTTTTAATATATTGATATTTAATATTATTTTTAAAATAGTATTATTTGGTATTTAGAAAATCAGCCATCAAATTTCATGGCTGACTATACCCAAATGCTTTGGAAATGTCGATTTTTAGGCATGAGATTTGAGATGATTTTTGATGCCAAAAATTACAATAGGTAATAGATTTACCTTAGAAATTTTTGGCTCAAAAAGCAGCCAAAGGTCATCGGCTAAAAACGGTAGTATCAGATCATTTGGGTATATATTAAATTAAGAGCACGCAGACGAACCGCTACAGCCAGGGCCATTAATCATCATTGGTATATTGAGAAATGCAGGTAAGCCAGAAGGCATCGTCATATTTGGGTGTAATGAAAATAAAGTTGCA
Organism: Alphaproteobacteria bacterium; assembly: GCA_030696155.1. Lineage (GTDB taxonomy): Bacteria > Pseudomonadota > Alphaproteobacteria > JAUXUR01 > JAUXUR01 > JAUXUR01. The sequence continues at coordinate 6,786 of JAUYSY010000081.1, read as the reverse complement.
TTTTCATGATTTGGTTCATCATGTTTTACTTCTTTAGTTTCAGCAACATGTCCTTGTTCGTTTTTTTTAACATGGTATGTCACAACATGTTTAGTTGCAGGTTGTTTAAGGAGTTCAGCATCTGCTTTTGATTTTTCGGCTGGAACGGCTAGTTTTTTATCCATTACAGCATTATGAGCATGTCCTTTTGTTTTATGCTCAATATGTGTAGGTGTAAAATGGGGTGTGCCATCAGGTCTTTTACGAACTTCGTAAGTAACTTTATGTTCTGTTGTATCGGGTTGTGCAGCTTTTGTTTCAGTTGCAATTAAAATGCTTAGAAAGCTTAAAAGTGTTACAGTTTTTTTTATCATTTTTGTTCCTACCTAAGTTTTGTATTGTTTTCTCAAGCACTTTATATTATTCAATCAAAAAAACAAGAAAACAATTTTGTAAAATGATAATCTTAGAAAAATAGTATGATTTGATTCGCAAGATTTTTTTTGATATATTTTAAAATGCAATGGGCTAAGAAATTATTTGGCTCAATAATTAATGACTAATTACCAAATAAGTTGTTGGCTTTCTCTATGTTGGTGGGAACACCTTCCGCGATAATTCAAAAAAATAAAAAAATAAATATTATACACGACGTTTAACAATTACATAAAAAGGTTATGATGATTAACGTGCTGAAAAAAAAGATTTATTTTTTTGTTATTTTTTTTGTTTTGTCAGGCAATGTGTTTGCTCTTAATTTAGAAAAAGAGATTGCCTATTATAGAGACATAAAAAAGCCACTTGAAGAATTCCTTGAAGATTTAAATGAGTTTCGAGAAACTACTCCAGGTATTATTTTTCGGACTCCGTTGAAAGATGATTCATTAGTAGAATTTGATTATAAATCATCATGTTATTTTGCGAATCATTTTATGGAGCTTTATGATTTTTATGACGAAAGATTATTTTCTCTTGTGAATTTATGGGTTCTAGGGAGTGTTGATCCGTATTCTATTGAAGATGAAGAAACTTTAGCTAATAGACAAAAAATAATTGATGCGATTGAATTAATTTTTCATGAATTAGAAGGAATATGCGAAGCATATTTACTTCCAGAAAAAATTGAAAAAATTAATATAATGTCACAACCAAAAATTGGATATAAAGGAACATTAAAAATGTTTCAAAAGATTAGAACATTTGTTGAAAAGCACGCGACTATTTTTAATCGTATTTATATCCATGAAAGAGATATTGTTATTTTTTCTGAGTCGATCAATGATGATGTTGAACCAAAGATTGTGCCTGTTCTTAATTTACCAATTTTAAAATTTGAAGATATTAAAAAATCTAGTGAACGGGCTTTAAAGCACTTAGATGCTGTTACAGCTTTTTATGTAGAAAAGTTTAGTGTATTATTAGATGAACTAGGGGAAGGAATGCTCACTAAAAAAGATGCAAAGCCTTCTATGTTGGATAGATTTAAGCGTAAAAAGAAAGAGATTGAATCTCATACAATTGCTGACGAATCTAATGCAATTAACATAGATAATGCGCCGCTTATAAAACGAAGAAGTTCTTCTTTATTAAAATCTTTAAGCCCAAGATCAAGAACTCAAAGTCTCAAGAAAATTTCACTTGAAGAGATTGATAAAGTAGATTCAGATATAGAATTACAATCTACCGAGCTTAATACAAGTGAAGAAATTAAACCGATAAAAAAAAGAAGCTCTTCTATTTTAAAAGCGTTAAGCCCGAGGTTGTTAACGCCAAGAACACCAACGCAAAGGAGTCCTCATGGCGATGGTCTCAATAGGGGCTCTTCGGATTCAAAAATATCACCTAAAAAAATAGTGCCGGAGTCTAGCCCAAGGCCTAAAAGTAGTGACGATTATATTAGGTGTAAAAGGTCTAATTCGTTGCCTCATAGTGATTCAGATATAATACCTAGATCGGATATTATATCTAAACTTGAAAAGCTTCATTTGGGTAATGATATGCATATGAAAATATCTAAAAAAGATTCAAAAAGCACTATAAGCTTTGTCGCAGTAAGTCCACGGATGGAAAAAGAATTAAAAAAGCAAGAGAAGAAACATAGGAAGAAAGAGAAGAAAGATAAAAAGAGACAAAAATCTTCCGCGAAGTCTGTTGACAAATTTGAATTCTCGGGGCCTTATGAAAATCCACTTAACGAATAAATTTAGGTAACATGGCACAAGATTCACATCACACTCATTCGCATGATCATCACGGGCATGATCATCATCACAGCCTTCCAATGAAAGGCGAAAAGCGTCTGTTATGGGCGATGATCTTAACCGGTAGTTTCATGTTTGTTGAAATTATTGGTGGACTTGTTTCAGACTCATTAGCCTTATTGTCTGATGCTTTTCATATGCTTACGGATTTATTTTCGCTGATTTTGGCCTGGCTTGCGATTAAGATTAGTCAAAAACCATCGGATCATAAACGATCATACGGCTATCACCGAATTGAGGTTTTGGCAGCTTTTGTTAACGGCCTATCATTGATTGTTGTTGTTGGTTGGATATCAATTGAAGCCTTTCACCGCATGTTTGAGCCACACCAAGTTCAGGGCAATATAATGCTTGTTGTTTCGGTGCTTGGTTTATTGGTGAATTTAATTTCACTTAAAATATTGCATCATGCCCATGAAGAAAATTTAAACATAAAAGGTGCTGTTGTTCATGTGATCGGCGACTTATTGTCTTCTGTTGCGGCCATTGTTGCGGCAATCGTCATTTTGTGGACGGGGTGGATGCCTATTGATCCTATTTTATCAATTTTGGTAGCATTGCTGGTTTTGCGTAGTGCTTGGACTTTGGTTAAGAAAGCGGGCCATATTCTTTTGGAAGGGGCGCCCGATAAATTTGTTGTAGATCAAGTAACAGAATTTTTGAAAACTTCTTTTCAGGAAATTATAGATATTCATCATATTCATATATGGTCGCTAACGACGAATAAACCCATTGTTACAATGCATTTGGCGGTACAAAAAGGGACGAATCATGATGATTTGTTGTTCAAAAGTAAAAAAGCTTTAGAGCATGAATTTGGCATAGCGCATTCAACAATTCAAATTGAAACAGAGAAACATTGTCCAGATGGTGTTGAAGGTCATATTTGCTGAGTTCTATAGCGTCAGTTGACTGACGCGTAAAGGGAAGGGGCTTATCGCCCCAGTGTAGTGTAAAAAAGAAAAGGGTTACGCCCCTGTGCAAATGCGATCAATTAATTGTTGGACAGTAGGAATGAATCCATTGGCGTAAAATGGATCTTTAGCAAATCGATAAGCATTATGCCCTGCAAACATCAATTCATTGTCAATAGAACCGCCGTGGCTTACAGAATAGAGTGTTTTTTGGATACAGAATGAACGCGGATCAGCTTTTTTGCCTGTCGTTAAATCGCCATGTTGTGACCAATTGCTGAAAAGACAAGCGCTTAAACAGCCCATGCAATCAACTTGATCTTTGCGAATTTGAAGTGCGTTTTCTCTTTCTACAAAAATGATGGTACCATCAGGCGTTTTAAGCGCTTCTGTAAATTCTTTGGACATCCAATCAAGTGCTTTTTGACGATCAAGATCTGTTACAAAAACTTCACGTCCGCGAGGGCCTAAAGGTAAAGCTGTTGTAAAGCCTTCTTCTGGCATTGATTTGTAGATAATTTGACGTGAAGAGCGGCTTATTAATTCGAGCAAAAACTTATTTTTAACAGCTGATGAATAAAAGCCTGTTGGACTAAAAGTTTGCAACAATACATCTTTATCCTCAAGCGTTAATAATTTTTGCTTCCATGCGTCTGAAATGGTGCTTTCTTGTGTTAATAAAGGTCTCGTGCCGAATTGAAACGCCATGGCGCCTAAATCAGGATTATCAATCCAATCGGACCATTCATTTAAAGCCCAAACACCGCCTGCCATGATGATAGGAATATTTTCGACACCTTCTTCACGCATTTGTGAACGAAGGGCTAGAACACGGTTATAGGGTGCTTCTGGCACCAATGGATTTTCGCTATTGCTTAAGCCATTATGACCACCAGCAAGCCAGGGATCTTCATACACAACGCCGCCTAAGAAATCTTTTGTTTTGGAATAAGCACGTTTCCATAAAGCGCGGAATGCGCGTGCGGATGAAACGATAGGATAATAATAAACTTCTGCTTTTGAGCAAATTTCGCCCATTTTATAAGGCATGCCAGCGCCACTCGTGACACCATGAATAAGGCCTTTGGCACCTTCTAAAACGCGGGTTAAAATTTCTTCAGCGCCTGCCATTTCCCATAAAATATTCATGTGGATACGGCCTTTGCCACTGGCGCGTTCAAATGCTATTTTGGCTTGGGCGATCGCACCTTTGACGGCATGTTCGATAAGCTCTCGGTGACGTTCGACACGCGTTTTGCCTTGGTAAATAATCTCGACTAATTTGCCTTTTTCATCGTAATAATCTGCATTCACACCTGAAAAAGTACCAACGCCACCGGCCGCAGCCCAAGCGCCTGCGCTTTCACCAGTTGTTACAGAAATACCTTTGCCGCCTTCAATGAGCGGTAGTAGTTTTTTACCTGACAATAATAGTTCTTTGAGTGAGATCATTTTTCTTCCTTAGTTAAACTTTACCATTAGATATAAGTAAGAATTTTAATATTACTAGAGTTCTAATGACATAGAATTGCGTAAAATTTGATTTGCTTCTTTTGTATAGGTTCCATCTTCTTCATGTAGAACGAGCCCATTCAAAAGTCGCGAAGGTGCAAGGCTATTTTTTTGAAATCTTATTAATACTCTTTTAGCATTTTGTCCTATTTTTGACCATAGTGGAAAAAGCCTCACACTATGTTGTGCAGGAAATAAAGATCCTAATAGGGAAGGTATATCATCAAAAGGGAAAATTATATATAGGCAACCTTTTGATTTTAATAGCTTAAAACAATTTTTTATCCATTCGGATGTTGATAGATTAAGATCATGATGGGCTAAAGCTTTTTGAGCAATGGGTGATATATTAGATACATTTTTTTTAAAAAAGGGTGGATTTGAGATAATTGTTGTATAGGATTCAGGGTGTTTTTTGGCGTAATCAAGAAGATCCGCCTCAAAAAAATGAACACGATCAGCACATTTGTTGTCGATTGCGTTATATTGTGCTAGGGTAATCATATCTTTTTGAATATCAATGCCTTCGATTTCTATTTCTTTTAATCGGTGCGCAAGACACAAAGATATAGCCCCTACGCCACAACCGATATCAAGGATTTTTCCTTTAATAATATCAACGCTTGCGGCTAAAAATATAGGATCAATAGCAACTTTGTACCCATGAATGGGTTGTTTCAAAGATACAGTTTTATTTAAGAGAAAATCTTGACGAAAATCCAAACTCATAGTAGCTCTTTATAAAATAAACGAATTTAGCCTGAATATAAGGAATATAGAGGTGCCTCTCAATCTACAAGCAAAAAAATTTAAAAATACCTCTGATCTTCGTGAATCTGGCAATCCAGTTGATGTATTGCATCATCTTCTTTTTGACGATATGGAAGCCGTTAATGCGTTAATTATAGAGCGACTTCAAAGCAATGTGCCTCTTATTCCTGAATTAGGCAAACATTTAATTGAATCTGGCGGTAAACGTTTAAGGCCATTGCTGACATTGGCCAGTGCACATTTATGTGGCTATAAAGGTAGACATCATATACCCCTTGCAGCTTCCGTTGAATTTATTCATACAGCAACATTATTACATGATGACGTTGTCGATCAAAGTGATTTAAGACGTGGTAAAATCAGTGCTAATGCCCTATGGGGTAATAAGCCCAGTGTGTTGGTTGGTGATTTCTTATTTAGTCGTTCTTTTGAATTAATGGTTGAAGCGAACTCTATTGAAGTTTTGGCCATTCTTTCTAAGGCATCAAGTAAAATTGCAGAAGGTGAGGTTGCGCAGCTTTTGACAACGCATAATCTTGCAACAACAGAACATGATTATCTTAAAGTTATTGAATCAAAAACGGCTCAGCTTTTTGCAGCAGCGACAAGGTTAGGGCCAGTTCTTGCAGATTTTGAAGAACTTCATAAAGATGCACTTGAAAAATACGGTCTTTTCTTAGGGACAGCTTTTCAGCTTGTGGATGATGTACTTGATTATAAAGCAGATGATCCTTTATTGGGTAAAAAAATGGGCAATGATTTTAAAGAAGGTAAGGTAACATTACCGATTATTATTGCGTATAAAAATGCAGATTTTAAAGAAAAACTATTTTGGAAACGTACTTTTGAAGAAGGCAAACAAGACCCGTCAGATTTAGAAGAAGCTGTTGCGTATTTTCATAAATATAATGCATTTGAAAAAACGATCGAAAAAGCGAAATCTTATCAAGCAAAAGCATTGGATGAATTGGAATATTTTGCAGGTTCACCAATCCAGGATGCATTAATTGAGCTTACCAATTTTGTCGTGAATAGAAGTTATTAGGCATAAAACAATTGTTACAAATATAGTGGAATAACTGGAAAACATTTAAGTGGAAGGGCATCATTCTCCCTCTCTTATACCATATCATTACCCATAAGTATGACACGTCTCAATTCTCAAAGCACACCCCAGCTGTTTCCCTGGACCAATAAGAGCCCAAAGGGCTCGAATGCGGATCCAGGGTCTAGAAATAATTATGATCGAAGATCATTACTAAATGTTAAAAAACAAAGACATGCTCTTATGAGCATGCATTTTAGTCTGGATCCTGAATCTGCCTTCGAAGCTTCGCTTCAAGGCGTTC
>JAUYSY010000072.1 GCA_030696155.1 Alphaproteobacteria bacterium | reverse complement strand
CAACGTGCAGATGATTACTTAATGCTTCATCTGTTTTCTAAAAACTAGGTGAAGTAACTAGAGTAAATTCTATCCCCCCTCCTACGTCCCGCGGCAAGTCCCGCGGGATCCAGAAAGTAAATAAAGAAGATGTCATTGTCCAATTTATACAATGTTAACTTTAGGGAAGATCGTCTGGATCCTGCGATCAAGTCGCGGGAAGTAGGAAGGGGATAGGACATAGGAAGGGGTGACGTGTAAATTTTTACAACTCAAAAATTTATCTACATTGTTTTTTCAGTATGATTATTTTTAGAAAACACTACACTACAAACTAAAAAAACATGAACTTCAAAAAATAAATTTAAAAAGTCAAGCACACCTCTTGAAAAAAATAAAAATTGCACCAATCTACATAAGATGTTTAGACAAATAAATAGGAAATTATGTCTCGTTCAACTGATGCCACACCAGGCAATTATCGTAAAAAAGCTATAGATTCTAAAGAAATTCTACGCTTAATTTCAGACTCTCTTGATAAAGATAAAGCAGAAGACATTGTTGTGATTCCTCTCGAAGGAAAATCAGAAATTGCTGATTACATGGTCGTTGCAAGCGGTCGTTCAGGTCGTCACATCACGTCACTCGCTGATCATTTACAATCGGAGCTTAAAGGCAAAGGCTTACACCGCGTAACAATAGAAGGCGTTGTAGGAAGTGAATGGGTATTACTTGATGCAGGCGATGTTATCGTGCATCTTTTCCCACCTGAAATCAGAGCTTATTATAATCTTGAAAAATTATGGAGTTTTGAACCTACATCTCGTAAAACTCAAGAAAACCAATAACATCCCTTCCTTTTTTAACCTGTGGAAGGCGCCAAAATAATAAATTCGGGATTCTTCATACTCATGTATGAAGAGATACACGCTGTGTGTCTCACACCCATCTTTCTACCCACATGTTAAAACCGATCGGGATATATAATACAGATGTTATCAATTTCAATTCTCGCGATCGGAAAAATAAAGGGAAATGATCTTGAACCTCTTTCTATTCTTTATACAAAAAGAATCAGCTGGCCTTTAGAATTTATTGAATTAGGCACAAAAAAAAACCTGAAAGGCATTTCTTTAAAAGAGGAAGAAGCACGTCTTTTTGAAGAATACATTCATCCTAAAGATTATGTCATCGCTTTAGATGAACGCGGCAAAAACATAACAAGTGTTCAGATCTCAGAAAAATTTGCCCAGTTCGAAATGTCGAGTCCAGGCAAAATTATCTTTATCATTGGAGGCGCTGACGGACTTGCGCCCCAAATCTTAGAACGTGCAAATTTTAAAATTTCTTTCGGGTGCCAAACCTGGCCACATATGCTTGTGCGCGTCATGTTGCTGGAGCAAATTTACAGGGCGCAACAAATCTTAATAGGCCATCCCTACCACAGAGCGTGAAATGCTATACCCTTCCTGTTTCAAATTGTGGAGGGCGTCAGATTTCGGGATTCAGCATGCTCATGTATGAAGAAATACACTCCGCGTGCTTCACCACTCATCTTCTTGACCCAACTTTGAAACCGATTGGGTATATAGTGTTATCGCTTTAGGTTAAGAGAAGGAATGATGAGTGAAGTGTAGTCTCTTCCTACATGTACGAAGAATGACGCTCTATTAACCTAAATGGATAATACTATGACCAACTTAGTTCTGGCATGACATAGGACGGATTAACATTGTAAGAAGCACAAAGTTTTTTAAAATTTTCTTCATTAAATAAACCTTCTGGATAAAGATCTTTTGAATGAACACCCGTTAATGTCAATATTGTTTTAATGCCTGCTTGTTGACCACCACGCATATCTGTCGCAAATGAATCGCCGACAGCTAAAATCTCATTTGGATCTTGAATATCAAGCATCGACATAGCGCGTTTATAAACGTTTGCATGCGGTTTTCCAAAATAATGAACTTGACCGCCTAAATCCTCATAACGTTTAGCAAAGGTACCGGCACAAAGCAAAAGATTATTACCCACATAAACGTGCATGTCGGGATTAAAGCAAAGCATAAGTAAATTTTTCTCAATCGCTTGCATTAAAAAATCGTCTTTAGACAAAGGGTTCAAATCAGGGTTAATGAAACCCGTATTAAGTAAAAACTGTGCTTGATCAAGATCTTCAGTGCGATTGAGCGTTAACTTGTCAAATAAACCACGATGCGCTATTTCACCCATATGAAAACAAATATCACCAAATACATTGTTTTCTTTAAGTGTAAGATAACCTTCTTCACCAGAAGAATGAAGAAAATCATAATAGCTTTCTGGAATACCACATTTAAGAAGCGATTCTTGAACACTTTCTTTAAGACGTGGTGCATTTGAAAGAACAAGGATCTTTTTGCCTTGTGCACGTAAAGTTGTAAGCGCTTCCAAGACATATGGGTAAGATTGTACGCCGTTATGGAGGACACCCCAAGCATCAAGAATAATTGCTTTAAAAGGGGATGAAATTTCTTCAAGACCAGTAATAAGTAAAGTCATTTTCTCTCAAATTATAATATTAAATTGTTTATGTTATTTTGTAAAAACTATTCAGATTATGAGGCAAAGTCTAGAAAAGCTGAGAACCGGAACGGAATGTACCACTTTGTACATGAGTACCGGAAACGGAAGCTTGACGACGAATTTGCTCATAATCTGGGTAGTTTATCGGGAGAATTTAGCAGCTTCAACTGACGCCCGCAAGTAAATAGCATCAAGAACATCTTGCAAATTAGAATCACCGACATCGTCTCTATCCATTAATAAAGACTGCATACCATTTAAAATCTGTTTTGGATCATTTCCTAATGAAATAGATTTCTGAAGATTCGCTAATTCTTCTAAAATTGAATGCCCTTTGCGTATCGCTTTTTTTTTCTTTTCAAATGCCGCATCAACTTCTTGAAGCGCCCATAAAGAAGCTATAGATTGCATAGAAGATAATTGGACAATATCGCCGGATTGTGAAGTTTCTTTTGCCAAAGCTGTTGAAAAACTGGCATTATCCGTTTTTGATGCATTGCTTTTATTTTTAATCCCATTTGTTTTAAGGGATCTCATTGATTCAATTTTCATAAATCCTCGCTTCTTCCCAATTATACCCAATATTATATCCAAATGCAAATGAGTGCATCCAAAATTGGCACAAAGATTGCATAGTTTAAACGGAGGGTACCCATTAATGAAAAATCAAATCCAAAAAAAACAATCTGTTACATCAATGCTTAAAGCATTAAGTGTACTAATATGCTTTGTTTTTTTAGATTATGCGGCATACGCCAATTCCCGCATTAAAGATATTGCAGATTTTGAAGGTGTCAGGGATAACATCCTTGTAGGGTACGGACTTGTCATAGGCCTGAATGGAACGGGCGACAAACTTAACTCTGCTGTTTTCACCCGTGAAAGTTTTATCGCGATGTTGGAACGTTTAGGTGTCAATGCACGGGATAAAAGTTTAAACAGTAAAAATATTGCAGCCGTCATGGTAACGGCAACACTTAATCCTTTTTCACGCCAAGGAACTCGGGTCACCGTTCAAGTGTCAACTATTGGTGATGCCACTGATTTACGTGGCGGCACATTGGTTGCAACACCTTTAAAAGGTGCTGACAATGAAGTTTATGCGGTCGGCCAAGGACCTGTCATTGTCAGTGGTTTTCAAGCCATCGGTGAAGCAGCCTCTATTGTTAAAGGACATCCAACAGCAGGTCTTATTCCCAATGGCGCTATTGTTGAACGTGAAATTCCATTTGAATTAAACACACAATCAACTATTCGCATTTATTTACGTAATCCTGATTTTACAACAGCCCAACGCGTTACTCATGCTGTCAATACAAGTTTTCTACATAATCCACAGATTAAATCTCCTATTGCTAGATTGATTGATAAAGCAACCATTGAAATGGAAGTACCGCCTTATTACAAAGATCAAACATCTCTTCTTTTAACAAAAGTAGAACAATTATCAATTACACCTGATATGGCCGCTAAAATTTTGATTGATAAATCATCAGGTGTTGTGGTGATGGGTGAAAACGTACGTATTAGACCCGTTGCCATCGCACAAGGTAATATCTCTATTAAAATTGTTGAAACACCCATGGTGTCGCAACCAAATTCACTTTCAGAAGGTGAAACTGTTGTTGTGCCACGCACGAATGTAACAATTGAAGAAGGTAATAAAAAATTAACACTTTTGAAATCAGCCCCTACAATTGGTGATTTAGTACGTAATTTAAATGCGTTAGGCGTTACAGTGCCGGAACTTATGGATATCATCAATGCGATTCATCGTATGGGCGCAATACAAGCAAGTTTGGAGGTTGTATAATGAATACATCAATAAACGATATATCTGATCTTAAATCCTTTGCAGATAATCAAGTAATGGATAAACCTAAAAGCAAAGAAGGCGAAAATATATTTTTAGGCCATATCCTTGCAGGTATGTTTGAAGAAATGATCCCTGAGGAAAAAGGATGGGATGATGGAAATGTTAAACTTTTTCAAGGATTATATTTAGCAGAAATTCTAAAAGACCCTAATGCTGTTGATTCTTTTGGTATTGGACAACAATTATTTGAAGATCAAAACCAAAGCAAAAAACCTATTAAGGCATATCAACAAGCTCAAAATATGATAGCGGAAGCTGCTTAAAAAACAGGTGGTAAAATGGTAAAAGAAAAACAAATAGAAATAGAAATAATTCCAGATGATTTACTTATTACTTGTTTAAACGATTTAAATCTAGTTATCCAAGCTTATAAATACCAAACAAAAATTATACGTTCATATCAACTGGATCTTTTTCAAGAAACAGAAAAATCAAAAGTAAAATTCATGGAAATTTACAATATAAGTCTTGAAAAAATGTTGAATGTTCCAGAAACAGCGAAACCTTTTTCAAAAACACTTAAAGATAAATTTTTACACTCTTTTGAGAAACTGAAAGAAGTCATGCTTACAAATAAATTGGTTTTGGAAGTCACGCAAAAAACTAAAGAACATTTAATGGATATTTATAAAAATTATATAGAAGAAGAACTCAATACAAAATCCTATACTTATAAAGGAAAAATATTAAAATCTTTTCCTACAACAACTTTTTTTGAGAGTATATAAAACAAATGTCTAATGTTTTATTATCTTCTTTAAATGCTAATCTTTCAGCTCTTCAGACAGCACAAGGAAATGCTGTGCGTTCCTCAGATCCAGACGCGACCTATCAAAGTGTAAAAATTACTACAAAAACGTCTAATAATAAAATAACTGGGTTTGAAATAACACCTCCCCAAGGATATTTAAATAACCAATTAAGTCAGTCTATTCGCAATGATATCTCCGCATTAGGATATAATGAGTCAATGTTTTCTAAATTTAGAGATTTGGAACCTCTATTAGGGCAAGTAAACTCACCCTCAAGCTTTACGGCATTGTTTGAACGCTTTCAAACAACACTCAGTAATTTTGCAACAAGTCCTGACAATGAAAGCATTAAAAGTCAACTTGTTTCTATCAGCCAACAATTAACAACAAGATTGAACGAATTGGAAACAAAGGTACAAAATATTCGTGATTCTTGTGAAAAAGATATAGATTTAGAAGTTAAAAATTTAACAAAAAGTGTAAATATTGTTATAGAAAAAAACAATAAAATAAAAGATGCAGTTTCGACAGGCGAATCAATATCAGCCCTTGAAGATAGTAGGCGCGGTGCCTTAAACGAAATAGCACGTGCACTTGCTATAAGTGTAACAAACAATCCAGATGGAAGCATAAATGTTAATGGTCCTAGTGGTATTAATTTAGCATCTACACAAGGTACTTCTTTTGTTTTTGAGCGCTCTGAAACAATTGATGCATCTGTTGTTTATCCTGATACATTAAAAGGATTAATGATTAACAACCAAGATGTAACAACCATTATCAAAAGCGTGGGACAGCCTAATTCAAACAATCAAGCAAAATTATCAGCACTTTTTGAATTACGTGATGATATATTGCCCAATTTATCCCAAAACATAAGTCAATTAGCACGTAATCTTAAAGAAGAACTCAATGAAATCCATAACAACGCATCAGGATTTCCGGGCGCACAATTATTAAAAGGCACAAAAGATGTTCTCGGCACAGATACATTTTTTGGCACGGGAAATGCACGCATTGCTACCCTTAATAAAGACGGCATTATTCAGCATTTCGTTGACATTGACGTATCAGCCTTAGGTAATGTGAACGCTATTGTTGGCGCTATCAATGCTGGATTGGCTGGGGATGCAACAGCATCCATTGTTGACGGGAAGTTAAACATTAAAGGTAATAATGGGTCAACTATTGCCATTAATGAAAACACAAGTCAAATACTTGATCCTACAATTAAAGTTGGACTTTATGATACGAACGGCGCCGAAATTGGGATTTATAATTTTAACCCAGGTGTAAGTCTTGCAAATACAGTTGCTGCAATGAACGTTCAATTTGGTGCTAATGCAGTTGCAAGTTTAGATAACAATAAAATATATATTTCAGCCCTTAATAACAATAAATTAAAATTAAATGATTATCCGTTGGAAAAAGGGACGACTATTAGATCAAAAGGTCTTTCATCCTATTTTGGTCTCAATGATTTTTTTGTTGCTTCAACAAACCCATTAAGCCCTTCAACG